>NZ_JBCPDN010000047.1:0-18378 GCF_040915425.1 Collinsella aerofaciens | reverse complement strand
GGTATCGGGTTCCCACATTCATCCGTACATGTACGGATGAATGTGGGAGGTGTTCGGATAAAGTCGATAATCAAGGCATTTGAAACAAACGCAAAAAAGTACTTGAAAAGACACGTTCCGACATATAAGTTGATAAAAGACCGCCGTTGCGGTTTTAAGTAGATCGAGCATATGAAGTTTGAGTTTTAGCGTGTAAGAGAAGGAAGATCGGCAAAGTACAACCCCAAACGCAATGACAACTTAATGAGGTGACTGCCACATGTGAGGCACCCAGGGCATTGCTGTCTCGATTTTGAGCACGATGCCTTCCGCCTTGCATGGGCCGTTCCATCCCGCCCCTGCAGCAACTGCCTCACGGGCTCATTGAAAACCGCATAGCACCCCAACGTCAGCACATCACCCACGGCAAGCACATCACTCACGACAACCAACACATCAACAAACAGCACGAACATCAACCGATTGGAGAAGCTATGACAAACCACCACGCTGAAGACAGCGATAAGAACAGCATTCTGGATGCCCGAATTGAGCGAGCATATGCAAACGAATATGATGCCGCCTTTGCCGCCGCGACCATCAAGAACCACGCGTCGCTACCGCTCGCGACGATCTTGGCCGACCATCCTCAACTGCTGAAGCGCTGCACAAAGATCATGGGCGACCCCGACATTCGCAAGCTGACAGACCCCTATGCCCCAAAACGCGACAACGATTCGCACGTTCTTACCGTAGGCTGCCTAGCCCATATGCTTACGGCGCTCGACACGAAACTCAAGCTCGAATGGGAACCCGACGAGCGTCATGAACTCGAAAGCAAGCGGAACACCCTGCGCACCGCACTGTTCCTTCCGCTGGACGGCCTCAAGCGCTGCAACGTCGAGCTCAATACACAGGCGCGGCAAAAGCCCGGGACCACGGGGCAGAAAACTCCAAGACCCCATGCGGCCATCGTCGACCGCAACCGATATAACCGCATGACCGCGCACTTTTCCGCCGAGGGAGCAGCCATAAGGACGCTGATCGATCTGCTGTGCCTCCTGAGCATCAACGAGCTATTTGAGGGCTATCTCGCCCTTGTTCCCGCGACGGCACCCAAGTCGGTAGCAAAGATCATCGAGACCTGCAGACGCCAGTTTGAGCGCCATCGCAATGGCAGCGAGATGAACGCCAGCATCGCGCAGTACTACGCGGCTCATTACAAAAATGACGGATGTGCCCCTGTCGAGCATCAGCTGCGGCTCGCCTACACCACGCCCGCCGCAACGCTCCATCGCTTTGGAGCCTTTGGTGCTTGCGAGCCGCACGAACAGGCAGCCTGCCCCACAACCGAGCTCGATCTCAGGCTCGGACGAGCCCTGTAGCCCGCCAGCCCCTCCGCGGGCAACAATCCTATTCCACAACACAACCAACAGAAAGGAGTCCTCATGGACACCAATCATTCCCCCATCATCAGTCCCCTCACCATGCGTGAATCCGCCCGAGGTATCACGCTCACCAGCATTTACGATGAGATGCTCGCCCGTCGCGAGCTCTCCGTCATGGGAAACATCGAAACCCCGATGGCCCACGACCTATGCCAGCAGATCCGCCTGCTCGATGCCACCGACCCCAGCCGCCCCATCACCATATTTGTCGCCAGCGCCGGCGGAAGCGTGCGATCGGGCCTTGCGATCTATGACGCCATGCGCCTCGCATCGTGCCCCATCCGCACCGTCTGCCTGGAATTCGCCGCGTCCATGGGCGCCGTGATCTTTATGGGCGGCGACGATCGCCGTATGGCGCCCCATGCAGAGCTCATGATTCACGACCCGCTGATCCCCCAGGGGGCAGGCGGCTCGGCACTTGCGCTGCAGGAAACCAGCCGGCGTCTCATGCAGACCCGCAAGACCCTCACGCAAATCCTCTCGGACCGCAGCGGCCTCACGCCCAAGCGCATCCAGTCCCTCACTGCAAAAGACACCTACCTTTCGGCCGAGCGCGCCGTCGAGCTCGGCTTTGCCCACGAAATCCTCTCGACCACCAAGGAGGTCGCCCATGTCTAACCTCGCCAGCCGCCTCGCCGCATCTGAGTCCGCATCGTCCACCATCCTCGCCAAGAATCGAACGCTTTCCTGCGACACCCGCCAAACGGGACTCAACAACAACGCACTTGTGATCGGCCCCTCGGGAGCCGGCAAGACCCGAAACGTCCTCAAGCCCAACCTGCTGCAAATGAACGCAAGCTACATCGTGCTCGACACCAAAGGCACGCTCTGTCGCGAAGTGGGACCCGTGCTGGCAGCCCACGGTTACCGCGTGCAATGTCTCAACTTCGCCGACCTCAACACCGTCCCGGCCCTTGCGCCCGGCATCGAGCGCTGCGGCTACAACCCCCTGAGGCACATTCGCCGCAAGGCGGACGGCAGGCCCAACCAGCAGGACATCCTCTCGGTGGCAAAGGCCATCTGCCCCATCGAGGACAACAACCAGCCTTTTTGGGATCATGCGGCGGCAAACCTGCTGTCGTGTCTTATCGCCTACGTCACCGAACAGCTGCCCGCCGACGAGCAGACGATCAGCTCGGTCATCAAGCTGATCGAGCACCTGCAGGACGGTGCCACGGGTCGATTGTTTGACGACCTGATCACGACCGACTCCCAAAGCTATGCCCTCTCGCTATGGCGGCGCTACGCCATTACGCAAAATGCCGAGCGCATGCACGCGAGCATCGTCGGCATCCTTGCCGAAAAGGTCATGTGTCTGGGATTCGACGGTGCGGCACAGCTCTATCGTGAGTGTCATCAGGTAGACTTCGCTTCCATGGGACACACCCCCTGCGCCCTGTTTGTAACCGTGAGCGATATTGACCGCAATCTCGATCCGCTGACCGGCCTCTTTATTTCGCAGGCGTTTATGGGCCTCATTCGTGAGGCCGATAGGCAGCCCGACGGCAGCCTGCCCGTGCCCGTGCGCTTTATGCTCGATGACTTCGCAAATCTGCAGATCCCCCAGATCGACAACGTGCTCTCGATTATCCGAAGCCGCAACATCTGGGCAACGCTGCTGCTGCAGTCGACCAACCAGCTCGATGCGCTCTATGGCGAGGCACGCGCACGCTCCATCATGGGCAACTGCGACACGCATCTGGTGCTGGCGTTCCAGGATCCCGAGAGTGCCCGGGTGTTTTCCGACCGCGCCGACGCGCTGCCCGGCACGCTCATGGCGACGCCGATCGATCGCTCATGGCTCTTTGTACGCGGTCGCACTCCCGAACAGGTCGAGCGCTTTAGGCTCGAAGACCATCCGCTCTACGGGGAGCTGCCCGAGGCGCAGCGAGGCCATGCGGAGGCCGAGATCTAGGCGCAGGGTTCTCGCAGCGCGCGGCGCCCCGGCGATGTTCCACAAAGGCCGTGCGCCCCGGGACCACGGCAAAGCAAAGGGGCCCGCATCCGATAGGATACGGGCCCCTGACTATAAGGCGCGGTGCGTTAACAGCAGCGACTACTTGCGATGCGCGCGATAGAACTCGATAAGCGCCTGGGTCGAAGCGTCCTGCTCGGCCTTTGCGGCGTCGTCGTGGAAGGCCGGGGTAATCTGCTTGGCAAGCTGCTTGCCCAGCTCAACGCCCCACTGGTCGTAGGAGTCGATGCCCCAGACCGTGCCCTCGACAAACGTGATGTGCTCGTACAGGGCGATGAGCTCGCCGAGCGCAAACGGGGTCAGCGTGTCGCCGAAGATCGAGGTCGTCGGACGGTTGCCCTCAAAGCAGCGGGCCGGGACGATCTGCTCGGGCGTGCCCTCGGCACGAACCTCGTCGGCCGTCTTGCCAAAGGCGAGCGCCTTGGTCTGGGCCAGGAAGTTGCCCAGGAACAGCTCGTGCACGTCCTGACCGCTATCGGTCGCAGGGTTGGCGGTATTGGCGAAAGCGATGAAATCGGCCGGAACCACCACGGTGCCCTGGTGCAGCAGCTGGTAGAAGGCATGCTGGCCGTTGGTGCCGGGCTCGCCCCAGAAGATCTCACCGGTGTCGGAGGTCACGGCGCTGCCGTCCCAGCGGACATGCTTGCCGTTGGACTCCATGGTGAGCTGCTGCAGGTAGGCCGGGAAACGGTGCAGGTACTGGCAATACGGAAGCACGGCGTGGCTCTTGGAACCGAAGAAGTTGACGTACCAGACGTTGAGCAGACCCATCAGCGCGACGGCGTTGTTCTCGAGCGGCGTGTTGCAGAAGTACTCGTCGATGGCGTGGAAGCCCTCGAGGAACTGCTGGAAGCGCTCGGGGCCGAGCACGACGATCAGCGACAGGCCCACGGCGGAGTCAACGGAATAGCGGCCACCGACCCAGTTCCAGAAACCGAAGGCGTTGGCGGGGTCGATACCGAAGGCCTCGACCTTCTCGAGTGCGGTGGAGACGGCGACGAAGTGCTTTGCCACGGCCTCGGCGTTCTGCTCATCGGAGCCGTCGATGGCGCCCTGAGCCTTGAGCTGCTCGAGCATCCAGGTCTTGACCTCGCGGGCGTTGGTGAGGGTCTCGAGCGTGGTGAAGGTCTTGGAGACGATGATCACGAGCGTAGTCTCGGGATCCAGGCCTTTGAGCTTCTCGGCCTGGTCGTTGGGGTCGATGTTGGAGATGTAGCGGCAGTCGATACCGGCGTCGGCATAGGGACGCAGGGCCTCGTAGGCCATGACCGGGCCCAGATCGGAGCCACCGATGCCGATGGACACCAGGTGCTCGATCTTCTTGCCGGTAACGCCCTTCCACTCACCGGAGCGCACGCGCTCGGCGAAGGCATACATGCGATCGAGGACCTCGTGCACGTCGGCGACGACGTCCTGGCCGTCGACGATGAGCTGGCCCTTCTCGGTTACCGGGCGGCGAAGCGCGGTGTGCAGGACGGCGCGGTCCTCGGTGGTGTTAATGTGCTCGCCGGAGAACATGGCGTCGCGGCGCTCCTCGAGCTTCACCTCGCGGGCAAGATCGCACAGCAGCTTGACGGTCTCATCGGTCACCAGGTTCTTCGAAAGATCGAAGTGCAGGTCACCGGCGTCAAAGCTCAGCTTGTTCACGCGGTCGGCATCGGCGGCGAACCAGGCCTTGAGGTCGATACCCTCGGCCTCGAGCTTCTCCTGATGAGCCTCGAGTGCCTTCCAAGCGGCAGTCGACGTAGCATCGATAGGTGCGGCAACAGTTGCCATAGAGTCCTCCTCAGCATACGGGCGCACGCCTCCATGCGCCCGGACATTCAGATGCCACTATTCTAGCGCAGGTCAATACTATAATCAGCGAGCGTTGCCAATCGGCCCCCAAACGGCAACCGATTAAAAAGGGACAGGCTTATTTTGGCAGGTCAAACGCTTTACCAACCAAAAATAACCCGTCCTTTTATGGCAAATATTAGGCCGCGGCGCAGACGCTACCGAGCAACTCACGCAGAGGAGACCCGATGCCCTCCAGCAGTTCGGGCGCGATAATGGCAAAAACGGGAACCTCACCGGTGCCCACGACAGCAGGCACCTTGCCCTCCGAGAGAATGCATCCATAAGGGACAAAACCGTCTTCGACGGCATCGAGCGCCGCCATGCGACGCGCGAGCTCACGCGCAAAGCCGGCAGTATCGGCATCGCCAATCGCCAGGACAAAGTCCACGCCTTCGTCGGTCGCCAGGGCCACGGCTTCGTCGATCAGCTCGTCTCCCCCGTCGCCCTCAAACGAGCCGCAGCGAAAAAGCACGCGCTCGAGCAGGGCTCGATCAAGCGAGCCAAGTGCCGCCGAGACAAGCTCATCGCGCGTATGCTTGTCACCGCCCAACACGACCAGCGCCTTGGTGCCACCGTAGTGAGCGACCAATCGTCCGCACCAGCGAGCCACGTCTCCATCCGCAACAAGGCGCGTCGGCATACCAAACCCATAATTGACCATCTTTCCCACAACCCTTCCGTGCGCGTAGGCGGTATCAATCGTTAGGCTCATGCTACGAAGCGAGGTTTTCCGAGCTGTTTCGCACTCTTTAGAGCTGCGTTAAAACCCGATCCAACGGCACGACCATACCTACCAAAACAAACCAGTCCCTTTTTGACAGGTTTTGACGACGTCCGGACGAGCGGGTATTATCGAACAAGTATTCGATAAGAACATGTGTTTGATGGGAGGGCTCGGATGGCGGGCGGGCAGCACACCTACATCTGCATCGACCTCAAGACGTTTTATGCCAGCGTCGAATGCGTCGACCGTGGGCTCAATCCGCTCACCACCAACCTGGTCGTTGCCGACGAATCGCGCGGACGCACGACCATCTGCCTCGCCATCACGCAGGCCATGAAGGACTTAGGGATTCACAATCGCTGCCGCCTATTTGAGATTCCCGATAGCATCGACTACATCAAGGCCGTACCGCGCATGCAGCACTACATGGAGGTGTCGGCGCAGATCTACGGTATCTACCTGGAATACGTCAGTCCGCAAGACGTTCACGTCTACTCAATTGACGAGTGCTTTATCGACGTGACACCCTATCTGGACCTTTATCACACCGATGCGGAAGGGCTCGCCTGCATGTTGCGCGACGAGGTCCTGGCGCGCACCGGCATCACGGCGACGGTCGGCATCGGCCCCAACCTATTCCAGGCCAAGGTTGCACTCGATATCACCGCCAAGCACGTACCCAGCCGCATCGGCATACTCGACGACGAGACCTTTCGCAAGGAAATCTGGCCCCATCGTCCCATCACCGATATCTGGGGCATCGGCCCCGGCGTGGCAGCACGACTCGAAAAATACGGCGTCTACGATCTGATGGGCGTCGCGGCGCTCGACGAAAACCTGCTTTACGACGAGCTCGGCGTCAATGCCGAGTATCTCATCGACCACGCCTTCGGACGCGAGCCGACAACCATCGCCGATATCCAAGCCTATCGCCCGCAAGCAACTTCGACCACTACAGGACAGGTGCTCTCGAAGGGCTATGCCTACGAGCAGGCCTACACCGTCTTGCGCGAGATGGTCGACAGTGCCGTGCTGGACTTGGTCGATAAGCACGTGGTATGTGACAGCATCTCGCTCTTTGTGGGCTACGCGAGCGAGCGCGCCGACATCCGCAGGCTTGATGCCAGCGGTACTGCACAATATGTGGACGGATGCGGACACCTGCGCTCGAGTACGTCGAGCATCGAACCCACCGCAACCGCCGGCCCCGAGCTCGCACCCCGTGCGCCCAAGCCCGTCCAGTGCGATGACGAAAGGCGTCGCCTGGTGCGCGAAGCGCAGGCAATCGATGGCATCTTTGTGGGAGAGCATGGCGGCAAACCGCGTGGTGGCTATGCCGCGCTCTTTGCACACTCCAACGCCTCGCGCAAGCTGCCCGAGCGCACCAATTCGTTTAAGAAGATCATGGGCTATTTCGATGACCTTTGGGCGCAAACGGTCGACCCTAAACGACCGGTCAAGCGAATCAACCTGGGCTTTGGCAACCTCATGCCCGAGGAATTTGCCACTATCGATCTGTTTAGCGATGTCGAGGCCGATGAGCGCGAGCGCGACCTGGCGCGCGCCGTCCTGGCTGTGAAAGGCAAGTACGGCAAGAACGCGCTCGTCAAGGGATTAAGCTTTACCGCCGGCGCCACCGCGCGCGAACGCAACGACCAAGTTGGAGGACACCGTGCCTAAACCCAAACAACAGCCCGTGCGCCCGCCGACCGCCTTCGAGCGCCTGGCGGACCCCGAGGGCAGACGCCGCGCCGCCGACCCCAACCTCACAGCCAACGGTGCCGTGCGCGCCAACCGCGCCGCACAGTTTATGCCCTTTGCCGCCCTCACGGGATACTACGAACTCGTGCGCAAGCAGGAAATCACCGTCGAGCCAAAACGTGAACTCACGGAAGAAAAAGCCCTCGTGCTTTCTAAAAAGCTCGAGGGTCTCAAACGTGGCGACCTGGTCCGCGTCACCTATTACGATACGTACGGCTATCGCTCCCGCACCGGCATCCTTGACGAGGTACTCCCTGCCTTCAGGCTCCTCAAGCTCAAAGATATCGCCATCGACTTCGACGATATCCAAGACATCGAGCTGCGCGGACGAGCCTAGACAAGGAAATGCATCCAAGACGGCGCTTACAGCGTCATGACGTAGTAGCCTGCGTCTTTCACGGCCGTCTCGAGGACACCGCGATCAACCGGCTGCTTAGAGCGCACGCGTGCCGTGTGGTCCGCATACGTCACCGTTGCCCACACGCCATCCAGTGCATTGAGGGCATTGGCTACGTTCTGAGCGCAGCCGTCACAGCTCATGCCGCCGATGAGCAGCTCATCGCTATAGGGGTAGTGTGACGCATCGGTATCCACCACAACAACCTTTTTGGCCTTCTTACCGCTCGCGCCATCGCTGCAGCAACTCTTCCCGTGTGTCGAAGCGGCAATACGACGCAGTCCAAAAAACATGCCGACGGCAATGACGGCCAGCACGATGAGATTCGCAGGGTTGAGCAAGTCACTCATGCGTTCCCCTTTCAAGTAGCCCTATCTAGATACCCCCATGGGGTGTCCCCATCTTAACCCAAAATCATGTCCGTTCGGTCAATTAGTTTCCCGCTTCAAACTTTTTTGTTGACCATGGCTTACTTTCGTGTATAAGTTTTCCTAGGCTAACAAGTGAGGGCTCGAAAGGGGCAACGTGACTCGAACCATTGACATCCCAACATACCAAACGGCTGTCGTGCGCAACTGCTCCCCTACGCTCGCAGGTATCAAGCCGGCTTCGCTCTTTACCTATCCCGGCGTTTACGTCAACCAAAACGGAAAACTCGGCGTCGCTCAAATCGAAGAGCGACGCTCTCGCCTGCTCGCCGTCATAGCCCAATGCAACCGCGAGCTCCAGCCGCTCGGAATCCATATGAGCGTTTTGGTCTGGCGCCCCTGCGGAGCGCTCATCTATGTGTACCGCCCTGCGGACCTCATGCGATACCTCTCCGACCCCCGCGCCACGACGGCGCTTGTCGCCGAAGGTTACGATGTCCACAACCTGCCCGCATCCCTGGTGCATCTCGCCGCGCGCATCACGCTGGCAAGCAGCAATGCCGCAGAAAGCGCCTATGACGGCAGTGTCTGCGCACTCGCGCGAAATAGGCACTGCGATACGGGGTGCATGTGCGAGTTCCCCCACGAAATTGGCTATTTTTTGGGCTATCCCTACGAAGATGTCCATCAGTTTATCGTCCAGCACGGCGAAAACTATAAGGTCTTTGGCGCCTGGAAGGTATACACAAACGTCGAACAGGCGCTCACGACCTTCGATTCCTATCGTGCATGCACGCAATACCTTACCTACATCTATCAGCAGGGCTGCAGCTTGGCGCAACTTGCCCAGGCAACCCGATAGAACATAGAAGCCGCGGCAAGCTGCCGCACAACTGAAAGGACTCAACATGAGCAAGATCGCCGTCGTCTACTGGAGCGGCACGGGCAACACCGAGGCCATGGCAAACCTCGTCGCCGAAGGCGCCACGTCCGCGGGTGCCGAGGCAGAGGTCATCTCCTGCGCCGACTTCTCCGCAGACAAGGCCGAAGGCTATGACGCCATCGCCTTCGGCTGCCCCGCCATGGGCTCCGAGGAACTCGAGTACGATGAGTTCCAGCCGATGTGGGACGAGGTCAAGGAGACTCTCGGCGACAAGAAGGTCGTCCTCTTTGGCTCCTATTCATGGGCCGAGGGCGAGTGGATGGACAACTGGAAGGCCGACGCCGACGATGCCGGCGTCAACGTCGTGGACTCCACCATCTGCTACGACGCGCCCGACGACGAGGGCGAGACCGCTTGCAAGGCCCTCGGAGCCGAGCTCGCGTAACGAACCCAGGGCTTCCAAAAGAGCCTGCATCAAAGCACATCCCCATCCCTACAAAAGAGCGGGGGCTGGATTCAAGTCCAGCCCCCGCTCTTTTGTAACGGCAGTTACATCAACCGGCTACGAGATATTGCCCAAGAACGCCTTGGTGCGCTCGCTCTTAGGATGGTCGAAGACCTCGCTCGGCGTACCCTCTTCCACAATGACGCCACCGTCCATAAAGACGACGCGGTCGGCGACATCGCGGGCAAAGCCCATCTCGTGCGTCACGACGATCATGGTCATACCGTCGTGCGCCAGGTCGCGCATGACGCCCAGGACGTCGCGCACGAGCTCAGGGTCGAGCGCCGAGGTGGCCTCGTCAAAGAGCATGACGTGCGGGTTCATCGACAGGGCGCGGGCGATGGCAACGCGCTGCTGCTGGCCGCCCGAAAGCTGACTCGGCATAAAATCGATGCGCTCAGCAAGACCGACCTTGGTCAGCTCCTCGACGGCGATCTTCTCGGCCTCTTCCTTGCTGCGCTTGAGCACCTTTTGTTGCGCAAGCATGACGTTCTTTTTGACCGACAGGTGCGGGAACAAATTGAACTGCTGGAACACCATACCCAGATGCGTACGCACTTTGTTGAGGTCGACACCCTTGGCGCACACATCCACGCCCTCAACGATAATCGAGCCACTCGTGGGATGCTCCAGACGATTGATGCAGCGAAGCATCGTCGACTTGCCCGAGCCCGAGGGGCCCAAGACCACAACGACCTCACCCTTGTGCACATCCAGATCGATATCGCGCAGGACCACGTTGTCGCCAAAGGCCTTCTGGAGGTTCTTGATACTGACGACGACCTCGTTCGAGTTATTGGTTTCGCTCATGATAGGACCTCCTTACAGACCGGCGATGTGATCGGCAGGCGTCGCGACAACCTGTCCGGCGCTCTTGGCGGGACGCTTCTTCTTGGTCTCGGCCGTGCCCAAAAGCCTCGCCTCAAGACCGCTCACCAAGCGAGCGAGCGGCAGGGTGATGACCAGATAGAACAGGGCGGCAACCACATACGGCGTGATGGAGCCCGTCGTGGCCACGATGGTGCGGGCATTCATGACGATCTCGACCACGCCCACGGCCGCAAGCAGAGACGTATCCTTGTAAAGCAGGATAAATTCACTGGTCAGCGTAGGCAGGACATTACGGAACGTCTGCGGAATCATGACATAGAGCAGCGTCTGGAACGCGTTCATGCCCAGCGAACGAGCAGCCTCGTTTTGGCCCTTGGGGATCGATTGAATACCGGCACGGAAGATCTCACACAGGTACGCAGACGAGTTCATGGCCATGACGATGACGCCGAGCACGTAGTCATCAACCTTGACGCCGGCAAGCGGCAGACCGAAGAACGCGATATAGATCTGCAGGAACGCCGGCGTACCACGGATGATATTCACATAGATGCCGGCAAGGCAACGAAGGATGCGCGACTTGGAAATGCGCATGAGCGATAGGGCGAAACCGAAGGGAATTGCCAGCGGAAACGCCACAAGCACGATCGAGAGCGACATGAGGAAGCCCTTGAAGACGATCGGCAGGCTCTGGACCAAAATGACCGGGTTCAAGAACAGGCGCAGGAACATATTGGAGTTCCAGGCCTCGACCCACGGCTGCTCCTTAAGATCGGCCAGGAAGTTATCGAAGGCCGTCACGCCCTTGATCTCCACCGACGGAATCTTGGAGATCTTCTTGGTCGACCCGTCAGCGAGCGTATAGGTGCCGCTAAAGGCCTCATCGCCGCCCTCGACGGGAAACGTCACACCATAAACCTCGACACGGAAAAAGCCGCCGGCAGGCGCCGTCTCGCCAAAGTCAATCTTGAGCGTCTGGCCGTCAGCCTTGCACGTGGGTTTCATGGGCGTACGATCCATGAGGTCCTCGCCCGAGAGCATCGTCAATCGCGTGTCATCGGTACCAAACGTCGTGCCGTCGACAAACGTCAGCGAAAGACCGCTCAGCTCCTCATCGGCATCGGCCTGGACCTCCCAGGTAATGCGCGTCTCGGTACCGCCGACCACAGCGCTGCCCGAACCGGTGTTGGGTCGAGCGGTAATCTTTGCGGTCTCAAGCGCCTGGGCGGTCGTGGGCGCATATGTCCCCACACACACCAGCGCGAGCGCCACGGCCATGACGCAGACTAGCTTTTGGAGCAAGGCGGGCAGTGGAAAACGCTGCTCCGCAGCCCCTTTGTTCAGTCGAGACAAGGTGGCTCCTATCGTAGAAGTTGCCGGCAAAACGAGACGGAAATGCTCTCCGTCAAGAGAAGCGCAAAGGCCCTCTCCGCCAAAGCGGAAAGGGCCCGCGAGCAATCAAGTAGCTATTTTACTTGATATTGTACTTAGCCATGAGGGCGTCAACGGTACCGTCGTCGGTCAGGTCCTTGATGGCCTGGTTGATGTCGTCCTTGAGCTTGGTGTTGCCCTGGTTGATGGCGATGGCGTACTCCTCGCCGGTGCTAATCTGCTTAATGGTCTGGCAGGTGTTGAACTGCTCGGCGGTCAGCTGGCTGGCAACGGAGCGGTTGGTGACTACGGCGTCGCCCTTATCGGACTGCAGGGCGCTGAAGCACTCGGTGGCGTCCTTGTAGGGGACAATCTTGGCCTTGGGGAAGTTCTCCTGGGCAAAGGACTCGGCGGTCGAGCCAGACTGGACGATGATGGTAGCGTCGGCGTTGTTGAGCTTCTCGCTGTAGTTGTCGGCCGTGATGTCGGTGTTATCGACCTTGGTCACGATAGCCTGATCGTCCATGTAGTAAGAATCGGAGAAAGTGACTTCCTTCTCACGCTCGGGCGTGTCGGTGATAGCCGCGATGGAGACGTCATATTTGGCGCCCGAAGCGACGCCCGGAACAAGCGTGTCAAAGTCATTGTTGACATACTCGACATCCAGGCCCAGCTTGTCGCCGATAGCCTTGATGAGCTCAAGGTCAAAGCCCTGATAATCGCCGTTGTCATCCTTGTACTCAAACGGAGCGTACTCGGCAGAGGTGCCGACGGTCAGCGTACCGTCCTTGACGAGTGCGTACTCCTTGGAGCCGTCGACCTTCTCGACCTTAGCGTCGTCAGAGCTGCTGGAACCGGCATTAGAACCAGAGGTGGCGTTGGACGAGCCGCAGCCCGTCAGAGCGAGGGCGAGCGCCATAGCACCCGTGGCGGCAAATGCGCCAAGCTTCTTCAGCTTCATAATCAGTCTCCTTCCGGTGACCTCGTTTGATTCAGAGGTCTGCAAAAACTGTTGGCTATTATGCACCCGGAATTACGAATCTGCAATGAGAAAACTGATTGAAACAAACCCATAACGTGAATTGAATACTCTACTTTGTGACAGTCGTTACTGCTGCAATGACCTTAATAGTCTAATTTCAGCTGCATAACCTGCAAGTTCGTTCGGAGTCTCCAAAATAAACGGCAGCGAACGCAAACGGCCATTCGATACAATATTCTGCATAACCTGCATACCGCCACCAAATTCCTCGCCGCCAAGGTATCCCTTGCCGATGCACTCGTGACGATCTTTATGGGCGCCACAAGGGTTCTTCGAATCGTTGATGTGTACGGCATGCAAGCGATCGATACCCACCACGCGGTCGAACTCGTCGAGTACGCCGTCCAGATCATGGATGATGTCGTAGCCGGCATCGCTCACATGGCAGGTGTCCAAACAAACGCCCAGCTTATCGGACAGCTCTGGGCACTTGGCGGCAACGCCCTCGATAATGCACGCCAGTTCTTCAAAGCTACGGCCCACCTCGGTGCCCTTGCCTGCCATGGTCTCAAGCAATACCGTCGTCTGCTGTCCCTCAAACATCACCTGGCACAGCGTGTCGACAATCATCTGAATGCCGACGTCTGCCCCCTGTCCCACATGCGCACCGGGATGAAAATTGTAGTAGTTGCCGGGCAGTGCTTCCATGCGCTGCAGATCCTCGGCCATGGCCTCCAGGGCAAACTCGCGCGCTCGCTCCTTAGCGGAGCAGGGGTTATAGGTATACGGGGCATGCGCCACCAGCGGTCCAAAGTCGTTTTGCGCCATAAGCTCGCGCAGAGCCGCCACGTCATCCATGTCAAGGTCTTTTGCCTTGCCACCGCGCGGGTTGCGCGTAAAGAACGCAAAGGTATTGGCGCCAATGGACAACGCCGTCTCTCCCATTGCCCGATAGCCCTTCGTCGTCGAAAGATGACATCCGATCGTCAGCATCTCCAACTCCCCCTCATCAGTTGCGGTGAAATACGGTCTATTGGTGCCTTATTTTGGCGCAAACAGACCGTATTCCACCGCAAGTTATAAAAGGGGCATCAGAGATGTGGGCCGCCAGGCACCACGGGCGCCGGCGTCATGATCCCCTACGCGTCAGCGCCAAGTCCTAGAGGGCTAGACGGATTGCATCGATGATGTGCGCGCAGCGCTGCGTGGCGGCAAGGGGCATGACGGGACTCTCGAGTTTCCCCGCCTGAATGAGCTGCGTCGCATGCTGGATTTCGCCGTAGAAATCATCGATCTCAAACGGGGCATTTATTTCTAGCGTTCGACCGTCGGAATACTTCACATGAGCGCGCTCGGGGCGATGGAGACGCTCGATTTCCAACGAGCCCCGCTCACAGGCAATCGTTAAGCGGCTTTCATATGTTGCTTTGCCGTCGCACGCCATATGAATGGGTATACCGCCGACGCTCATATGGATCTCGTCGGCCCAATCGACGCGGCCGCCCGATACGTCACGCCAGCGAACTTCACGGGACGAAACCTCGCACGCGCCCGCGAGCAAATCCTCAAACCAACCAACCGCATAGCAGCCCATGTCATATAGACAGCCGCCCTGCAACGGATCAAGCAGATAGCCCGAAGGAGACTCGCCGTAATCGAGCTTTTGTACGCTTTCAATCGAGACAATACGGCCAAGCTCACCCGACGCAAGCAAGTCTTTCACGCGAGCGTGCATCGGGCAAAACCGATTCTTCATCGCCTCCATAAACAGCACGCCGCGCTCGCGAGAGGTGGAGGCAATCGAGAGAGCCTCTTCCTCACTCAAAACGGCCGGCTTTTCGCACAGCACGGCCTTTCCGGCGCGCAGCGCGCGACAGGCCCAACGCGTATGCATGCCATGCGGAAGAGCCAAGTAGATTGCGTCGACATCGGGGTCGGCAATCAGCGCATCATAAGCCACATCGCCGCTATCGTCAGCCGTGGCATAACTGTGCGCGGCATCAATCGAAAACGCCCTGCAAAACTCCTCAACATGCGAAGGAGTGCGGCCGGCAGCAGCCACAAGCCGTGCCCCGTCCACCTCCTTGAGCGACGATGCAAATCGATGCGAAATGTGTCCAGCGCCCAAAACGCCCCAACAAACCTCACGCAAATCATCACATGAATCCCGATGACCCACGACAGCCCCCTTCAGTTGCGGTGAAATAGTTCCTGTTTGGCCCCTATTCTGCCGCAAACAGGAACTATTCCACCGCAAGTTATAAAAGGGTCATGAGGAGCGTGTTTTGCCGAAGACTTTAAGCATGGCCGTTACGGGGCCCGGCTGGAAGCGCCGGCGCACGTCATCGAGACGCTCGGGAATATCGATGTGCTGCGGGCAGTGACGTGCGCATTTACCGCACTTGACGCAATTGCTCACCAGCTTGGGCTCGCTCGTGCGCACCGCACTCGCCGTAAAGTATTGCGACAGCCCCGTAAACCAGCTGTGCGCATAGCTCGCGTTGTAGGCGGCAAAGCAGCCGGGAATGTTGATACCCTTGGGACATGGCATGCAGTAGCCGCATCCCGTGCAGGGCACGCGGTTCGTTTTCTCAAACTCTTCCAGCACGCGCGCAATCGTGTCGAGCTGGTTGGCAGTCATCGAATTCGGCAACGCGAGGTCTGCCAGTGACGAATTCTCATCCACCTGCGCGATATCGGTCATACCCGAAAGCAGCATCGTCACCTGAGGATGATTCCACACCCACGAAAGACCCCAGGCGGCAGGAGTGCGCAAATGCGGGTCACGGGCACTATCGAGCACAGCGCGGGCCCGTGGCGGCAGCTTGCCCGCTAAACGCCCGCCCAGCAGCGGCTCCATCACAAACACCGCGAGGCCTCGCTCGGCGGCGGCCATGAGCCCCGCTGTTCCCGCCTGATATCGCTCTCCAGCGTAATTGTACTGGATCTGGCAAAAGTCCCACTCATACGCATCGAGCATCGTCAGGAAATCCGCCGCGCTGCCGTGGTACGAAAAGCCTATCTGACGAATACGCCCTGCAGCCTTTTGGCGCGCAATCCAGTCCTCGATGCCCAGCGCCACCACGCGCTCCCACTGCGCAGGCGAGGTGATGTTGTGCATAAGGTAATAGTCGATATGGTCGGTCTGCAGGCGGCGCAGCTGCTCGTCGAAAAACCGATTGAAATCCTCCGCGCATTTGCACGAAGCATGCGGCAGCTTGGTTGCGAGCAAAACCTGGTCGCGCAAGCCCAGGCGTTCGAGCGAAGCGCCCACGCAAGCCTCGTTGCCGGGATAGAGATAGGCCGTGTCCAGATAATTAATCCCCTGCTCCACCGCACGGGAGATGATGGCATCGGCCGTCTTCGCATCGGGGTGTCCCGGCGCACCGGGAAACCTCATGCAGCCCAGACCCAGAGCGGATATTCGGTTACCACTTTTGGGGTCAACACGGTATTGCACGGCCCCTCCCTTCGCCATCAGCGCCCCGGCAAGGCGAAACACAATGGTCACGCAGCCGAAACATCGTGGAATCGCAATCGAGAACGTATCGTAACGCAGCAGAAATCGAGCTGTCACGGCACCGCTTTAACATCAGCAAAAAGCCCGATGAAAGGAGCCGGGCATGACCACGCGCGAGGACGCCTACCCCCTACCCCGGCGAGCAATACATCCTCTCGGTCGACCGCTATCAGATCGAGGTCATGGACCATCTGGACGAGCTTCCCGCCACGGGTGCCGTCATCTTCTGCACCTTCCCCAAGGTCCGCGATGGCGTCGGATACCCCGCCCGCGTCTTTGCGGTCTGCCCTGCAGCGTAGCGTCCAGGTAAACGTTTCTTTTTTATAACAGCCGCCCCGCGCACCCACCAATCACCCTGGCAGCATACAATCCATCAGGCGCCCCTTACGCGGGCGCCTTTTACATGGGGAGATGATTCACATGCAGATCAACAAGGTCGCCTTTATCGGCAAGGGCGGCGTCGGCCTGCTCTACGGCAGCATGATCGCCCGGGCGCTCGGCAACGACGCCGTCGAATACGTCATGGATGATGCCCGTTTTGAGCGTCATGCGAACGACGCGCTCACCGTCAACGGCAAGCCCTGCGATCTCACGTCCGTCCGTGCCAGCGAGGCGACGCCCGCCGATCTGGTCATCCTGACAGTCAAGACCACCGGTCTCGACCAAGCACTCAAGACTATGGAGCGCGTCGTGGGACCCAACACGCTCATCGCCTCGCTGTGCAACGGCATTACGAGCGAGCAAAAGATTGCCGAACGCTTTGGCTGGGAGCATACCGTTCTTGGTATCTGCCAGGGCATGGACGCCGTGTTTCTCAACGGCGCGCTCACCTTTACCAATGCGGGCGAAATCCGCTTTGGCGCGGCGGCCGGCACGAACCCCGCAACCATCACCGCGATCGACGAGCTCTATACGCGCTGCGGCATCGCCCATACCGTCGAGGACGACATCGCCCACCGCATGTGGGCCAAACTCATGCTCAACGACGGCATCAACCAGACCTGCATGGCCTACGGCGGGACCTACGGAAGCGCCACGGAGCCGGGCTCCGAGCAGCGTCACTGCTTTGTTTCCGCCATGCGCGAAACGCTTGCGGTCGCCAACGCCGAGGGCGTTGAACTGACCGAGGCAGACCTGACGCAAATGGTGCACCTCATCGAGGGAATCGACCCCGCCGGTATGCCCTCGATGGCTCAAGACCGCATCGCAAGGCGCAAAACCGAGGTTGATGAGTTCGCGGGCACCATCTGCCGCCTCGCAACCAAACACGATATCCAGGCACCGCAAAACGAGTGGCTCTATCGGCGCATCCGCGATATCGAGAAAAGCTGGTAGCGCCGACGCGCCGCATTCAACAGCCTTAACAGCAAAACCGCCGCAAGGGAACCTTTCCCCTGCGGCGGCCTTCATCTTCGTCTATGACCGGCGGCCGATCTCACAACAGTTAGCGTTGCGACCCCGGCACCTCGTCCTCATCGTCGCGGCAAAGAACCACGCCTGCGCTTCCCAGCAGCGTGGCCGCGATCAGCGCGCCGACCACGATAGGAGCAGCCCCGCATGTCCCCTGCATGCCCGCGACGAGCGCGGCCGTGGGACCAAGGCAGCCAAGCATCAACGCGACGGCGGCAACGGCAATATCTCGAGCATTCACAAGACCACTTCCTCCAAGAGAAAGACCTTATTTCTCAAGAACCAGTGTGCCCCGCATCCATACGCCCAGGCTTATAGGACAAAATGTGTGTCCCGATAGAACACCCGTTTCCATCCATTAATCCAGCCAGAACGGGTACGGGTC
>NZ_JBCPDN010000046.1:0-18950 GCF_040915425.1 Collinsella aerofaciens | reverse complement strand
CGCCGTGATGCGCGACCGGGTGCCCTACCGGGAGTAGCCCCGACGGTTGACAAAACTATAGGAACACCCAATGACTACATGAAAGCGCCCCCAAGCGGATGTGCTTGAGGGCGCCTCTTGCTTGACTAGCTCTCGATATAGTCTTTCAACTTGCTCGAGCGACTCGGGTGGCGGAGCTTGGCCAGGGTCTTGGACTCGATCTGGCGGATACGCTCGCGCGTGACGCCAAACTCGCGACCGACTTCCTCGAGCGTGCGGGGATGTCCGTCAACGAGACCAAAGCGCAGCTCGATAACCTTGCGCTCACGATCGGCAAGCGAATCGAGCACCTGGGTGAGCTGCTCCTGCAGCATGGAGAAACTGGCAGCATCGGGCGGAACGATGGCCTGGGAGTCCTCGATGAAGTCGCCCAGCTGGGAATCCTCTTCCTCGCCGATCGGGGTCTCGAGCGACACGGGCTCCTGCGAAATCTTCTGGATCTCGCGGACGCGATCGGCGCTCATGTCCATCTCGGCACCGATCTCCTCTGGGGTCGGGTCGCGACCCAGGTCCTGGAGGAGCTGGCGCTGCACACGGACGAGCTTGTTGATGGTCTCAACCATGTGCACGGGAATACGAATGGTACGGGCCTGGTCGGCAATAGCGCGCGTAATGGCCTGACGGATCCACCACGTGGCGTACGTGGAGAACTTGAAGCCCTTCTGATAGTCGAACTTCTCGACGGCGCGGATCAGACCGAGGTTGCCCTCCTGGATCAGATCCAGGAACAGCATGCCACGGCCGACATAGCGCTTGGCGATGGAGACGACCAGACGCAGGTTTGCGCTGATGAGCGCCTGCTTGGCCTCAAGACCAACGTTCTCAATACGCGTAAGACGACGCATCTCGGCGCGGGTGAGTTCGATCTCGCCCGCATCGGCAGCCTCGAGCTTCTCGGTGGCCTCGAGACCGGCCTCGATCTTCATGGCCAGATCGACCTCTTCAGATGCGGTCAGCAGGTCGACCTTACCGATCTCCTTAAGGTACATACGAACCGGGTCGCCGGTCAGCATCACCGTGGAGGCATCGATGCCGCGCACGCGCGAACGCGAACGAGACGTGCGCACGGTGCGCTTCTTCTTGCTCTTGGAAGAGCCCATCTCGGCGTCGGCCTGGCGGGCCATCTTAAGCTCGTGATCGTCAAGCGAGCCGGAATCGTGTTCGTCGTCGTCATCGAAATCGTCGGTATCGTTATCGTCATCGTCGACGCCCATCGGGGCGTCGTCGTTTCCGCTCGCGGAGATAATCTGGATGCCGCTGTTGCGCAGCGCGGAATACACCGCGTTGAGCTGCTCATCGGAGACATCGATATCCTTCAGGGCGACCTGAATCTCGTCCTCGGTTACCGAAGTCCTGTTTGAGCCGTTGCCCATGAGCTTTGCAACGTAGGATTCCAGCCCAGTACCCGTGCTCTCAGTCTTTTTTGGCACAGATTCTCCCTTCGTAGTCCACAGGACTCAATACTTTAGCACACACATGGACGTCTATACCCAAAATAAAGACAGGATATAGGCGAGAATACGCTGGTTGACCACAACATCTAGGCCTGATCGGCACCTGCGGTTTCCAAACCGATCAAACGGAACGGGTCGGCCACGCCACCGATCGACTTTTGAAGCTCGCGCTGGCGCTGTGAATCTTGCACCGCCTGCATCGTCAGCACCCGACGGGCCTCATCGTCGAGTGAACGGTCCTGACGCAACTTGGCCTGCGCGGCTCGCATGCGACGTTTGATGGTGTAGAGCTCGAGCGTATCGAGCATAAAGACGATGTTCGTCTCGGTCGGGTGCTTGCTCGTCGCCGAGATGCGCCCGGCGCTGACAAGCGACGCCGCCTCGGGACACACCGCCCGCGCCGCATCCATGCATGCCGCAGGATCGGTTCCCGGCGGCGTTGCCAGCACGGCCCACGCAATGGACTCGTGACGCGGGTCAACCCACTCGATAGAACAAATGCGATCGGCATACGTGCGGAACAGATCGGGATAGCTCGTGAGCATCGTCAGCAGCTCGCGCTCCCCCGCCAGGGATTTCCGCTCCAGATCGGTCAAAACAATCGGCATCGACGGAGCTGCCGCCGCGCTTGGACTATCGGCAACGGGCGCAGCGCTTTCCATTCCCGCCGGCACATCGATTGGCGGCAGGTCCTCGTCGACCTCCACCGGTGCGGCCCCATAGGCATCAAGCGGAACGTAGTCGTACGGATCCTCCTCGACCGGTGCGGACACCGGCGGCGTCGCACCCGCGGCCCAGGCACCGCGAGACGTCCCCTGCGAACCAGACGCCCGACCGCTCGCACTGCCCGCGCGCTCAGCTTGCGCGCGTTGACGCTCGTAGTTCTGCTCACGCCGGCGCTCGGCATCCTCACGCTTGGCGACATCGCGAAACACGCGGCCCGAACTCGCGCGCACGGTCTCGAGGTCCAAACCCAACAGGTCGGCAATCTGGATAAAGTACGTGTCGATCATATAGCTGTCACGTAGCGGATAGATGAGCGTCAGCGCGTCCTCGAGCGCCTTGGCGCGACCGCCCGGTGTGGTAATGTCGCTCGACTCCTGCAGCGAGCGGTACACAAAGTCCATGAGGGGCTCGGCCGCGTCAATGCGCGCCTGAAGCTCCTGGCCGCCATGCGCCGTGATGAACTCCATGGGGTCGTTGCCGTCGGGCAGCACCACACAGCGCAGGTCCATCGAATCCTGCTCGATAAACTGAATCGCGCGGCGAGCGGCCTTTTGACCGGCGGCGTCGCCATCGAACATATATACAATGCGCTTGGCAAAACGGGTGAGCGTCTTAACGTGATGTTCCGTCAGCGCCGTGCCCAGCGTGGCGACGACATTTTTGATCCCCGCCTCCCAGCAGGCGATGCAATCGGTATAGCCCTCCACCACGATGGCAGTATCCTGAGCAACGATAAACTCCTTGGCCCAGTTAAAGCCATAGAGGTTTCGCTTTTTATGAAACACGCTCGTCTCGGCGGTGTTGAGGTACTTGGGCTGACCATCGCCCATGATGCGCCCGCCAAAGGCGATATTGTGACCCTGTTCATCAAAGATGGGAAACATCACACGGTCGTAAAAGCGGTCTGCGAGCTGTCCGCGCCCACGGCTTACGGCCACGTTGGCGTCGATCATCTCCTGCGGGGTAAAGCCCGCCTGAGACAGGTGCGAAACCAGCGCGTTGCGACCAGGCGCAAAACCCAGGCAGTAGCGTCGGCAGACATCGCCACCCATACCGCGGCTGGCAAAGTACTCGCGCGGACGGCTGTCCTTACCGCGCATAAGCATGGTGTGGTAGAACTGAGCCGTCTCGGCGCACAGGTCATAGATGCGAGCGCGCTTGGTGCCGCGATCGCGCTGCGCACCGGTATCGTGCAGTTCAATGCCCGCACGATCAGCCAAATAGCGGATCGACTCGGGAAAACTCAGGTTCTCGCGCTTCATGATATAGGTAAAGACGTCGCCGCCCTCGCCGCAGCCAAAGCAGTGCCACACCTGCGTAGCAGGGATAATGTGAAACGATGGGGTCTTTTCGCCATGAAACGGGCAGCAGCCCCAAAACTCATGGCCGCGGGGCTTGAGCTCAACCGTTTCCTGCACGATGGCAACCAAGTCTGACGCCGCGCGTACCTGATCTTTTTCCTCATCGCTAATCACGGATACTCACCCCCTGCTCACCCAAGTTATGACGGATATCGTCGATATTACCCTCGACGGTCGCGATAAGCTCGTCCAGGGAATCGAACACGCGAGACGGACGCAGCCAGCGCGTAAACGCCAGCGACACGGAAGCGCCATACAGGTCGCCCGCATAGCCAATCAAGTTGGCCTCGAGATGCGCCGAGGCGGCATCATCGGCATAGGTCGGCGGCAGGCCGACGTTAACGGCAGCAGGCCATACGGTATCGTCGACCAGCACCAGACCCTCATAGACGCCATCGGCAGGCACTTGGATGCCGTCGGGCACCTGGATGTTTGCCGTGGGAAAGCCCATATCGGAGCCCTCGTGACGGCCAGCCGCCACAACGCCGCGCAGCATATAGGGACGGCCGAGAAGCTCGGCAGCCAGCTCCACATGACCCTGACCCAGCTCATGGCGGACGCGCGTGGCGCAGACGGTCTGCCCGTTAACGCAGAGCAGGTCGTGACCGTAAACGTCAACCCCACGCTCAGTGCCCCAGGCGCGCATCTCGGCAACGCCCGAAGCCCCGCCGCGGCCGAGCCTAAAGTCGCTGCCTACACGAATGGAGCGAATGTCGACAACACGCGACAACAGCGCCAGAAACCCGACATGATCGAGTGCCGCCACGGCGGGCGTAAAGGGAACGGCCACCACCGCATCGACCCCGGTTTGAGCCAGGGCATGCAGGCGGTCGGCCGTCGTCATCAATTTTTGAGCGGGCGACGGACTCACCACGACGTCCGGATCGGGATCGAAGGTGACCACGACCGCTTTGCTGCCGTGATCATGCGCATCGCGAATAACCGCGTCGATCAGCTCTTGGTGCCCACGATGCACGCCATCAAACACGCCAATGGCGATCGACGCGGCACCCAAGAACTCGCACTCATCAAATGCATCGGCAGAAACGATACGGGCCTCATCCAACTCACCCGTGAAAAAGACACGCGCGAGCTCGTGGGGCGCCAGCATCATCGAACACCGCCTATCGCCTGCGGAAAGACATGCTCCATCACAAAGCGGCCGCCCTCGATTCGAGCAAGCGCCTTCAATCCACCATCGAGCACGAGCGCGAACGGCGCCTTCGACGCATCGAAGTCCGCAAGCGCACGTTCAATGGGAATGCGGCGACCACAAAGCAGGTCGTCTGCAAGATTTCCCGGCAAATCGACACGCGTGGCACCAAGGGCGGCGATGGGATCCAGAGCGAAACCGGCAGCGGACTCGGCAGAGAGCTCCTCTACCGCATGACAGGCGCCAATGGAAACCACGCCGGAGGCCGTACGGCGCAGCGCGGAAATATGTGCAGCACTATCGCAGGCACGACCCAGATCGCGAGCGAGCGCGCGAATGTAGGTGCCTTTGCTTACCGAAAACGCCACGGTCCAGACGCACGTATCGCCCTCGCCGCCCACGGCGATCAGGTCGGCGGCATAGACCTCGACGGGGCGCGGGGGCAAGTCTACCGCATTGCCCTCGCGAGCACTCTTATAGGCGCGAACGCCATTGACCGAGATGGCCGAAAACGCCGGCGGCACCTGCATCTGCGGGCCAAGCATAGCGGCGAGCTGCTCACGGGCGTAAGCGAGATCGCGCAGCTCGGGGGCAACGGGCACCGTGCGAACGGCCTCGCCCTCCGCGTCATCGGTGTTGGTCTCGACGCCAAACGAAATGTCGGCGACATAACTTTTGGTATCGAGGGTTAGCATGCCCAGCAGACGGGTCGCCTGGCCCACGCCCACCACCATGACACCCGAGGCCATGGGGTCAAGCGTACCGGCATGGCCGACGCGTCGCTCATGGAGGGCGCGTCGGCACTGCGATACCACGTCGTGGGACGTACAGCCCACCGGCTTATCGACGGCGAGCAGCATATTCAATTGAGAAGGCGTACGACGAGCCATGTACCATCCAAAATGTTAGAGCTCGACGGTCACCGAAGCGGGATCCTCCCCTACCAGCTCGGCCAGCATGGGAAGTGCCACAGCGAGCGTCTCGCGAATCGTTCCGTTGTTGGAAAATCCGGCGGCGGCATGATGCCCGCCACCGCCAAAGTTGGCAGCGATCTCGGACACATCGAGGTCACCCTTGGAACGCAGGTTACCGCGCACCTTGGTATCGCCCTCAATGCCCTTCAGGAACAGGCAAACTTCCACGCCCATCACCGAACGCACCACATCGACCAGGCCATCGCACTCGTCCGAAGTGACGCCGCAGGCCTCGAGGTCACTCTGATACGCATAACTATATGCCACGCGACCGTGCGCCACTGTCTTGATGCGGCCCATAACGATGGACTTAAGATGCAAGAACTCTACGCGCATGCTCTGGTAGACCTCGAGCGCAACGCGCGCGGGATCGGCACCGTGCGCGACCAGGCGCGAGGCGGCATGGAAAGCAGTGGCATCGGCATTTTGGTACTGAAAACGACCGGTATCGGTCACCAGGCCGCACAGCAGGCAGGTCGCGACACCATCGCGAGCCACAATGCCGCAATTGTCCAAAAAGCGGTCGATAATCATGGCGCAGGCGGCGGCGCCGACGCACCTCAGGCTCAGCTCGGCAAATTCCTCACGCGCCGGATGATGATCGAAGCACACCACATGCGACGAGCGGCGGAGCACCTCGGCTGAGTTGTTCAGACGCTCGACGACCGGCACGTCCACCGAGATGAACAGGTCCGGATTGCCGGTATACGCAGATGCCGGCACCAGACGGTCGGCGCCCTCCATAAAGCGGTAAATGCGCGGAACCGGGTCATCGTCTGCCAGCAGCAGGGCAATGTCCTTGTTGGGAAAAAACTTCATAAGCGAGAGGCCCAGACCCAGCACGGAGCCCAGGGCATCACCATCGGGAGACGTATGTCCCGAAATCGCAATGGAGGACGCATCCTCGATGAGCTCGAGGATGCGTCGCTGAATATCTGCAGACTCGCTCGATGCGAGGTCGGCGGAATTACTCATCTAAAGCTGCCTCCTGGGCGGCATCCGCTATGGGATAGCCGTCCTCGTCCTTTTCGATCGCAAGCGTGGCGGGAACGTTTTCCAGCGCACGCGTGATGCGCTCGGCCTCATCAGTCGAGCGATCGATGCGAAAATCGAGCTCGGGCGTGACGCGCCAATCGAGCGAGCGGGCCAACAGGCTACGGATGCGTCCCTTGGCGCTGGCAAGCGCCTCCATGACCTCCTCGTAGCGGCTCGCGTCGCACGACACGTACACGCGCGCGAACGAGCGGTCCACCGCGACCTCGACCGCGGTCAGGGTGACCAGGTCGAGACGCGGATCGGAAACCTCAAAGAGCAGGATATAACCGAGCTTCTCGCGAAGCTGCTCGCCCAGACGGCGGGTTGCCTGCGTTTGCTTCATAGCGCTACCCCCTACTCGGTACGGGCAACCTGGTCGATACGGTAGCCCTCGATGGTGTCGCCAGGCTTGATGTCCTGGAAGTTCTCCAGGCCAATACCGCCCTCGGAGCCGCTCTTGAGGCTCTTGGCCTCGTCCTTGTAGTGGCGCATCGAGGCGATTTTACCGTTGAAGACCACGATGCCGTCGCGCACCAGGCGCACGGAATCGGTCGCAGCGATCTCGCCCTCTTCGACGCGGACACCGGCGGCGATACCAACCTTGGGCACCTTGAAGGTGTCCAGGACGGTCGCAGTGCCCGTGGAGACCTCGACCTCGGTGGGCTTGAGCATACCGATGCGGGCAGCGTCGAGGTCCTCGAGGCACTTGTAGATGACGTCGTAGCAACGGATCTCGACACCCTCGCGCTCGGCAGCGGAGCGGGCCTTACCGTCGGGACGGACGCCAAAGCCGATGATGATGGCGTTGGAGGCGTCGGCCAGGACGACGTCGGTCTCGTTGATGGCGCCAACGGCGGAGTGGATCGTGTTGATGCGAACCTCGGACTGATCCATCTTGTCGAGCGAGTCCTGAAGGGCCTCGATGGAACCCTGGACGTCGGCCTTGATGATCAGGTTGAGCTCCTTGACCTCGGCGTCGGCAATGGTCTCGAAGAGGTTCTCGAGCGTGACGTGCTTGACGCGGCTCTGCTCCTCGATACGGGCCTTCAGCGAACGCTCGTCGGCCAGCGCACGTGCCTCGCGCTCGTCCTCGAACACGCGGAACTCATCACCGGCGTTGGGCACGGACTGCAGGCCCAAAATCTCGACGGCGTCGGAGGGACCGGCCTCGGTGACGGCGCGGCCCTTGGGGTCGAGCATGGCGCGGACGCGGCCGTAGGTAAGGCCGGCGACCAGCGTATCGCCCACGTGCAGGGTACCGCGGGTCACGAGCACGGTAGCAACCGAGCCACGGCCCTTGTCGAGCTTGGCCTCGAGGACGTTGCCGGAGGCAAAGGTGTCCGGGTTGGCCTTAAGCTCGAGCACGTCGGCCTGGAGCAGCACGGTCTCCAGAAGGTCGTCGATACCGATCTTCTGCTTGGCCGAGATGTTGACGAACATATTCTGTCCGCCCCACTCCTCGGGGATGACGCCGTACTCGGTGAGCTCCTGACGCACGCGATCGGGGTTGGCGCCCGGCTTATCGATCTTGTTGACGGCGACGACGATGGGTACGCCGGCAGCCTTGGCGTGGTTGATCGACTCGACGGTCTGAGGCATGACGCCGTCGTCGGCGGCCACGATCAGAATGACGATGTCGGTCACCTTGGCACCACGGGCACGCATAGCCGTAAAGGTGGCGTGACCCGGGGTATCGATAAAGGTGATCTTGCGGTCGTTGATCATGACCTGCGAAGCGCCGATGGCCTGCGTAATGCCGCCCGCCTCGCCGGCAGCAACGCCGGTGTGACGGATGGCGTCGAGCAGCGACGTCTTACCGTGGTCGACGTGGCCCATGACGGTGACGACCGGGGCGCGCGGCTTAAGGTCGGCGGGATCGTCGTAGAACGAGAAGGTGTTCTCCTCCTCGGGGGTGATGATCTTAATCTGACGGCCCAGGTCGTCGGCAACGAGCTCGACAAGGTCGTCGGACATGGACTGCGTCATCGTGAGCGGAGTACCCAGCAGGAACAGGCGCTTGATGATGTCGTTGGCCGGAACGTCGAGCGCCTCGGCAAGCTCCTGGACGGTAACGCCCTGGGAGACCTTGATGGCGTCGAGGTCCTCGGGGTTCACGCCCTGGGCCAGCGCCTCCTCTATCTTGCGCTCCTCCTGAGCCTTGGCAGCCTCGCGCTCGCGCTTCTCCTTGCGCTTCTTGCGGCGACCGGTGGACTCGCGAGAGGCCTCCTCGACGGCGGCACGAGCCTCCTCGAGCACCTTCTCGCGGCTGTACTCCTCGGCCTCGCGAGCCATGCGGCTGTAGTGGTCCTCTTCGTTGTTGTGACCGCCCTTGCGCTTCTTGCCCTTGCCCTGCTTGTCGGGGTTGGGGAAGTCCATGCCGGCAGCGACGTTGTTGCTGGCGTTGGTGCGATGGCTGTGCGGACGGCTCTCGGAGGCGTTGCGCTCGGAGTTGTTGTCGGAAGCGTTGCGATCGTTACGACGGCCACCGCGGCGGTCGTTGTTGCCGCCACGACGGTTACCGCGCTCGGCGGCGCGCTCGGCCTTGGCCTTGTCCTCGGCGTCCTTCTTCTCCTTGAGCACGGTCTCCTGTGCGGCGATCTGGTCGAGCAGCGAACGGAAACGCGAACCGGAGTCGGAAGCGGGAACGGCGCGGCGCTGGGCCTCGCGGGCAGCCTCCTCCTTCTCGCGGGCAAGGCGCTCCTGCTCGGCCTTCTTCTTGGCCTCGGCCTCGGCGCGGGCAGCCTCCTCGGCAGCCTGGGCTGCGGCAAACTGGCGACGCTCCTCCTCGCGGGCCTTCTCGGCGGCGATGCGCTCGCGCTCGGCCTCGGCGGCGCGAGCGGCCTCCTCGGCGGCAGCTGCCTGCTCCTCGGCCTGCTTAGCGGCCTCGACTTCCTGAGCGCGGGCTTCGATCACCGAGGCGAGCTGCTTGCGGACCATAGCGACATAGGCGTCCTCCAAGGTGGAGGAAGCGGACTTAGCGGGAATCTTCATATCGGCGAGATGACCCATCAGTTCCTTGGAGGTCATGCCGAACTCTTTGGCCAGGGTGGACACACGGACTTTTGCCATATGACTTCACCTACCCTTTCTGGCACCTTGGGTGCCTAGAGACTGAACGAGCGTGAGAGACGCGCCAGGACCCACCCGGCGCGACCGCGCGCTAGATCAGGTCCTCCGCATCATCGAAGGCGTCGGTGTCGTGGACACCGCAGAAACGGGAGCCGGGACGAGCCTGGTTGCGGCACTGGATGCCGTCCTCGGACACGTACTCGCAGCGGCGGACGTCCTCGTCCTCCTCGTCACCGATCAGGTCGGCGGCGGGCTCCTCGTGAACGGGAACGTTCTTGAGGATGTCGGCGGCAAGGGTCTCGGACTTGATGTCGATGTGCCAGCCGGTCAGGCGCGCGGCGAGGCGGGCGTTCTGGCCCTCCTTGCCGATGGCGAGGGACAGCTGGTCGTCGGGCACGATGACGCCGGCGTAGGCCTTCTCCTCGTCGATGAGGACACGGGTGACCTTAGCGGGCGACAGGGCGTTGGCGACGTAGACGGCAGGATCGGCATCCCACAGGATGACGTCGACGCGCTCGCCACGGAGCTCGCCCACGACAGCGCGAACACGGCTGCCCTTGGGGCCGACGCAGGCGCCCACGGGATCCAGACGGTCGTCGAGCGAGTGGACGGCGACCTTGGAGCGCTGGCCGGGCTCGCGGGCGATCGACTTGATCTGGACGGTGCCCTCATAGATCTCGGGCACCTCCTGCTCAAACAGACGACGCATGAGCTCGGGGTGGGTACGGGAGATGACAATCGGCGGACGGCTGTGCTCGCCACGAACCGGCTGCAGGTTGGAGTTGGGGTCGCGAACGTCGATGATCACGGCCTTGATGTGCTGGTTGTGCAGGTAGCGCTCGCCCATCGGACGCTCGTTGCGCTCGTTCTCGTAACGGCGCTGGTCGAAGTGCGGCAGCTCGGCCTCGACGCCCTCGCGAATCTTGACGATCGTGAAGTCGGGCGTGGACTGCAGCACGGTACCGCTGATGAGGTCACCGATGCGGCCGGAGAACTCCTCGTAGATCTGCTCGCGGGCGGAGTTGCGCACGATGGCGTTGATCTCGGCCTTGGCGTGCTGGGCGGCGATGCGGCTCGTGTTCTTGGGGGTGACGTCGATCTCCTCAAACTCGGTGAAGTTGCCCTCCTCGTCCATGGAATCGTCGATCGGCTCCAGGCGGTAGACGTAGATCTTGCCGGTGGTGCGGTCAATGGTCACCTTGGCGCCCCACTCAAGATGCAGGATCTCGGCATAGCTCTTGGCGAGCGACTGCTCCAGGCGGTCGATCAGGTAGAGCTGGTCGATGTGCTTCTCCTGGCAAAGCTCCATCAGGGCGGACATCATGTCGGATGCTGCCATCTTACTTTCCTTCCTTCGCGGGCTTGAAGTCGTAGGTGGGCTTCAACTTGCACTTTTTAACATCAGAGAAATCGAGGGTAACGGACTCGCCGTCCTCGAGCTCGAGGGTCACGTTCGCCTCGGTGGCGGCGGCAATCTTGCCGGCGTACTTGCGACGGCCCTCGGTGGCGGTGGAGGTGAGCTCGCAGTTCTCGCTCACAAAGCGGGCAAAGTCGCACGGGCGGCGCAGCGGGCGCGCCATACCCGGGCTCGACACCTCGAGCGTATAGCTCGAAGAGATGGGGTCGAGCTCCTCAATCACATCGCCGACCCACTTGGTGTTGGCCGTGACGTCGTTGAGCGAAAGACTCTGACCCTCGGCACCCTCGATACGCACGCGCACGCAGGGGGCCTTGGTGGCACCCACGAGCTCGACGTCGACGATGTCGATATCGTGCTGGGGAGCGACGGCCTCGAGCGCGTCGATAATCGCCTGCTCGGTCTTGGTCTTGACCATTGCGGCACCTCCATCCATACAAAAAAGAAGCGGGGCCGAAACCCCACTTCTTTCAATTACAACTTCATTTGCAAGCAAACTATACCAATAGCTGCGGAAACGTGCAAGCACAGTACGAATCTGCAGGTCAGCGTGCGCACAGCTTCTCCACAAGAATAGGACAATTGACCGCAGACATCAGGGCAGGTACATGAAAAACGAGGGACGACCCAATCGGATCGCCCCTCGTCTTTTATGCGTCAGTTAAGCGCGCAATGCTTACTTGACCACCAGGTTGACCAGCTTGCCGGGCACGCAGATGGCCTTGACGACCGTCTTGCCGTCGAGCCACTTGGCGACGGCGGTCTCGGCGGCAGCCTGCATTTCCTCGTTGGAGGCATCGCGGGCCACGTCGATGCGGCCACGGACCTTGCCGAGTACCTGGACGACGATCTGCACCGTGTCCTCGATGGACTCGGCCAGGTCGAACTCGGGCCAGGCGGCGGTGTAAGCGTTGCCCTCGCAGCCGAGCGCCTCGTGCCACAGCTCGTCGGCCCAGAACGGGCAGATGGGCGCCAGGACGCTCACGATGTCCTTGGCCACGCCGTAGCACAGGGCCTTGTCGCGGTCAGCACCCTCGGTGGCGTTGAGGTAGGCGCTCGCCGCGTTGACGAGCTCCATGACGGCCGAGATCGCGGTGTTGAACTGGCCGCGATCGAAGTCCTCGGTGCACTTGGCGATGGTGCGGTGACGCTCACGGTAGAGCTTCATCGCGGTCTCGCCGAGCACGGACTTGTCGAAGGCCACGTTGGCGTCACCCGACTGGACGAGCTGCCACACGATACGCCAGGCGCGCTTGATAAAGCGGTTGGCGCCCTCGACGGCCTTGGGATCCCAGTCGAAGTCCTTCTCGGGCGGCGCGATAAACAGGATAGCCAGACGCATGGTGTCGGCGCCGTAGGGCTCGATAACCGAGCTCGGGGGTACGACGTTGCCCTTGGACTTGGACATGGTGTCGCCGTTCTCGTCCTTGACCATGCCCTGGCACAGCAGGTTGGTGAAGGGCTCGTCCACGCTCAGCAGTCCCAGGTCGCGCAGCGCCTTGGTAAAGAAGCGGCTGTAGAGCAGGTGCAAAATGGCGTGCTCGATGCCGCCGATGTAGTTATCGACGGGCATCCAACGGTCGGCCGCCTCGCGGGAGAAGGGCAGCTCGGTGTTGTGCGGATCGGTATAGCGCAGGTAATACCAGCTGGAGCAGGTGAAGGTGTCCATGGTATCGGTCTCGCGCTTGGCCGGGCGGCCGCAGACCGGGCAGGTGGTCTCGTAGAAGTCCTTGCACTCGGCGAGGGTCTCGCCGGCGCCCAGGTCCAGGTTCTCGGGCAGCGTCACCGGCAGCTGATCCTCGGGCACGGGCACGATGCCGCAGTGCTCGCAGTGAATGGCCGGGATGGGGTTGCCCCAATAGCGCTGGCGACTGATGAGCCAGTCGCGCAAGCGGAACTCGACCTTGCGACGGCCGCAGCCCATGGCCTCGAGATCGGCCACGATGGCAGCCTCACCCTCGGAGTGCTTACCGCCGCGCATGCCAGTGTACTTGCCGGACTGGACGAGCGTGCCCTCGGCAGCGTGAGCGCAATCCCAGTCGACGGTCTCGGCATGGAAGGTATCGATGCTCTCGCCGCTGGCCTCGACGGCAGCGCGATCGTCATCGTCCAGGATGATCGGCACGATCGGCAGGTCGTACTTACGGGCAAACTCAAAGTCGCGCTGGTCGCCGCAGGGAACGGCCATGACGGCACCGGTACCGTAGTCGGCAACGACATAATCGGCAACCCAAACGGGGACCTTCTCGCCGTTGACGGGGTTTACCACATAGCGGCCCGTGAAGGCACCGTGCTTCTCGAGGGTGCCCTGGGCACGCTCGACGGCAGAGATATGCTTGGAGTCCTCGACGATCTTGGTGACGGCCTCCTCGTACTCCGTGCCCTCGACGAGCTCGTGCAAGCCGGCGTACTCGGGAGCCAGGACAAAGAAGGAAACGCCAAAGAGCGTATCGGCACGCGTGGTGAAAACGGTGATCTTGCCCTCGTCGCCCTCGATGGGTTCGCCATCCTGGTCGCACAGGGTAAAGTCGACCTCGGCGCCCTCAGAGCGACCGATCCAGTTGGCCTGCATCTGCTTGACGCGCTCAGGCCAGCCGGGGAGCTTCTCCAGATCGTCGAGCAGCTCCTGGGAGTACTCGGTAATCTTGTAGTACCACTGCTCCAGGTCGCGCTTCTCGGGCTCGGTGCCGCAGCGCCAGCACTTACCCTCGGTAACCTGCTCGTTAGCCAGAACGGTCTTGCAGGTGGGGCACCAGTTGACCGGGTTCTTCTTACGGTAGACCAGGCCCTTTTCCCACATCTTCTCAAAGATCCACTGGCCCCAGCGGTAGTAGTCGGGGCTGCAGGTCTTGACCATGCGATCCAGATCGTAGGAGAAGCCCATGCGCTTCATCGTGGCGAGCGCCTGGTCCATGTTCTTATACGTCCAGGCGGCAGCCTGCGTGTTGTGCTTGATGGCGGCGTTCTCGGCGGGCAGGCCAAAAGCGTCAAAGCCGATGGGATGCAGCACGTCGTAGCCACGCATGCGGGCCTGACGGGCCATGGCATCGCCGATAGTGTAGTTGCGCGCGTGGCCCATGTGCAGGTCGCCCGACGGATACGGGAACATCTCGAGCACGTACTTCTTGGGCTTGCTGTCGTCGGTGTCGACGGCAAAGAGGTTGGAGTCCTCCCAGGCCTTCATCCACCTGGACTCAATGGCCTGCGCGTCGTAGACAGGAATCTCGTCCTTATGATCTGTGCAATCGCACATATCAGCTCCTTTAATCTTAGCTGGGGTCGGTCGGCTTAGCTTTATTCGCTACTGCGGACAGTCCTGCGCAAGACGAAGAGCACATTAAGTGCTCTTCTTTGCGTGCGGAACTTGTAGCGAACAAAGCCAAGCCGACCGACCCTAAGGTTAACTTGACTGATGATAGCAAATACGACAAGCGAGATGCCTGCGACTTGCGGGCATCTCGCTTTATCTAAATAACGTGGTTGTGAATCAACCGCTAATTGTTACCCGCCCAAGCATGATCGGGTTTTCCAAGTGCCGCAGATTGCCGTGAAAGAGGAGCGACGCGTACTTTGGTACGCGAGCGACGGTTTGAACGGCAAGGTGCGGTGCTTGGGAAAGCCGCTTAGCGATAGCTGACGCTTTGCTGGGAGTCCTTGACGACTACGTCGTGGGCGCCGCCTTCGACGATGGAGGTGGAGCTGACCAGAGTCAGGCGTGCCTTTTCCTGGAGCTCGGGGATCGAGAGGGCGCCGCAGTTGCACATCGTGGACTTGACCTTGTAGAGCGTGCCGCCCACGCCGTCCTTGAGGGAACCGGCGTAGGGAACGTAGGAGTCGACGCCCTCGACGAAGCTGAGCTTCGCGGCGCCGCCCAGATCGTAGCGCTGCCAGTTGCGGGCACGAGCAGAACCCTCGCCCCAGTACTCCTTCATGTACTGGCCGTTGACGTTGACGCGCTCGGTCGGGCTCTCGTCGAAGCGAGCGAAGTAGCGGCCCAGCATCATGAAGTCTGCACCCATGGCCAGGGCGAGCGTCATGTGGTAGTCGTAGACGATACCGCCGTCGGAGCACACGGGCACGTAGACGCCGGTCTCCTCGTAATACTCGTCGCGAGCGCGGCAGACGTCGATCAGCGCGGTAGCCTGGCCACGGCCGATACCCTTGGTCTCGCGGGTGATGCAGATGGAGCCACCGCCGATACCGACCTTGATGAAGTCGGCACCGCAGTCTGCCAGGAAGCGGAAACCCTCGGCGTCGACGACGTTACCGGCGCCGACCTTGACGTCCTCGCCGTAGTTGGCGCGGATCCACTCGATGGTGCGCTTCTGCCACTCGCTGAAGCCCTCGGAGGAATCGATGCACAGAACGTCAGCACCGGCCTCGATAAGCAGCGGCACGCGCTCGGCATAGTCGCGGGTGTTGATACCAGCGCCGACCATGTAGCGCTTGTCGTTATCGAGCAGCTCGTTGGGGTTGGTCTTGTGGCTGTCGTAGTCCTTGCGGAAGACGATGCCCATAAGGTGATCGTTGTCGTCGACGATCGGCAGGGCGTTGAGCTTGTTGTCCCAGATGACGTCGTTGGCAACCTTGAGGCTGATGTTCTTGTCGCCCACGATGAGCTGCTCACGCGGGGTCATGAACTCGGAGACCTTCGTCTGGTGGTCATCACGACTGGGGCGATAGTCACGGCTGGTGACGATGCCCAGGAGCTTACCCTTGGGAGTGCCGTCGTCGGTGACCGGCATGGTGGAGTGGCCGGTCTTCTCCTTAAGCTCGATGACCTGCTCCATGGTCATGTCGGGGGTCAGCGTGGAATCGGACTGAACGAAACCGGCCTTGTGATCCTTGACGGCCTTGACCATAGCGGCCTCGGACTCGGCGCTCTGGGAACCGTAAATGAAGGACAGGCCACCCTCGGTAGCGAGCGCGACACCCATATCGACGCCCGAGACGGACTGCATGATGGCGGAAACCATGGGGATGTTCAGGGTGATTGCCGGCTTCTCACCGCGCTTAAAGCGGGTCAGCGGCGTCTTAAGAGAGACGTTGTTGGGGATGCACTGCGAGGACGAGTAACCAGGGACCAGCAGATACTCCGAAAACGTGTGGGACTCACCGGGAAAGAACGTAGCCATGTTTCTCCTTTTTCCATGCGACCGGTCGGCTGCAGGCCTCGTAGGACCCAGCCCAACCTTGGGCGCCCAATACTGGGGAAGTATCTTAACGCACTTTGACTGCTACAATGCATGATTTAAGAAGAGCACACGAGGGTTTGACGCAGGCTATGCGTTTGCCCAGCAAACACTTTAGCGGGGAGACGTGGAGCACATGGAGTACAAGACGACGGCAAAGTTGGTCATTCAAGCGTGCGACAAGGATCTGCCGGGCGTGTTCGGCCACGGCTGCGTCTTGCTGCTGCAGGGTATTGCCCGCGAGCACTCGCTCAACCGCGCCGCCAAGAGCATGGGCATGGCGTATTCCAAGGCCTGGCGCATTGTAAACGAGGCCGAAGGTCAGCTGGGCTGCAAGCTCATCGAGCGCGACGGCGCCCGCGGATCCACCCTCACCCCCGCCGGCGAGCGAGCCATAGCGGTCTACGAAGAGCTGCAGGCCGACATTAACAACGTCATCGCCACCAAAGCCAACGCCCTCATCGCCAGCATCAAAGAGTAGCCAATTTGGGACGGGGCTTTTTTAGCTGGTCGGTCACCATAGATGATTATTCTGGGACGGGGATTAAAAAATCATTGTGTACCTAATGATTTTTTAATCCCCGTCCCAGAATAATCATCGGAGGGCATTGTCTAGGGTGGCGGCCACGATCAAGGGGTCGTCGGTACCGGCGAAGAGGCGGATGGTGCTCCCCTGCTTGCCGCGTGGGGCCGAAAGGCGCGTCGTTGCGCCGCCGGCGGGCGATGTGCGAAACTCCCCGGGCAAAGCATCGAACAGCTCGCCCGCGCTACGTTCGATAAGATCAAACTCAACTGCCGGTCCAAAGCCGTGCTCGAGGATTCCCGTTGCAGCCGCATGGTCGGGATGCGAACTCAGCCCGGGATAGCGAACGTTGCGCACCATCTCGTTGGCGGCCAGATACTCGGCCAGCGCACGGGCGCGGTCGAAATGCGCCTGCATGCGGACGTTAAGCGAGGAAAGCCCACGCTCCAGCACGTCGGTCTCCTCGGCAGAAAGGTCGAGCGCCGACGCACCGCAGCCTGCAAACAATACGTGCGCGCACTCGGCAGCGGCATCCACACGATGGCGCTTGAGCTGCGAGCGCGCCACCGAAGCAGCAACGAGCTTGCGTGGAGCCTCACCGGCGCACACACGGTCAAGCGCTTCGAACGACAGCGCAGCACCCAGCCGCAGCGGATCGCAGCCAAAAGCCGACGCCACGGTGTTGTCAACAACCAGCAGCGCATGGGCCTCACGCGCCGCCCGACCCAGCGCACGCAGATCGGGCACACGCAGACCAAACCCGCCGATGGAGTTGACGAACCACCACAGGTGCGGACCCTCGGCATCAAACGAAGCATCAAAGCCCTCGGATGCGGCGGCAAACGCCTCGGCGGACGGCGAGCCCACGAGCACAACATCGCAGTCATCAAAGCCGCTCGCAAACGCATCGGCAAAGTCATCCGCAAAGGCCACCAGACGATCGCCGGGCCGTACAATCCCCAGCAACGACAGCGCTGCCGGCACATGCGACGCCGCAAGCAACCGCGCCTCACGCGCGCTGGCCCTCAAAGCCCAGGCCTCTTCTAGCTGCTGTACGCCCATACGGCACCTTCCCTCCATAACAAAAACCCACGATGCGGATGTTTCCCGCATCGTGGGCTACGGCTGCAGTATAGCGCCGATATGCGACGAATCGCTTAGATGTTGAGCGCGTGGTAGGTCACATTCGCGCCCGGAGCGTCAACGGTCACGCCATAGGCCTCGGGATAGATGCGCGTCGAGAACACGAGCGCACCATCGTTCACAAACACCTCGACCGAGGAAACATCGCCAACAATGCGCACGTTACTAACCTCGTCGACGGACTCCCAACGCACGGTACGACCGCAGCCGGCAGAAGCGCGACTCTCATCGGTAAATCGCATCTCAAAGCGCGAGGGCAGTTCGCCCTCGGCGGGAACAAGCACCAGCTTTAGCTCGCCATCAACGGTCGCGGTAAACGCGCCGTCGACACCGTCAACAACAACGTCAAAACAGGTATCGCCGGCAACCTCCAACGAGCCCTCCCCCACACGCACCGAGGCATAATGGCGCTCGATCTCGCGCGCCGGCTGCTGCAGTACCACGCCGCCAGCACCGGCTGTAAGCTCACGCGGCACCGTCATGCAGTGCTGCCAGCCGCACGCCACGGTGGGGTCGTTGCCATAGGTCGGCTCATCGGGCATGCCCATCCAGCCGATTAGAATATGGCGACCGTCCTCGGCCGTGAACTCCTGCGGAGCATAGAAGTCAAAACCGGCGTCCCACAGGCGGAACTCGCCCAGCTCATAAGCGTCATTGCCGCCCGTAATGTCGCCCGTTACAGGCATGTAGCCCGCTGCATATACATTGCCGCGGTCCCAACGACCGCCCTTGAGGCCCTGGGGCGAGAAGGACAGCCACTTCGCCGGTACACCGCCATCCGCCTCAAGCTCAAGGTATCCCGGGCACTCCCACATAAAGCCAAAGCGCTCGGGCGTAGACACACGGCTCTCGAGCTCCCAACTC
>NZ_JBCPDN010000045.1:0-19264 GCF_040915425.1 Collinsella aerofaciens | reverse complement strand
GCAGAATACTCCGTTTTTTGCACGGGCCAGGATGGGGTACCTCGGGAAAACACGGCGGTATCCCGTAAATATATACAATCTGTACCGTAATTTATACAAAACGAAGAGGCAGACAGCGTAGGGTTGGTGCATTGGGGTGCTTGATGCACCAAAATGGGGATCCCACGTGCCGTATACTCTGGCTGGATGTGAAAACGGCTTGACGCGTTGCCAGACGTAGGGGGAGGGTGTCTCGATGAGCGTATTCGAAATTGTGTTTAGTCCGACGGGTGGAACGCAGAAGGTGTCTGGCCTTGTGGCCGGGGCACTGGACAAGAATACCGTTACCGTCGATCTGACCGATAGCGGGCTAGATTTCAGCGCTGTCTCGATGACTGAGGACGACGTGGCCGTAATCTCTGTGCCGGCGTATGCCGGTAGAATCCCGGCTGTGGTGGCTGACCGGTTGGGCATGGTTCACGGCAACGGAGCGCGGGCCGTTCTGGTGTGCGTCTACGGAAACCGCGCGTTTGAGGACACGCTCGTAGAGCTGGAGGACGTTGCGAAGCATGCGGGATTCCGGGTGATCGCGGCAGTTGCGGCCATTGCAGAACATTCCATTGCGCGACAGTTTGCTGCCGGTCGTCCGGATGCGCAGGATGCGGCGCAGCTTGCTGAGTTTGCTCAGCAAATTCAGCAAAAGCTGTTGGCTGAGGATGCGTCCGAGCCCTCTATCCCCGGCAATCGTCCTTATAAACAAGCTGGAGGTCACCGCATGGCGCCCGAGGCAACAGAGGATTGCGTCTCCTGCGGTGCATGCGCCGCGGCGTGCCCCGTTTGTGCTATCGACAAGGGTGACTCCAAACGAGCAGCTGGCGAGGCGTGCATCTCCTGCATGCGCTGCATCGCCGTATGTCCGCGAGGTGCTCGCAAGCTTGATTCCAACAAACTATCCGCTGTTTCCCAGATGCTGAGCAAGGTTTGCGTCGCGCGGAAGGGATGCGAGCTCTTCATCTAGCGCAAGTGAGATTGGTGCAAACAAACCTGGCCCTTTTGCACCAAAAACGATCCGTTTTCCTCCGTTCCCAAGGGATCATGTGATCCGAAGGGGACGGAGGAAAACGGATCAAAAAGGAAAAATAGTAAGGCGCTCTTTTTCACATTGAATATTGCAATTTGGTAACGCGTTTTATCAAATATGGCATTTATCTGCGATAATGTTCATTTTCACCGCTGATGGTGACATTTCATACCGCCTGCCGAACTGCGTGGAGACCTAACAACTTTTTAGGTCAGTGTTGTGCGTGTAGCAATTTCGCCCGGCCTCGCCTCCGGGCTGCCATGTGAGAGGGGATCTTATGGCTCGACTGCACGTAATGGAACGCAGCCACGCTCAGGCCGTCATGGACGACCTGCACGATGCACTCGGACGTCGTCTGGCGGTGAGTTCACTCGCCCCGTGCCCCGTCGAGTTTACGGCGGCGCTCGTCAACCTGTGCTCCACCCAGAGCTGCGGCAAGTGCACGCCCTGCCGCGTGGGCCTGAGCGCGCTGAGCGACCTGCTCGCCGATGTGCTCGAGGGCCGCGCCGACGAGTCCACGCTCAACTTGATTGAGCGCACGGCCCGCACCATCTATCTTTCGAGCGATTGCGCCATCGGTTACGAGGCCGGCGCCATGGCGCTTACGGCTATCCGCGGTTTCCGTGACGATTTTGAGCACCACATCCGCGAGCACTCCTGTGGCTTTGACCGCGAGGCCCGCGTCCCGTGCGTCTCGGGCTGTCCGGCGCATGTCGACATTCCCGGTTACATTTCGCTCGTCGAGGCCGGCCGCTATGCCGATGCCGTCAAGGTCATCCGCAAGAATAACCCGCTGCCGCTCGTTTGCGGCCTGGTGTGCGAGCATCCCTGCGAGATGCATTGCCGCCGTGGCATGGTCGACGACCCCATGAACATCCTCGCCCTCAAGCGTTTTGCCGTTGAGCACAGTGACCTCAACGACCACAAGCCGCATGTAGTGGACAACACCGGTAAGCGCGTCTCCGTGATCGGCGGCGGCCCGGCTGGCCTTTCCTGTGCCTACTACCTGGCCGTGATGGGCCACAAGGTGACCATTTTTGAGCAGCGCCACCACTTGGGCGGCATGCTGCGCTACGGCATCCCCAGCTATCGTCTGCCGCGCGAGCGCCTGCAGGCCGAGATCGACTGGATCTTGAGCGCCGGCATCGACGTTGAGCTCGATCACTCCGTGAACGGCGAGGAGCTCGCTCGCCTGCGCGACGAGTTCGATGCCGTCTACCTGGCCATCGGTGCCCATAGCGACAAGAAGCTCGGCCTTCCGGGTGAAGAGGCGCCCGGCGTGGAGTCGGCCGTCAAGATGCTGCGCGCCATCGGAGACGACGAGCTGCCCGATCTGAGCGGCCAGCGCGTGTGCGTCATCGGCGGCGGCAACGTGGCCATGGACGTGGCGCGCTCTGCCGTGCGCTGCGGTGCCGAAAAGGTGAGCATCGTCTACCGCCGTCGCATCTGCGATATGGCGGCCCAGGACGCCGAGATTGCCGGCGCCCAGGCCGAGGGTTGCGAGGTTCTGGAGCTCACGGCGCCGCTCGCCATCGAGACGGGCGAAGATGGTCGCGTGAGCGGCCTGCGCGTGCAACCGCAGATTATCGGCGAGCCCCGCCGCGGTCGTCCGGCTCCGCGTGCCGCCGCTACGCCCGAGCGCGTCATCCCCTGCGAGCGCGTGTTTGTCGCCATTGGCCAGGACATCGATTCCAAGCCGTTTGAGGACATGGGCATCGCCTGCAAGTGGGGTTGCGTGGTCACCGACTCGGACGGTGCCGTGCCCAACTTCGATGGCCTCTTTAGCGGCGGCGACTGCCAGACCGGCCCCGCCACCGTCATCCGTGCCATCAACGCCGGCCGCGTGGCTTCGGCAAACATCGACCGCTATCTGGGCTTCGACCACAAGATCAAGCTCGACGTGGAGCTGCCGACCGTTCAGTTTAAGGGCAAGCACGAGTGCGGCCGCTGCGAGCTGGGCGAGCGCGAGGCCGGCGAGCGTATTCACGATTGGAATCTGGTCGAGCAGGGCCTTACCGAGGAGGAGGCGCGCCAGGAGGCAAGCCGCTGCCTGCGTTGCGACCACTTTGGCTTTGGCGCGTTCCGCGGAGGGAGGAACCTGGAATGGTAGAGCTCAACAAAACCACCGTCGGCGACAACAGCGAAAACGGAGCGCACAACATGGTCAGGCTCATTATCGATAACTGCGAAGTCGTGGTGCCCGAGCACACCACGATCCTGGATGCGGCCAAGTCCGTCGGCATCCAGATTCCCACCCTGTGCTATCTGCGCGATCTGAACGAGATCGGCGGCTGCCGCGTGTGCGTGGTCGAGGTCGAGGGCTGCGATCAGCTGGTCGCCGCCTGCAACAACTACGTGCTCGACGGCATGGTGGTGCACACCAACAGCCCCAAGGCCCGCGAGGCTCGCCGCACCAACGTGCAGCTGCTGCTGTCCCAGCACGATTCGCAGTGCACGAGCTGCGTGCGCAGCGGCAACTGCAACCTACAGACCATCGCCAACGACCTGGGTATTTTTTATCTGCCGTATCAAAGGCATTTGGCGGGCGAGGGCTGGGATTTCGATTTTCCCATCATCCGCGAAAACGACAAGTGCATTAAATGCATGCGCTGTATCAAGGTGTGCGAGAGCGTGCAGGGGCTAGGGATTTGGGACCTGACCAACCGCGCCACGCATACCGCCGTGGGTACCCGCGGGCGCGCGCCGATCGGCAAGACCGAATGCGTCGCGTGCGGCCAGTGCATAACGCATTGCCCGACGGGCGCACTGCGCGAGCGCGACGATACCGAGACCGTGTTCGATGCTCTCGCCGATCCCGACAAGATCGTGCTGGTGCAGATTGCGCCGGCCGTGCGCAGCGCCTGGGGCGAGGAGCTCGGCATATCTCGCGAGGAGGCTACCGTTGAGCGCTTGGCTTGCGCGCTGCGCCGCGTTGGCTTTGAGTACGTGTTCGATACCGATTTCTCGGCCGACCTCACCATTATGGAAGAGGGCTCCGAGCTGCTCAAGCGCCTGGGCGAGGCCGCCAAGGGCGAGGGCGACAGCCGCAGCTGGCCCATGTTCACGAGCTGCTGCCCGGGCTGGGTACGCTTTGTGAAGGCGCGTTACCCCGAGTTTGTCGACAGCCTGTCCACGTCCAAGTCGCCGCAGCAGATGTTCGGCGCCATCGCCAAGACCTACTACGCCAAGGTGCTGGGCGTGGAGCCCGAGCGCCTGTTTGTGGTGTCCGTGATGCCGTGCACGGCCAAGAAGGCCGAGTGCGCGCTGCCGAGCATGGTGGGCGAGGGCGGCACGCCCGATGTGGACGTTGCGCTGACGGTGCGCGAGATGGTGCGCATGGTCCGCGCGAGCCACGTGAGCGTGGATACGCTAGTTGAGGAGCCGCTCGATACGCCGCTGGGCTTTGGCACGGGTGCGGGTGTGATCTTTGGCGCCACGGGCGGCGTGATGGAGGCCGCCGTGCGCTCGGCCTATTACCTGGTGACGGGCAAGAACCCCGACGCCGACTTCTTTACCGATGTGCGCGGCCTGGACGGCTGGAAGGAGGCCGTGGCCGATATCGATGGCACCAAGGTGCGCGTCGCCGTGGCACACGGGCTGGGCAACGCTGCCCGTCTGCTCGACGCGATTCGCGACGGCCGCGTGAGCTATGACTTCGTTGAGGTTATGGCGTGCCCGGGCGGCTGCGTCGGTGGCGGCGGTCAGCCCATCCACGACGGCTGCGAGCTGGCAGCCGAGCGTGGCCAGGTGCTCTGGGGCCTGGATGCCGCTGCGGACATTCGTTTCTCGCACGAGAATCCCGATGTCCAGGCGTGCTACCGCGAGTTCTTGGGCGAGCCGCTCTCGTCGCTGGCTGAGGATCTGCTGCATACCGACCATCACGCATGGACGATGCCTAACGAGGGGACGTGCTAGCGATGCGCGCGTTTGATTTTGAGCTGTCGCGCCGGGGGTTTGCCTCGGCGCTTGCCGCGGGTGCGCTGTCGCTTGCACTCGCGGGCTGTGGCGGCGGGGCTGCCGGTGCCGGGTCCGCCGCGGGCTCGGCTGCCACGGACGGCGCCGGTGCTGCTGCAGAGCCGGTCGAGGTGCGCGTCGCCTCGCTCAAGGGGCCGACCTCGATTGGTCTGGTGCAGTTTATGGACCGGGCAGCCGATGGCGAGACGGACAATGAGTTCGACTTTGCGATCAATACTGCCGCCGATGAGATTGTGCCCAAGGTCATTCAGGACGATATCGATATCGCCCTGGTGCCCGCCAACGTGGCGAGCGTACTCTACAACAAGACTGAGGGTGCGGTGCAGGTCATCGACATCAACACGCTGGGCGTGCTGAACGTGGTGACGGGTAACGCGGACGTTACTTCGTTTGGCGATCTGGCGGGCCATACTGTCTATATGACGGGCAAGGGCACCACGCCGGAGTACGTCATGAACTACCTGTTGGAGCGCGCGGGCCTGACCGGCCAGGTGGCGCTTGAGTTTAAGAGCGAGCCCACCGAGGTGCTCTCGGTGCTGCTTGCCGATCCGTCTGCCGTGGGCGTGCTGCCCGAGCCGTTCAAGACCGCTGCCATCGCAAAGAGCGAAGGCAAGCTGTCGGCGCCGGTGAGTCTGACCGATGTGTGGGATGAGCTGGCGGGCGACACGGGCTCCCGTTTGCTGACGGGCGTGACCGTGGTGCGTCGGGCCTTTGCCGAGGAGCATCCCGAGGCCGTGGCGGAATTCCTGAGCTGCCATGCTGCGAGCGTTGAGGACGTGAACGCGGTGCCGGCGGACTGGGCTCAGGCCGTGGTCGATGCGGGTATCGTGGATAACGCCGCGATTGCCGAAAAGGCGATTCCCGGGTGCATGCTCGTGTGCCAGACGGGGAGGGATATGAAGGCGGCGCTCGGTGGGTACCTGCAGGTGCTGGCCGATGCGGACGCGAGCGCCGTGGGCGGCAAGCTCCCGGCTGACGATTTCTACTACATGGAGTAGCCCGTGCGTGCGTTTGCTCGACAAATGGCAGAGCGTATGAAGGCGGTGGCGGCAGCAGGTGCCGTTGCCGCCTTTTGGCTTGCCGTGTGGGTGCTGGTGGCGGGTCTCGTGGCGCAGCCGTTGATTTTGCCGGGGCCGGGCGCTGTCGTGGTGGCGTTGCTACGACTGGTATGCGATGCCGGCACATGGGCGATTCTGGCAGGCTCGGGTGCGCGTATCTTGGGCGGGCTGGCGCTTGCCGCGGTGTGCGGCGTCGTGATGGCGGGAGCCTCGGTGCGGTCGCTGACGTTTGCCCGCTTGGTGGCGCCTGCGCTTTCGTTTGTTAAGGCGACACCGGTTGCCTGCGTGGTGGTCCTGCTGCTCATTTGGTTGGGGTCGGCGCGCGTGAGCATCGCCGCGGTCTTTTTGATGGCGCTGCCGGGCGTGTATTTTTCGCTGGTCGAGGGTTTGACGCAGGTTGATCAGTCGCTGGAGCAGATGTTTCATCTGCATGGCGTGCGGGGTTGGCGTCTGTTTTGCGCCCATACCTGGCGCGAGGTCCTGCCGTTTGTGCTTTCGTGCGCGCGTGCCGTGATCGGCATGAGCTGGAAGGCCGGCGTGGCGGCGGAGCTCATCGGCATGGCGACGGGCACCGTGGGCGAGCGCATCTATCAGGCGAAGCTGCTCATCGAGACGGCTGACCTGCTGGCGTGGACCGTGCTGGTCGTGGCGGCATCGTGGGCATGCGAGCGCGTGCTGGTGTGGTTGCTGCGGGCTTCGGGGCCCGTGGCGTGGCGAACTGCCGTGCGGGCGCATGGGCATGGACTGCGCGGGCGTACAGGGGCTGCGAGCGATGGTGCTGCAGCGGAGCTTGCGCTTGCCGTGGGCGATCGCGCGCCTTGGGCGCCGGCGCTCGACGGGCTGGTGCTTCATGTGCCCGCCGGTGGACGCACCTGTGTGATGGGCGCTTCGGGCGTGGGCAAGTCGACGTTGCTTGCGCTGGCGGCGGGGGAGTGCGCACCGTGCTCCATGGTGTTTCAGGATGTGCGCCTGGTCGAGGACGCTTCTGCCTTGGATAATGTGCTGGTGTGCGCCGACGCGCGCGTGGATGCCTCGAGTGCCGCAGCCCTGTTGCGCCTGCTGGTACCGGGGATCGATGTGCATGCACGCGTGGCTGAGCTCTCGGGTGGGCAGCGTCGTCGCGTCGAGATTGCCCGAGCCCTGCTGTGCCCGGGCGGCGCAGTGATTCTGGACGAGCCCTTTACCGGTCTAGACATCGCTGCGCGCGACGCATGCGCCGAGGTCGTGCTCGACTTGCTCGACGGCCGCATGCTGTTGCTTGCCACGCACGATGCCGCTGACGCTCGGGCCCTCGATATCTCGGATATCATCACGCTCTAAAAGCCATTTCAGGCGCTAACTCAACAATAAAATGATTCGTTTTCTTCTGTCTCCATGGGGTCGGGTATGGTATTCTATCTACGGGGTAATACTTAGGATTACCAAGTAATACCAACGCCGTAGAACAAACTCCAGATGCGGGCCAATCGGGTTGCCTTCACAGCCCGTCGCCCAGCCGCGTGGCCCGCATCCATCCGCACCACCGTCGTTTCAAGAAGGAAGCGCCATGGCAGAACACATGACCCCGGTTGTCGCGAAGGTTTTGCCCGAGGAAAAGGCGGCCTTCGCGGCGGCAACCCAGCTCGTGGGCACCACACCGTCCAACGCCATCCGCATGTTCATCGCCGCTTTCAATCGCTGCGGCACCTTCCCGTTCGACATCTCGCCGAGCGGGGCTTTTGGCGCTGCGCCCGATTCTCATCAACAATGACTGTCCCAAACTGCCGGCACTTGGGGACGTTCCTTTTCAGCCGGCAGTTAAGGAACGTCCCTAAGTGCCGGGTTTTGAGGAGGTTGGCATGCTCAATGCGATGGCGTGGGCGCTTGCCTGTTTTGGCGTTGTCGCTGCCGATATAGCCCTGAGCGTGGTTCTGTTTTCAGTTCTCGATGCCGTGTCGGTGCTGACGGGTTTCCCGATCGACAACCTCGATATTCAATGGTTCCAGGCTGCCGCTCAGACGGCGTCATTTTTGATGGCGCTGCTGTGGTGGCGTTATCTGTGGCCGCGCTCGTTTATGGCGCGCCGGCAAGGCGAGCGCCCGCTCGGTGGGGGAGCAGGCGCGGCATGGAAGCGCATCGTCTGCGTTGTCGTGATCGGCCTGTCCATGCAGGTGGTCATTAGCTACCTATGCGACGGCGTGCTGTCGCTGCTGCCCGAGGTCGCGGCAGACTATAGCGAGCTCGTCGAGGAAACAGGCATGGGCGACACGAGCTATCTGGCCGTTCTGACCACGGTGATTGGCGCGCCATTTTGCGAAGAGCTCCTGGTGCGCGGCATTATTTTCGAGTTTTCGCTCCGAGCGTTTAATCCGCAGTGCCGCCCACTTTGGAAGCGCCGGCGTCGTGCGAGCGCGCAGGACGGCGCCATGGTGCCCTGGGCGGCCCCAAGCACGTGGGGTATCGCCGCGGCGATTGTGCTGCAGGCGGCAATCTTCGGTTTTATGCACATGAATTGGGTGCAGGGTTGCTACGCGGGTGCCGCCGGCCTGGTCTTTGGCTGGGTGCTCGTGACCACCGGAAAGCTCCGCTACACGATCCTGCTGCATTTTGCCTTTAACGCCGGGTCTTATCTCATGACGTTACTCTGGTTTGTGAACACGCCGTTCGACGTGGCAATTACGGTCGCTATCGCCGGTGTCATCCTCGTTGAGGCAATGCGCTCGCTGCACCACGCGTGTGGGATGGACGCAGCGAGCGCACCGCTGCCCTAGTTGCGGCGTCCGCCGCCGTTGGCGCCCTGACGCCCCTGGGCCGCACGGTTGCGGCCCGCGGTGTTCTGCGCGCGGGACATGCCGCCGTGGCCCTTGCTGCCTTTGGGTCCCTTGCCGGCGGCGCCACCGTGGGCCTTGCCGCCCTTCTTGCCAGTGCCGTGTCCGCCGCCGGCAGACGTCTCGCCCGGGCGTGGCGGCACGGGGCGAATCAGGCAATGCTTGGTGTAGCCGATCAGGTCGCGACGCCCGGCCTTCTCCAGCGCCTCGCGCACGAGCTTGTAGTTCTCGGGTTTGCGATACTGAATCAGCGCGCGCTGCATGGCCTTTTCGTGCGGGTCGCGCGCCACATAGATCGGCTCCATGGTGCGCGGGTCCACGCCGGTGTAGTACATGCACGTCGACATGGTGGACGGTGTGGGGTAGAAGTCCTGCACCTGCTCGGGCATGTAGCCCATGTCGCGCACGGCTTCGGCAAGGTCCACGGCTTCCTTCATGGTCGAGCCGGGGTGGCTCGAGATCAGATACGGCACCACGTACTGCTTGAGTCCGTATTCGCGATTCAAGCGTTCAAATTTACGGCAGAATGCGTCGTAGACAGCTCGGCTCGGCTTGCCCATCACGGACAGTACCGCGTCGCTCACGTGCTCGGGCGCTACGCGCAGCTGGCCCGAGACATGGTGTTCCAGCAGCTCGCGTAAAAACTCGTCCGAGGCATCGGCCATGGTGTAGTCAAAACGGATGCCGCTGCGCACGAAGACCTTCTTGACGCCCGGCAGCTGGCGCAGGTCGCGCAGCAGCTGCGTGTAGCCGGTCTCGTCGACCACCATGTTCTTGCACACGCTCGGCCACAGGCAGCGCTTGTTCTTGCACACGCCGTGCTTGAGCTGCTTGTCGCAGGCGGGGCGGCTAAAGTTGGCCGTCGGTCCGCCCACGTCGTTGATATAGCCCTTAAACTCGGGATCGCGCGTGAGCAGCTCGGCCTCGCGCATGATCGAGTCGTGGCTGCGCATCTGCAACACGCGGCCCTGGTGGAAGGTGAGGGCGCAAAACGAGCACTCACCAAAACAGCCGCGGTTGGAGCTTATGGAAAACTTGATCTCAGCAAAGGCCGGCACGCCGCCCGCCGCGTCGTAGTCGGGATGCCAATCGCGTGCGTAGGGGAGCTCGGCCACCTCGTCCATCTCGTCGGTGGTGAGCGTCGCCGACGGCGGGTTCTGCACCACGTACACGCTGTTGGGATATGGCTCTACCAGGCGATGCCCGGTGATGGGGTCCATATTCTGCTGCTGCACGTTAAAGCTGCGTGCGTAGTTGAGCTTGTCAGCGGCAAGGTCGTCCCAGCTGGGCAGCAAGTCGTAGTCGTAGACCTCGTCGAGCGAACCCGTGCGGTAAACGGTGCCGTTGATATAGGTAATCTGATCGATGGGCAGCCCCGCGTCGAGCGCGTCGGCGATCTCGACGATCGCGTGCTCGCCCATACCGTAGATGAGGATGTCGGCGCCCGAGTCGAGCAGTACCGAGCGCTTGAGCTTGTCCTGCCAGTAGTCGTAGTGGGCCAGGCGGCGCAGGCTCGCCTCGATGCCGCCGATGATGATGGGGGCGTCCTTGAACGTCTGACGGATGAGATTGCCGTAGACCGTGACAGCTCGGTTGGGACGGCGCCCCTCCTCGCCGCCGGGGGTATAGGCGTCGGTGTGGCGGCGGTGCTTGGTCACCGAATAGTGGTTGACCATGGAGTCCATGTTGCCGGCACTGACCAAAAAGCCCAGGCGCGGCTCACCGAGCACGCTGATGCTGGCGGGATCGGTCCAGTCGGGCTGGCAGATGATGCCCACTTTGTAGCCGTGCGCGTCGAGTACACGGCTGATGATAGCCATGCCAAAGCTCGGATGGTCCACGTAGGCATCGCCGCAGATGTAGACAAAGTCGCACTGGTCCCAGCCGCGCGCATCCATATCGGCGCGGCTGACGGGGAGGAACTTATCGCGGCCCGGGCGCCAGGGGCGGGCAGGCGTCGCTTGGGAATGCTTGGCGCGGGCGACCGTGGCCTGCGCCTTGCCGCCGCGCTTTTGCTGCTGGCCCTGTTTGCCCTGCTGTTCGCGTTGGCTGTTCTGAGCGTGCTGAGGCTTTTTTGCCACGATCCCTCCCGGTGTCTGTATGCTGCACGTAATTGTAACCAGTCTTTTTGGGACGGCGCTAAAAAGACTGGTGGAGTACATGAGCTGGTGAGTGAGAGCGTCGCTGAGCCAGTCGTTTGTTTCCAGACTGTGTATCTGCGCGTTGGAGAACCCGTCTCGCGCGCACGCCATGTTGTCAATGGGTTACAGTATGAACGGCGGTTATGTTTCCGCCAACGCACGAGAGGGTCGTCAACAAGGAGGATGCACGACGATGCAGCGTGCCAAACAGATATCAGAGTCTATTGAGCTGGGCATCATCTTGGCGCTCGCCGGTGGCTTTATGGACGTCTATTCGTACATTGGGCGCGATCATGTTTTCGCCAACGCGCAGACGGGCAACATCTTGCTGGTGGGCGTGAGCATCTCGGAGGGCAATTGGGCACTTGCGGGGCGCTACTTCTTCCCTGTGGTGTCGTTTGCTGTGGGCATTATGCTTGCCGACCTGGTGCACGAGCGGTTTGGCAGCGTGATTCACTGGCGCCAGGTAACGGTGTTCTTTGAAGCCGTTATCTTGCTGGGCGTGAGCTTTATCCCGGGCGGTAATTTCAACCTGCTCGCCAACTGCCTCACCTCGTTTGCCTGCGGTATGCAGGTAGAGAGCTTCCGCAAGATTCACGGTCACGGCATCGCTACGACCATGTGCATCGGCAACTTGCGCAACGCGCTGCAAAACGTGGACGATTACATCATCACCCACAGGCGCGGCTTTTTGGAAAACGGCCTGCTGTATTTCGGCGTGATCTTTACCTTTGTGTTTGGCGCCGTGTTGGGCAACTGGTGCATTGAGCGCATGGGCCTGCACGCCATCGTCGTGGCGAGCTTGCTGCTGTTTGTCGCGTTTGCCATCATGTTCATCGACCGCGAGCGCGACTTGCGCTTACGCTGGAAGGTTGCGGCCGAGGCTTGGAAAGAGGGCTGCCGAAAGTAACCGAATGCGGCAAAGGGGCTGTCCCTTTGCCGCATTATTTTTCATCATCTGTTGAAACGCTTTAACAATTTTGACGTTCTCACGCGTTTTTTTGTTTCAAAAGCGTTAGGATGGGACTCATAGCGTGGGGCGTAATGGGTGCCCCGCACACGATGGGAGGCTATCAATGGCTAATCGTTTCGTTCTCAATACCATCTCTTATCATGGTTCCGGCGCCATCAAGGAGATCCCCGGCGAGCTCCAGCGTCGCGGCTACAAGAAGATCTTCGTCTGCTCCGACCCCGATCTGGTCAAGTTTGGCGTTACCGCTAAGGTGACCGACGAGCTCGACGCTGCCGGCATCGCTTGGAGCCTCTACTCCGAGATCAAGCCCAACCCCACTATCCAGAACGTCAAGGACGGCGTCGAGGCCTTCAAGGCCGCCGAGGCTGACGCTATCGTGACCATCGGTGGTGGCTCCTCCATGGACACTGCTAAGGCCATCGGCATCATCATCAACAACCCCGAGTTCGCCGATGTCCGCAGCCTCGAGGGCGTTGCTCCCACTAAGAACCACGCCGTGTTCACCATCGCTGTGCCGACGACCGCCGGTACCGCCGCCGAGGTGACCATCAACTACGTCATCACCGACCCCGAGAAGGTCCGCAAGTTCGTGTGCGTCGACACCAACGACGCCCCCGAGGTCGCCGTCGTCGATCCCGACATGATGGCCTCCATGCCCGCCGGCCTGACCGCTTCCACTGGCATGGACGCTCTGACCCACGCCATCGAGGGCTACACCACCAAGGGCGCTTGGGAGCTCTCCGACATGTTCCACTTTGAGGCTATTAAGCTGATCAGCGAGAACCTGCGTGACTCCGTCGCCGAGGCCAAGTCCGGTCAGCCCGGCTCCGGTCGCGAGGGCATGGCCCTTGGTCAGTATGTCGCCGGCATGGGCTTCTCCAACGTTGGCCTGGGCATCGACCACGCCATGGCTCACACCCTGTCAGCTCACTACGACACCCCGCACGGCGTCGCTTGCGCCATGCTGCTGCCGATCGCCATGGAGTTCAACAAGCCGGTTTGCGCTGAGCGCCTGGCCAAGGTTGCCGTTGCCATGGGTGTTGACACCACGGGCATGAGCACCGACGAGGCTGCCGACGCCGCTATCGCCGCCGTCAAGCAGCTTTCCGCCGACGTGAATATCCCGCACGTCTGCGAGGCCATGAAGGCTGACGAGATCGAGGTCCTGGCCAAGGACGCCATGGCCGACGCTTGCTTCCCGGGTAACCCGCGCGAGGCGACGCTCGACGACGTCATTGAGCTCTTCAAGAAGATCTGCCCGGCTGCCTAGCCCAGTTTGGTGGTCCTTCGCCCGTAGGTGTATGGTCTTTTGACGTGCCGCTGGCCCCGCCGTGCTGCGCACGGCGGGGCTTTTTGTGCTGCGTCAATGTCCTGAGACGGGTAAAACCAAAGCATGCTGCCCGCTGCGGATAGGTGGTGCACTTCCCAGCGTGCATTTTTGGGAGTATTCAGCAAGCTCTGAAAAATGCATAACGTTGTGAATGGGCCGTAGTGGCCCGCGGGCGCCCATCGACAGCCCCTGTGGGCGGGCTATCGATGGACGGAGATGGCTGTCGCCGCGTTTTTGGTTTGCGACGGTCTACAACACTGCTGTAACCGCGTCGTTTTGTCGTTTGTGATGGGGTCGTTGGGGCCCACGGTGCTGAATACTCCGTTTTTTGCACGGTCCAAGGTGGGGTACCCTGAGACGAAGCAAAAAGATGTCTCATATTTATGCAGATACTGATAGGATTTATGCAAGATTCGGGTTGTAAACCGTGCGCGTGCACAAAACCGGTGCGGGGACGTCGGGAGGCGGCTCGGCTCCTAGGGCATTGACCGTGCAGAACGGTTAAAATCGGGACTCGGTCTTAGTTTTACTTGGAAGGATGCATATGGCTTCTAATGTTGATGCTTCTCTAGAGGGGACGCTCTCCTATATCGCGGGACAGCTTAAGACGCTGACTTCTATCGCCTCGCCTACGGGCTATACCCGTGCGGCTACTGATTATCTGATGGAGGCCCTGCGCGATATGGGCTTTGGGCCCGAGCGTTCTAATAAGGGTAACGTGCTCGTTGAGCTTGGTGGCGAGGGCGAGCCGCTCGTACTGGCGAGCCATGTCGATACCCTAGGCGCCATGGTGCGTTCCATTAAGGACAATGGCCGCCTGCGCCCCACGACGCTCGGTGGGCATCAGTGGTCTACGGCCGATGGCGAGAACTGCACCGTCTACACGCGCGACGGCAATGTCTACACGGGCGTGGTTCTTAACACCGAGCCTTCGGCGCACGTGGCCGACGAGCCGGTCAAGACCATCGAGAAGAACATGGAGATCTTGCTCGACGAGAACGTCGACAGCAAGGACGATGTGCTCGAGCTGGGTATTCAGACCGGCGACATCATCGCTATGGATCCTCGCACGACGGTGACGGAGAGCGGCTACATTAAGAGCCGCTTCCTGGATGACAAACTATCGGCCGCCATTTTGCTGGGCTTGGCGCGTGCCGTCGCCGCTGGCGAGGTGACGCTTTCGCGCAAGGTGTCGCTGCTCTTTACTGTGTACGAGGAGGTCGGTCACGGCGGTGCCTTTGTGCCGGCCGGCACGCGCGAGATGATCAGTGTGGACATGGGCTGTGTGGGCGACGACCTAGGCTGCACCGAGCGCATGGTTTCGATTTGCGCCAAGGATTCGGGCGGTCCGTACAACTACGACCTGGTGACCACGCTGTCCAACATCGCGCGCGAGCTGGAGCTCGATTACGCCATCGATGTGTATCCGCACTACGGCTCGGACGTTGAGGCCACGCTCTCGGCCGGCTACGACATTCGTCACGGCCTGATCGGCCCCGGCGTGTACGCGAGCCACAACTACGAGCGCAGCCACATCGACGGTGTGCGCAACACCTACGAACTCGTCCGCGCCTACGTGCAGCGTTAGGCGCATTTATAGCGCGTGGCAAGTTAAGAGCGCACTAGCCGGTATAACGTTGCCGGCAGGGGCGCTCTTGTGCGTTGCGGTGAAATAGGGACTGTTTTTGCATTTGAAACGCATAAGCAGTCCCTATTTCACCGCAACTTATGAAGGGGATGGGACTACTTGATGGCGCCGGTCACGGTACCGCCGCCCAGGACGATGTCACCGCGGTAGACTACAACGGCTTGGCCGGGGGCGATGGCTCGCTGCGGCTCGTCAAAAGTTAGCAGCATTTGCCCGTCTTCGCCGCGCGTAAGGGTTGCTGCCTGGTCTTTCTGACGGTAGCGGTACTTGGCGCCCACGCGAATGCCGCCGGCATCGAGTTCTGCCTCCATGCGGTCGGCAGGGGCGCTCCAGATCCAGTCGTCGGCCGTGAGTGCTGTGGCCGTTAGGTCCTCGGCCTCGCCCAGATGCACGGTGTTGTTGGCGGTGTCGACGCCCGTCACATACACGGGATGCGCCATCGCGACGCCCAAGCCCTTGCGCTGGCCGATGGTATAGCGCAACGCGCCGTTATGGCGTCCGACCACGCTGCCGTCGCGCCACACAATGTCGCCCGGTGCAGCGGGATGTCCGCAGCGGCGCTCGATATAGCCCGCGTAGTCACCGTCTGGAATAAAGCAGATGTCCTCGCTTTCGGCCTTCTGGGCGTTGGTAAAGCCTTGCTCGGCGGCTATGCGGCGCACGTCGCGCTCTTTGTCTAGGCCTGCCAGCGGAAAGATCGTGTGCGCCAGGCGCTCCTGCGTAAGCGAATATAAAAAGTAGCTCTGGTCCTTTTTGGGATCTTCGCCGCGATGCAGCTGCCAGGTGCCGTCTACTGTCTGGCTTGTTTTGGCGTAATGACCCGTTGCGATGTAGTCGCAGCCCATATCCAGTGCCGCATCCAGCAACGCGCCAAACTTAATGTGGCGGTTGCAGATGATGCACGGGTTGGGCGTCAGTCCCTCCTGGTAGGCGGTCACGAAGCGCTCGATCACGTTGCGGTCGAAGGTCTGCTGCAGGTCGAGCACATGGTGGGGTATCCCCAGGCGCTCGGCGACGGCCTTTGCATCGGCGATGTCGCGGTCGACCTTGCTCATGCCCGTGACGGGATCGGGCGCGGGGCAGGTGAGGCGCATGGTGGCACCGACACATTCGTAACCCTGACTTTTGAGCAGATACGCGGTCACGCTGGAATCGACGCCGCCGCTCATGGCGACGAGCACGCGCTTGTTGTGCATGGGGAGGTTCTCCTTGGTGGCATGTGGCCAAAAAAGAAAAGCGGCGCGGGAGGCTGGTTCCGCGCCGCAGACATTGTAGCAAGTTCGGACGTCTCGTGGGATACCCTAACGAGATGGGCTCAGGCAGCCAGAAGAGAGGGGAGGCCGGCGTGCCTTGGGCCTATCGACAAGCGACGGGCCCTTAGTCCTGGAACAGTGCCGTGGACAGGTAGCGCTCACCGGTATCGGCGAGCAGGGCCACGATGGTCTTGCCCTCGTTCTCGGGGCGCTTGGCCAGCTGCAGCGCGGCCCACACGGCGGCGCCGGACGAAATGCCCACGAGCACGCCCTCCTTGTGGCCCACGGCGCGGCCGGTCGCAAAGGCGTCGTCGTTCTCGACGGGGATGATCTCGTCATAGACCTTGGTGTCGAGGACGTCGGGCACAAAGCCGGCACCGATACCCTGGATCTTGTGCGGGCCGGCCTGGCCCTTAGAGAGCACCGGGGAGGTAGCGGGCTCGACGGCGACGATCTGAATCTCGGGGTTCTGCTCCTTGAGGAACTCGCCCACGCCGGTCACGGTGCCGCCGGTGCCGACGCCGGCGACGAAGATGTCGACCTTGCCGTCGGTGTCATCCCAGATCTCGGGGCCGGTCGTGGCCTTGTGGATGGCAGGGTTGGCGGGGTTTACAAACTGACCGGCGATAATGCTGTTGGGTGTCTCCTTCTGCAGCTCCTCGGCCTTGGCGATGGCGCCCTTCATGCCCTTGGAGCCGTCGGTGAGCACGAGCTGTGCGCCGTATGCCTGCATAAGTTTGCGGCGCTCGACGGACATAGTCTCGGGCATGGTGATGATCACCTTGTAGCCGCGAGCCGCCGCCACCGAGGCGATGCCGACGCCGGTATTGCCGCTCGTGGGCTCGATGATGGTGTAGTCGCCGCCGCGCACGAGCTTGCCGGCCTTCTCGGCCTCGTCGATCATGTTCTTGGCGACGCGGTCTTTGACGGACCCGGCGGGGTTGAAGTATTCCAGCTTGACGAGCACGCGGGCCTTGAGGTCCTCATCGGCCTCAAAGTGAGTGAGCTCCAGAAGCGGGGTGTGGCCGATAAGCTGATCGATGGACGTATAAACATTGCTCATGGTGAACCTCCAAAGTGTTCAAATGACTGGATGCCGTGTGGTTTTACGGTGTGTGTAGCAGCGAAACCCACAAACCTTATAGGTTGTTCGTTTTGCTGTTGGCAAGCATAGTAGACAGTAAAGCCTAGTAACGCAATAGGAAATAGAAGATTATTACGAGTCGATTAACCATCTTGGCCGGAACGGGTATTTTCAAAACCAATATTTCGGCTAGAATTTCTACGGACTAAATGACCGAAAGGCAGCACTATACATGTTGGTTTCTACTAAGGGCAGATATGCCCTGCGCGTTATGGTCGATCTGGCCGAGCACCAGGCAGCCGGTCGCATCCCGCTCAAAGAGATCGCGGCGCGACAGGGGATTTCCGAGAAATATCTCGAGAACATTTTGGCTACGCTCGTGCGCGCCAACATGCTCTCGGGCATGCGCGGCAAGGGCGGCGGCTATGTGCTCACGCGCCCGCCCGAGCAATACACGGTGGGCGAGATCTTGCGCCTGACCGAGGGCAGTCTGGCGCCGGTCGCCTGCCTGGATGGCGACTGCAAGGGCTGCTCGCGATCTGATGAGTGTCCCACGCTCGACGTGTGGAAGAACCTGGACAAGCTCATCAACGACTACCTCGACGGTGTGACGCTCGATCAACTTGTCGCTCCCAACCATGGCTACGACTACGTCATCTAACCCACACCTGCATTTGGGGACGGGGTGGAAATGGTAGATTTTCTCGCCCTTTGAGACTTGGCAAATAAGAAGGCCGCCCATTTTTGCGATGGGCGGCCTTCGTTTTGGGCTGTTGAGACGGACACGGCCGGAATGGCCGTTTTAGTCCTCGGCGATGCTGTCGAGGATGCTGCGCGTGATGGACACCAGGATGCTGCCCATAAAGGCCGATCCAAAGCTGGCGATGGAGATGCCGACGCCCAGCAGGTTGACCGACAGGTAACTCGCGAGCTCAAGCATAAAGCTGTTGACGACAAGCTGGAAAATGCCCAGCGTAATGATCGTGAGCGGCAGCGAGATGACCGTGAGGAACGGTTTGACGAACGAATCGACAATGTTCAGGAACAGTCCCACAAAGGCAAAGCAGACCCAGGTCTCGGCAAAGCCGAAGGGTTGGATACCGGGGACGAGGAACGTGGCGATCGCGATGGCGATCGAGGTGAAGAGCCAGTTAAGCATAAAGCGCATGGCGTGAATCCTTTCTTGCGCCGGGGTTGCTGGCGTCGCGTGAAGCGGCTTGCGGCGGCGACCTGGATGGTTGCGCGGGCGCGCCGCGGTGTTTGGGCGCCCATTGTCTCAAATATTCGTGGAGCTTACGTGCGCATATGGTTTCTAAACGGCGTTCGTCCTGAAAAACGCGCCGCTGGCAGAGAGTCTTGTCGCTTTAGTTTGGTGGTGTGCTACACTGCTACGGGCAAAAGCCACAGGCGTTGCCCTATTGCATGGAACGGGCGAACGATGCCCGATGTCAGTATCAACTTCGATGCCTTTTGGCGGGTTTGGCGGTGATCGATGAATATCGAGAACATGTTTGACAAGCCTGATGTCAAGCAGCTGGTCCACGCATTTAGCCTTTTGGACGACGAGAAGGATATCCAAGCGTTTTTGACCGATATCTGCACGCCGCGCGAGATTTGCGACCTTTCTCAGCGTTTGCAGGTTGCGCGCTATTTGGACGAGGGCGAGCCTTATGTTGAGGTTCAGGCCCGTACCGGCGCTTCGTCCACCACGGTGAGCCGCGTTTCAAAGGCGCTGAACGGCGAGTACGGTGGCTACCGCAAGATCCTCATTAAGTTGGAGGATGGCGAGTAGGCCGGCGACAACATTGAATTACGAAGAACCGTCCCTCCGGGGGCGGTTTTTATATGCCTGCAATCGGCGGCTTATAGGACAAAATGTGTGTCCACGTTGGGGGCATCGGCGCAGGTCGATGCCCCTTTTTCAGCCGTTTAAAT
>NZ_JBCPDN010000044.1:0-20114 GCF_040915425.1 Collinsella aerofaciens | reverse complement strand
ACTGGGCAAGTTTCTCGCGGGGCACATGCAAATCATCGTTCCGATTTGCGTGGCGCTCGGCGTGCTCTTTCCTCAACAGATCGGCGCTCTCAAGCCCATCGTTCCCACCTTGTTTGCCTTTATGACGTTCCAAGGTGCGCTCAGCAACACCTTTCACCAGGTAGCCGAGGTGTTCCACCATCCGCTGCACCTGATTCTGGCGTTGTTGGTCTCGGCGGCGCTTATTCCCATCGCGGCCTATGCCATGGGATCGTTGTTCTTTGGTTCCAACCCCAACCTTGTCTGCGGCATCGTGCTCGAATACAGTGTGCCCGTGGCAGTCACCGCTTTTATGTGGATCAGCATGTTCGGCGGCAACGGCCCGCTCGCGCTCACCATCATCCTGACGTCCTCGGTCATCTCCCCTGTGACGATTCCGCTTACGCTCAAGCTCCTGCTAGGCGCCACCGTCTCGATCGACGTGCCGAGTATGATGCAGAACATGGCCTTTATGATCGCCATCCCCGCCGTTCTCGGCATCGTGATCAACGAGCTCACGCGCGGATGGGGACACGAGAAGCTCTCCCCCGCGCTCTCGCCCGCCTGCAAGTTCATGATGATGGGCGTTATCGCCTCCAACTCCACCGCCATGAGCGAGTACGTGCTGCACATGAACGCGGTGCGCTTGGAAGTCGCCCTCTTTATTTTGGTCTTCGCCATCAGCGGCTTTGTCGTCGGCATTCTGGTCGCCCGCGCGCTGCATCTGCCATATAGCGAAACGACCACCATGTGCTTTACCTGCGGCATGCGCAATATCTCTTCGGGCGCCGTCATCGCCACGCAATACTTTCCGGGCGAAGTTGTGTTTCCCGTCATGTGTGGAACGTTGTTTCAGCAGGTGCTCGCCTCGCTTATCGGGCACTTCTTTGAGCGTCTGACCGGCGAGGAGCGCGCCGCCCAGCGCAAGCGGGTCGAGGCCGGCCGCGATGCAATGGCGCGCTAAACCGTCCGCAGTGTGCGGGCGCTCACTTTACGATGTGAGCGCCTCCAGATGCGCACGCAGGCGCTCAGCATCGACATCGAGCGTGGTCTCAGCATTGACCTGGGCCAAACGATAGCCGACAAAGTAGGGCGAAACCACCCAACGCGGCAGCGCCTTGGCAATGGTCCGACCGCCCAGGTGATAGAAGAACAGGTTGTACGACTCTGCACGACCGCCATGGTGCTCGTGCAAGATATAGCGCAGAGCTACCTGGATTGCGTCGGCGAAGAGATCCGCCTCGGCTTGGTCTCTCGTGTCATCGCTGGCGGCGATTCCCTGCGGGGCTGAAACGTTGACCTCAAAGAACCCCATGATCGGTTCGGTTGAGATGTCGACCGAGATTCTCCCCTGTTGCCAGACACTGATGCCTTCAAAGTTGGCTGAGGTCAGCGCCGCATAGCCGTCCTCCTGTTCCAGGCCCACAATCTGCATGTGTGGATGGACGAGGCTGCCGCCCGAAAGTGGGCCTTTGTTCTTGTACATGAGCACACTGCGGTACTGTTGGGAATCGATCATCTGCTGCCAACAGCCCAGGGCAAACCGCATCACATGATGCAGCTCATCCGGTTCATAGGTCACCAGGTCGGCGTCGTGATTGGCAGACTCGATCAATACGGTCTGACGTGTGGCCCGCAAGGTCTTAAACTTATTCTCGAGCCAGATGCAGTCACCGTCGCGCCGGATGATATTGGCGAGTTCCTCGGTATCGCAAAAGGGGCACGCGGTGCCGGGACGACGATTGTCGTCGGGCTTACCGTTCGCCTGCTGAACGTCAAATACCAGCGCCACGGGTTATACCTCCAGCGGCACGATCTTGGTGCCATGGAGCTCGGAGACGCCTAGCGCCGCCGCGACCGCGTCGCGATTTGCCGTAGTGATGCCGCCGCCGGGAAGGATGGTCAGGCGGTCGCCCGCATACTCGACAAGACGCGATAGGTGCTCCAGATTGTCCTCGATCGGCGTTCCGGCAGCACCACCATGCGTCAGGATACGCGTGATGCCGCAGTCGGCGAGTGTGTCGACGGCATCGAGCTGAGCCTCGGGCGAGAGCTGGTCAAACGCCATGTGGAAGGTGATGTCAAGGGACTCGCGCTTGCACTCCTCGGTCGCGCAGCCCGCGGCCATCACGAGGGCGCCCAACGTAAGCTCGTCGAGCGCCCAGCCGCCGGCACAAGGCTTGCAGCAGCCAAAGACCAAGCCATCGGCGCCGGCGCTCACGGCAAGACCCAAGTCCATCTCCATCATGCGCAGCTCGTCCTGGTTGTAGTGAAAGTCACCGCCACGCGGGCGAATCATGCACATCACTCGTGCGTCATGCTCGTGAGCATAGCTGACCGTAGCGCTGATAACACCAGCCGAGGGCGTAGTGCCACCGACGGCAAGGTTGTCGCACAGCTCGATGCGCTTTGCACCGGCATCGATAGCCGCCGGCACCCGCTCAAAGTTCTCGGCACAAAACTCGTACAGCATAGATAGACCCCCAGATGGCAAACGTTTTCCGATGGGCATTGTCGCACGCCCCCATGAAGTTGCGGTGGAATAGGGACTGTTTTGGCCTCTGAGGCTCCCATTTAGTCCCTATTCCACCGCAACATAAAGGGGGTAGTCGCTGGCATCTGCCACAACGCCGATGTTTTGGCAACGACAGCGAAAGCCCGCCAGAGCGAGCAAGGTGCCTTGAAACGAGGCGGCATTGACCTTCTGGTCATGCCGCCGAAGTTGAAAGGCAGATTGCCGCCCTGGCGGGCTTGCAGCGTCGGCTGATTACGGCGTTTGGTAAAACGCCGTAACTATCTAACCGCCCAGGTAGGCTTTACGCACGTTGTCGTCGTGCAGCAGCTCTTGGCCGCTGCCGGTCATGGTGATCTTGCCGGTCTCGAGCACGTAGCCGCGTGTAGCGATGGAAAGTGCCATCTGCGCGTTCTGCTCGACCAGAAGCACCGTGGTGCCGGCCTTGTGCAGGTCCTCGACAATCTGGAAGATCTGCTCAATCAGAATCGGCGCCAGACCCATGGAAGGCTCGTCGAGCATAAGCAGTTTGGGGTTACTCATAAGGGCGCGGCCCATAACGAGCATCTGCTGCTCGCCGCCCGAAAGGGTGCCGGCGACCTGGCGACGACGCTCCTTCAGGCGCGGGAACTGCTCGTAGACGCGCTCAAGGCCCGGAGCCACCGTTGACTTGGGCTGCGTATAGGCACCCATTTCCAGGTTCTCCTCGACCGTCATCTGCAAAAACGCGCGACGGCCCTCGGGCACCTGGGCCAGGCCCTTGCCCACCAGCTTGTCCGCAGGCGTATGGGTAATGTCCTCGCCCATAAACTTGATGGAGCCGGTCTTGGAACGCAGCAGGCCCGAGACGGTCTTAAGCGTCGTGGACTTGCCGGCACCGTTGGCGCCAATCAGAGCCACGATCTCGCCCTCGTTGACGTTAAAGGAGATGTCCTTGATGGCGTGGATGGCACCGTACCAGACGTTGATGTTGTAGACGGAAAGCATCGGCTCTGCCATTTAGTTCTCCCCCTTATCCTGCTTGCCCAGATACGCCTCGATAACGGCATCGTTGTTCTGGATTTCCTCGGCCGTGCCCTTGGCGATAACCTTGCCAAAGTTGAGCACGCAGATACCCTCGCAGATGTTCATAACGAGCGACATATCATGCTCGATAAGCATGATGGCGATGCCGAAGGTGTCGCGGATCTTGACGATGTTCGCCATAAGCTCTGCGGTCTCGGACGGGTTCATTCCGGCGGCAGGCTCGTCGAGCAGCAGCAACTTGGGGTTGGTGGCAAGCGCGCGGACGATTTCCAGACGACGCTGGGCGCCGTAAGGCAGCGATCCGGCCTGCTCATTTGCCAGGTGCTCCATGTCAAAAATGGACAGCAGCTCCATGGCGCGCTCGTGGGCGGCCTTCTCGTGCTTCCAATACGTCGGCAGGCGCAGAACGCCCTCAAAGCCGGAGTAGCGCTCCTGGTTGTGCAGGCCGACCTTAACGTTGTCCTCCACCGTCATGGTGTTGAACAGGCGAATGTTCTGGAACGTACGGGCAATACCCATGCGGTTGACCTGGTAGACCGACTTGCCCGAGGTGTCCTCACCGTCGAGCAGGATGGTGCCGTGCGTGGGCTGGTACACCTTGGTGAGCAGATTGAAGACCGTGGTCTTGCCAGCGCCGTTGGGGCCGATGAGACCGGCAATCTCAGTCTTGCCGATGGTCAGGCTAAAGTCGTCTACTGCCTTAAGGCCGCCAAACTCAATGCCCAAGTGGATGCACTCGAGCGCCGGGCGCTGACCCAGGTCGCGGTCGGGAACGATAGCGCCAGAAGGATACGGGACCATCTTGCCCTTGTTGAACTCAAACTTACTGGGCATCGGCTGCCACCTCCTTCTTGGAAGCAAAGCGGTCCTTAATGCGTGCGAAGAATGCCTTGAGCTGTGGGTTGTTAGTAAAGACCATGACCAGGATCAACACGATGGCGTAGATGAGCATGCGGTAGTCCGAGAACTGACGGAGCAACTCGGGGAGCACCGTGAGCAGCGCCGCGGCGATAACGGAACCGCGCATGTTGCCCAGGCCGCCCAGGACCACGAACACCAGAATGAGGATCGACGTGTTGAAGTCGAACTTAGTAGCGGAAAGCTGCGAGAAGTTACCGCCGAACAAAGCTCCGGCAGCACCGGCGAGGGCGGCGGAAACCACGAAGGCGATCATGCGGTACTGGGTGACGGAGATGCCCACGGACTCGGCAGCGATCTTGTTATCGCGCACGGCAATAATGGCACGACCGGTACGGCTGCGAACCAGGTTGAGTACAATCACGAGCGCGACCATAACCAGGATGGCGCCGGCAAGGAAGGTCGAATAGGTCGACACGCCCGATGCTCCCTGCGCGCCCTTGATGATGGCGGTGCCGTCCTCGAGCAGGTGCAGGTCGTTGATCGTGGAGTTACCCGTGATGTTAAAGATCACATGCAGGCCGCGGGAGTCGACGCCCACGATAAGGCAGGTAACGATCTCTTTGATGATCTCGCCAAAAGCCAGGGTCACGATGGCCAGATAGTCGCCGCTCAGGCGCAGGACCGGGATACCGATCAAGAAGCCCAAGATGGCAGCGGCGATAGCGCCGACCACAATGCTGATGATCAGACGCATCGGATCGGACGGAACGGCGCTCTCCAGCGCGACGGCAGTGACGATGCCCGTATAGGCGCCGACGCTCATAAAGCCTGCGTGGCCCAGCGACAAGTCGCCCGCGATACCGACGACGAGGTTAAGGGAGATGGCCATAACAATGTAGGCCGTAATGGGGACCAGCTGGCCGGCAATCATGCGCGGGATCATGTGGTTGGACTGCATAAAGAACACGATGGCGAACGCCACAAGGCACATGGCGTACGTAACAAAGTCGTGACGCGTCTGCTTGTCTTTAAGAAACTTCATAACGCTCACCTACACCTTCTCGGGGACGTACTTGCCCAAGAGGCCGGCAGGCTTGACGAGCAGGACGATGATCAAAACGCCAAAGACGATGGAGTTGGCAAGGCTCGTGGAAATGTAAGCCTGCGCCATCGCCTCGATGATGCCGATGAGAATACCACCGACAAAGGCACCGGGGATGGAGCCGATGCCGCCGAAAACGGCAGCGTCGAAGGCCTTGATACCAGGCATAGCACCCGTCGTGGGCTGCAACACCGGCGAGTAGGAGCACAGGAGCACGCCGGCGATGGCGGCGAGGGCGGAGCCGATGGCGAACGTCATCGAGATGGTGCGGTTGACGTTGATGCCCATGAGCTGAGCGGCGGCCTTGTCCTCGGACACGGCGCGCATGGCCTTGCCCATCTTGGTCTTACCCGTAAAGAACATCAGGCCGGCCATGATAACCAGGCAGGCGACGATGGTGACGAGCGAGACGGCGCTTACGTTAAACTTGGCCAAGAACTCCGGCACCGGGAAGGTGACGAGCGAAGTGAAGTTCTTGGGCGTGGCGCCCCACAGAAGCTGTGCGGCATTCTGCAGGAAGTAAGACACGCCGATGGCCGTGATCAGAACGGCCAGCGGGCCCGCTTGACGCAGCGGCTTGTATGCCAGACCCTCGATGAGAACACCGAGAACGGTACAGACCACACAAGAGAGAACTACAGATGCCCAGCCCGGGAGGCCGAGATACGACGTGGCACAGAACGAGACATAGGCACCGACCATGATGACGTCGCCGTGAGCGAAGTTCAGCATCTTGGCGATACCGTAAACCATGGTGTAGCCCAACGCGATGATGGCGTAGACGCTGCCCATGGACAGGCCGTTGACCAGGTATTGGATAAAGACCGTCATGTTCCACATCCCCCTTTCGAATAGGTTTCCAGTTAATGTATGAAACAGGGACGTTACACTGTCCCTATAGATACCAAGCAAGCAGGGAAGGCCAAAACCTCCCCTGCTTGGGATCAAAACCGCTCTATGTAAGGCGGCCTATTAGGCCTGTACGTACTTGCCGTCGGTGATGACGTACGCCGTGGGCTCCTTCTGGACCTGGCCCTTATCGTTCCAGGTGAGCTTGCCAGTCAGACCGTCAACGGTAATCTTGAGCATAGCCTTGGACAGCTTCTCGGCGACCTCGGTCGGATCGGCGTCGACGCCAAGACCGGCCTCCTTGACGGCCTCGGCCACCGCGTGCACGCCGTCGTAGGCGTCGGCGGCAAACTGATCGGGAGTATCGCCGTACTTATCCTTGTAAGCGTTGACGAAGTCGGCGTTCTTCTCGTCGTCGGCGGAGAACGGGGTCATGAGCAGCAGACCCTCGGCAAGAGAGGTATCGAAGCCCTCAACGCCCAGGATGCCGTCCATGCCGTCGCAGCCCATCATCTTGACGTCGTAGCCCATGTCCTTGGCGTTCTTGAGCAGGACGGACGCCGGCGTGTAGTAGATCGGCGCAAAAATCATGGTAGCGCCTGCCTGCTTGGCCTTGGTCAGCTGGTTGGTAAAGCTCGTGGCGGAGTCGTCCTTAAAGGTCTCCTCGTCAACAATCTCGAGCTTGGACTCAGCGGCCTGGGCCTTAAAGGAATCTGCGATGCCCGATGAATAGGCGTCGCCGGAGTTATAGAACAGCACGAACTTCTCGTCCGCATACTTCTGCGCCAGGAACTTGGCAGCGTTGACGCCCTGGTTGGGGTCGGTAAAGCAAACCTGGAAGACGCAATCCTTGCCGTCGGTGACGTCCTCGGAGGACGCGGACGGGGTGATCATGAACGTCTTGGGGTCGTTACCGCACTCTGCGGCAACGGCAACCGACGCACCCGTGGTGGTCGGGCCAACGAGGGCCTGCATGCCCCAGTCGAGCAGGGTGTTGAAGGCGTTGACAGCCTTCTCGCCATCGGCCTGGTCATCTTCGGCCTTGCTGGCAAGCGGCAGCTCCTTGGTCGAGAAATCCTTGCAGCCAAGCTCGACACCCTGGGTAACGGACTTGCCGTAGGACGCGTTGGCGCCGGTCAGCGGACCGATAGTGCCGATCTTAAACGAGGCGTCGCCCGAAGCGGAACCGCTGTCGCCGCCGTTGGAGGAGCAACCGGCTAGAATGGACATCGCCCCCAGACCTGCTGCGCTCGCGATAACGCTCCTGCGATTCATAACAGGGTTCAATGACTTACCGGTGAGGCTCGACATGCGGCTCTCCTCTCAAATCTCGTCGGGTTTCGGTTACCCGACAGGCCATCCTTCGCCGTGTTCGGCGTTCGCAAAATAGTAGACGCTTTAGTTGAGAAAAGTGGCGATTATTTCAACTTTTCTTTGGATTTGTCCATTTATCCATATTTCTGCGTATTTCTATTGGTTTATACAGTTTAGTCACTTTATTGTGTGAAAGTAATATTTCCATTCTATTACAAGCGCCCCTGCCCTGATTAAAACAGCCTCACCGGTCGCGTTTTGTACGCACCTAGGCGGCGATGTACTTGCCGCCCTGAATCACATATGCCGTAGCGGGCTTTTCAACCTGGCCCTTGTCGTTCCACGTCAGCTCGCCCGTCAGGCCCTCGATCTTGATCTTGCGCATGGCCTTGGTCGGCTGGTTGATAAAGCTCGTGGAGGAGTCGTCCTTAAAGGTCTCGGTATCGACGATGTCGAGCTTGGATGCCTTGGCCTGCTCGGCAAAGGCATCGGCGATCTCGCCCGAGACGGCGACGGCGGCACCGGTGGTGACGGAGCCGACGAGCGCCTGCATGCCCCAGTCGCACAGGGCAAACCTTATGGTGCAAACGTTGACAGTTTGTTACGGAAGTTCGTTTGTAGTGAGCATGTTTCCAATGTTTCCGCAGCGTTTCGGGGGTGCCGTTTTGTGCGACTCCTGTTGCCTGGCGAGCACGCGTCCTCGGTTCACGCTAGAATGCACTCAACCTTTAAGCGGTTAATCCATCTATAAGATGCACGAAGGAGCTATCTATGAGCGAACCCCTGCGCACCGTGAACGTCGGCCTCATCGGTTTGGGAACCGTCGGCGGCGGCGTGGCCCGTCTGATCAAGAGCCACCACGATGAGTACCTGGCAGCCTACGGCATCGACCTTAAGCTGACCCGCGCCTGCGCGCTTGCTTGGGAGCAGGCCGAGGCGGCAGGCATTGAGCGCGAGGCCTTTACGAGTGACTGGCACGACGTCGTCACCGACCCCGCCGTCGACATCGTCGTCGAGCTGATCGGCGGCGAGCATCCCGCAACCGAGATCTTTACCACTGCCTTTGAGCACGGCAAGCACGTCGTCTCCGCCAACAAGGCCCTGCTGGGCCGTCACGTCGAGACGCTTGCCGAGAAGGCGCGTGCGTGCGGCGTGCAGATTAAATGCGAGGCCAGCTGCGGCGGCGGCATCCCCATCGTGAGCACGCTTGAGCACGACCTGGTGGGCAACAAGATCCTGACCATCGCCGGCATCCTCAACGGCACCACCAACTACATCCTGTCGCGCATGGACGCCGAGGGCGCCGATTACGCCGACGTGCTCGCCGACGCGCAGGCCAAGGGCTATGCCGAGGCCGACCCGTCCGCCGACGTCGACGGCTTCGATGCCGCCAGCAAGACGGCCATCCTCGCCTCCATCGGCTTTGGCACCCGCGTTACCACCGATGATGTGTACCAGCAGGGTATCCGCACCATCGGCGCCGAGGACATCGCCCAGGCCCGCGAGCTCGGCTACACCATTAAGCTGCTCGGCATCGCCCGCAACACCGACGCCGGCGTCGACGTCCGCGTGCATCCCACGCTGATCCCCGCCGACCACATGCTTGCCAAGGTCAACGGCGCCATGAACGCTGTTTACGTAGTGGGTGACGCCGTGGGCGAGACCATGTTCTACGGTGCCGGCGCAGGCTCCTTTCCCACCGCGAGCGCCGTCGTGGGCGATATCCTGTCGCTCTCCGAGCAGATCAGCCGCGGCGTAGCTCCGCTGCCCGAGATTGAGCCCTATGGCCACAACCTCGCCTTTAAGCCCATGGACGAGCTCCAGACCAAGTACTATATGCGCTTGAAGGTCGCCGACCGCGTGGGCGCCCTGTCCGAGACGGTCAACATCTTTGCCAAGCACAACATCTCGATCTCGCTCATCAACCAGGTCGAGGACGGCAAGTCGGGCGTCAGCGATGCCTGCTCGGTCATCTTCCTGACGCACCGCGCGCTCGAGAAGGATGTCCAGGCTGCCGCCGCCGAGCTTGCCAGCGTCGACTGCGTGGCCGAGGTCGCCAACGTCCTGCGCATCGAGGACGTTGAGGCCTGGACCGAAGGCGTCATGGCCAACTAGTTCGGTTTACACCCCACAACGCATTTGCTCGAAGGGCTCCCGTCTGGTCTTGGACGGGAGCCCTTTTATTTGCACGCTCGGGGCGCATTGACGCGATCCGCGTTTGAACAATTTGACCGTTCGGTGTCAACCAGGGATACCGCTCACCGATAAGCAGGCATGTTTGCTTTTGTCCGCCGCTATCCTGTGCTGCGTACGTCCACCCCCGAAGAATGGAGGCACCATGTTGCTCGAGGGCAAGAAAGCAATCATCACCGGAGGCACGCGCGGTATCGGCTATGCCATCGCCTGCCGCTTTATCGAGGAGGGTGCCACCGTCACCGTCTTTGGCTCGCGTCAGGAGACCGCCGATGCGGCCGTTGAGAAGCTGACAGCCGTCTATCCCGACGCCAAGGTCTGGGGTCGCTCCTGCGACCTCACCTCACTCGAAGGCGTGACCGAGGCCTTTACCCAGGCTGCAGCCGATATGGGCGGTCTCGATACGGTCGTCAACAACGCCGGAATCTCCCAGCGCTCACCCCTTTTGGACTATACAGCCGAGGAGTTCGCCAAAGTTATGGACCTCAACGTCGTCGCCGTCTTTAACGGTCACCAGGTTGCCGCCAAGATCATGACCGAGGCCGGCCACGGCGGCACCATCACTACCACAAGCTCGATGGTCGCCAAGTACGGCCAGCCCTCCGGCGTCGGCTACCCCACGTCTAAGTTTGCCGTCAACGGCATGGTCCAGTCGCTCTCGCGCGAGCTCGCCCCCATGGGCATTCGCGTCAACGCCGTTGCCCCAGGCGTAACCAAGACCGATATGGTCGCCAACCTGCCCGAAGAGGTCATCAAGCCCATCATCGCCACTATTCCGCTCGGTCGCATGGGCGAGCCCGAGGACGTTGCCAACGCCTTCGTTTTCCTTGCGAGCGACATGTCCTCCTATGTCACGGGCGCCATCCTCCCCGTCGACGGGGCAGCCCGCTCCTAAAGGTCGAAAGTTTCGGCTTCGAACCTCAACAGAGTTCAACGCAAAAGGCGCGCTGTCCGCATCAACCGCAGGCAGCGCGCCTTCTAATATTTGGACGGAACCCGTATCCCGACATTCCTTGCTACTTGCCGTCGTCGTCCTGGGCTTCATCGCGCGCGTAGAGCTCCAGCATGCGGCGGCGGTATTCGTGTACGGCGAGCTTGGCGCGCTCAAGGCGGCGGCGCTCACGCGGAGTCAGCTCGGACGGGTCAACCTCATCACCATAGGTCTTATCGGCAAGAAGACGCGCCGCGTCCACGATGCGGGCATCGATGTGGCCGCTCGCCGCCTCGGCGGAAAGACGCTCGGCAATCGTATCGAGCGTAGGCAGGCCCTCGAATACGCGACCATGGCCATGCGAGGTCAGCAGCTCGTGCTCGCGTGCGAGCAGGCTCGCCAAATCGTGATGGGCGCGCAGGATGTCAAGTGCATCGGATGGATGCTCGGCAACCTCTGCCACGGCGGCGACCGGCGCGGCGTCGACCACGCGGTAGAAGAGCTGCGCGAGCAATGGCATCAAGAACACCGTGATGGCACCGGCGGCAACCATGACCGACGCAATATCTTGCGACAGCGCGCCCGCGTTGACGGCCACGCTCGTTACGGCAACGATGATCGGCAGCGCCGTGGTGCAGTAGAGCGCCACGGTAATGCGGCCATACGCCGACACATCGCGCGTCACGGGACAAATGCTCATAGAGACAAGGATCGGCACCGCGCGAATGATCAGCAGCGCCAAGATAAAGCCCACGAGCAGCCCGGGGCGCGACACCACGGCCGTCAGGTCGATCTTAGCGCCCGACACGGTAAAGAACACCGGGATCAAAAAGCCGTAGGCCAGGCCGTCGAGCTTGGTCTCAAGCGTATGGTTGCCCTCGGGGATGATATAGCGCAGGACAAAGCCGGCGGCAAAAGCGCCCAATACGATATCGAGGCTAAAGATGGCCGAGAACGCCACGAGCGTGACCAAAATAAGCACTGTCAGGCGTACGAACGTCTGCGACGTGGTATCGGCGCGCTCCTCGACAAACGCAAAGAAGCGGCTGCCGACGCGTTTGGAGCGGCTGGGGACCACGGCAAGCAGCACGCACACGGCGGCAAATAAGCCCAAGATCAGCAGCGTCTCGATGCCCGTACGGGCAGACAGCAGTACCGACATGGCGAGCACGGGGCCGAGCTCGCCCCACGTACCATAGGCAAGAATCGAATCACCGACGCGCGTTCCGGCAAGCAACCGCTCGCGCAAGATGGGCATGAGCGCCCCAAGCGCCGTCGAGGTCAAGGCGAGCGTCACGGCGATACCGTCGAAATGGCTGACCGAGAACCACGGGGTAAAGCGCACGGCAAGCCAGGCAATACCAAACGTGACGGCCCACGTCGCCAAGCCGTAGCGCCCCTCCACACCCGTAATGTTCTTAGGGTCGATCTCAAAGCCGGCAAGCAGGAACAAAAAGGCCAGGCCGAGCTCTGACACGAGCGAGACCTCGGCATCCACATGGATAAGGCCGAGCATATGCGGGCCCAGCACTGCGCCGAGCACGAGCAAAAAGACCGTCTCGGGAACGGGTTTTCCAGGAATCGCCGAGGCGATGAAGGGGCTTGCAAAGGCCACGAGTGCGATGATGGCGAGCGAAACGAATGCCATGTGATGCCTTTCTCTTGTTTGCGCTTCACTGTAGCACCCTCGCCGTCCTCAACGCACCGCGAGCTGTCGTATCATAGTGAGGTTTACAAACATGTGGCTCAAGGCGACCACGAGGCTTGCCCCGTAAACCGACCGCTGCCGCATACCGTACCGTACGCCCAACCGATCAGGAAGGCAGGAACCAATGGTCTCTCGTATCTACGTGGAGAAGAAACCCGGGTTCGACGTCGAGGCTCAGCAGCTCAAGGGCGAGCTGACCGAGATTCTCGGCATCAAGGGCATCGAGGCCCTGAGGATCATCAACCGCTACGACGTCGAGGGCATCGACGAGGAGCTTTTCCGCTCCTGCGTGCCGACCGTCTTTAGCGAGCCCCAGGTCGATGTGACCTACGACGAGCTCCCCGCAAGCGATGGCGCCGTCTTTGCCGTCGAATTCCTGCCTGGCCAGTTTGACCAGCGCGCCGACTCCGCCAGCGAGTGCGTGCAGCTCATCAGCCAGGGCGAGCGCCCCGCCGTGCGCTCCGCCAAGGTCTATATGATCTCGGGCACTCTGGACGAAGCCGCCATCGAGGCCATCAAGCACTACGTGGTGAACCCCGTCGAAGCGCGCATCGCCTCGCTCGACCTGCCCGAAACGCTGTACATGGAGACCCCCGAGCCCCAGCCCGTCGAGGTGCTCGACGGTTTCCGCGAGCTCGACGAGGCCGGCCTTGCCGCCTTTATCGCCGATCGCGGCCTTGCCATGGACGAGGCGGACATCGCCTTCTGTCAGCAGTACTTCCGCGATGAGGACCGCGACCCCACCATCACCGAGATCCGCGTGATCGACACCTACTGGTCCGACCACTGCCGCCACACCACCTTCGGCACCGTCCTGGATGACGTGACGATCGATGACGCCGTGGTGCAGCAGGCCTTCGACCGCTACATGGAGATGCGCCACGAGCTCGGTCGCGACGCCAAGCCCGTCTGCCTCATGGACATGGGCACCATCGGCGCCAAGTACCTCAAAAAGACCGGCGTCATGACCGATGTCGACGAGTCCGAGGAGATCAACGCCTGCACCGTCAAGGTAAAGGTCGATGTCGATGGCGAGGACCAGGACTGGCTGTTCCTCTTTAAGAACGAGACTCACAACCACCCGACCGAGATCGAGCCCTTCGGCGGTGCCGCCACCTGCGTGGGCGGCGCCATCCGCGACCCGCTCTCGGGCCGCAGCTATGTGTACCAGGCCATGCGCGTCACCGGCGCCGGCGACCCCACCGTCCCGGTTTCCGAGACGCTCGAGGGCAAGCTGCCGCAGCGCAAGCTCGTGACCACTGCCGCCGCCGGCTACTCCAGCTACGGCAACCAGATCGGCCTTGCCACCGGTCAGGTCAACGAGCTCTATCACCCTGGCTACGTGGCCAAGCGCATGGAGGTCGGCGCCGTCGTGGGCGCTACCCCGGCAAACCACGTTCGTCGCGAGTGCCCCGCCCCCACCGACAAGATCATCCTGCTGGGCGGCCGCACCGGCCGTGACGGCATCGGCGGCGCCACCGGCTCCTCCAAGACCCAGAACACCGAGTCGATCGAGACCTCGGGTGCCGAGGTCCAGAAGGGCAACGCCCCAGTCGAGCGCAAGCTGCAGCGCCTGTTCCGCCGCGGCGACGCCTGCCGTCTGATCAAGCGCTGCAACGACTTTGGCGCCGGCGGCGTCTCGGTCGCCGTGGGCGAGCTTGCCGACGGCCTGTATGTCGACCTTGATACCGTAACCAAGAAGTACGACGGCCTGGACGGCACCGAGCTCGCCATTTCCGAGTCCCAGGAGCGCATGGCCTGCGCCGTCGCCGACGGTGACGTCGAGGAGTTCATGGGCTACGCCGCCGAGGAGAACCTGGAGGCAACCGTCATCGCCGAGGTTACCGCCGAGCCGCGTATGCGCATGGCCTGGAACGGCGTCGCCATCGTCGATCTGTCCCGCGAGTTCCTCAACTCCAACGGTGCGCCCAAGCACCAGGTCGCCCACGTCTGCGCCCGCAGCGTGTGGCAGCCCAGCTGGGCCGGCACCACGCTTACCGAGCGCATGACCTCGCTGGTCACCGACCTCAACGTCGCCTCCAACAAGGGCCTTTCCGAGCGCTTCGACTCCACCATCGGCGCCGCGACCGTGCTCATGCCCTTTGGCGGCAAGACGCAGCTCACTCCGAGCTCTGCCATGGTCGCCAAGTTCCCCGTGGACGGCGAGACCACCACGGCAAGCGCTATGGCATGGGGCTTTAACCCCTATCTGATGGAGGCCGACCAGTTTGCGGGCGCCTACCTGTCCGTGGTCGAGTCCATCGCCAAGCTCGTGGCTGCCGGCTTTGAGCACAAGCGCGCTTACCTCTCCTTCCAAGAGTACTTTGAGCGTCTGCGCACCGAAGCCGAGCGCTGGGGCAAGCCCATGGCAGCCGTCCTGGGCGCCCTTATGGCCCAGGTCGACCTGGGTGCCGGCGCCATCGGCGGTAAGGATTCCATGAGCGGCTCGTTTGAGGACGAGGCCGGCGAGCTCAACGTTCCGCCGACCCTGATCAGCTTCGCTGTCGCCGTGGGCAAGGCGGCCCGCGCCGTCTCCCCCGAGTTCAAGGGTCTCACGCATCGCGTCGTCCGTATCGCCCCCGCCACCTATGGCCAGGACTACCGTCCCGATGCCCAGCAGCTGCTCGCCGCATTTGACGCCGTCGAAGCACTCACCGCCACCGGCGACGCCCTGGCCGTCTCCACGCCCGGCTACGGCTGCGGCGCCGAGAGCCTCTTTAAGATGTGCGTCGGCAACCAGATCGGTATCGAGCTTGCCGAGGATGTGGACGTGGAGAGCCTCTTCACCCCGCTCTATGGCAGCTTTATCGTCGAGCTCGCCGAGGATGCCGAGCTGCCCGAGGTCGCCGACGGCGTTGTCGTCGAGCCCCTGGGCACCACCGTCGAGGGTTATGTCATCGATACCGGCTCCGAGGTCATCGAGCTCTCCGAGCTCCAAGAGGCCTGGGAGAGCGGCATCGAGGGCGTCTTTGCCTACCGCAGCGCCGGCGAGACTGCCAAGGTCGAGACCATCGACTTCCGTGCCAAGGATATCCACGTGTACAGCGGCGCCAAGATCGCCCGCCCGCGCGTGGTAATCCCCGTGTTCCCCGGCAACAACTGCGAGTACGATAGCGCTCGTGCCTTCCGCGCCGCCGGCGCCGAGGCCGACACCTTCGTGATCAACAACCTCACGCCCGAGGCCGTCGCCGAAAGCACCCACGAGCTTGCCCGCCGCATCCGTGCAAGCCAGATCGTCATGATCCCCGGCGGCTTCTCGGGCGGCGACGAGCCCGATGGCTCCGCCAAGTTCATCACGGCGTTCTTCCGCGCTCCCGAGGTCACCGAGGCAGTCCGCGACCTGCTCAAGGCCCGCGACGGCCTGATGCTGGGCATCTGCAACGGCTTCCAGGCCCTGATCAAGCTCGGTCTGGTGCCCTACGGCGACATCGTCGACGCCACGCCCGATGCGCCCACGCTGACGTTCAACACCATCGGTCGCCATCAGAGCCGTCTGGTGCGCACCCGTATCTCGTCCAACCTGTCCCCGTGGCTGTCGCAGTGCAGCCTGGACGACCCCTACACCGTCGCCATCAGCCACGGCGAGGGTCGCTTTGTCGCCAATGACGAAGTGCTCGCCCAGCTGATTGCAAACGGCCAGGTCGCCACGCAGTACGTGGGCGAGGACGGCAAGCCCAGCATGGACCTTTCCGTCAACCCCAACGGCTCCGCACTCGCCATCGAGGGCATCACGAGCCCCGACGGCCGCGTCCTGGGCAAGATGGGCCATGCCGAGCGTCGTGGCGACAACCTGTACCGCAACGTGCCCGAGCATGTCCCCGGCGATAAGTTCATGCCGATCTTTGAGAGCGGCGTAGCCTACTTCGCCTAAACCTTTCCCATCGGGTACAATCCCTTCGGGTAACAACACCCGCCACCGACACATCCGGTGGCGGGTTCTTTTTTGCTTCGCGCATACAGGAAGGACATCATGGAAAGCCGCAAGCCGTATCTCGCCACCCTGCCCGGACTCATCCTGGGCTGTCTTGTTTGTTGCGCGCTCTGGGGGTCGGCTTTCCCCTGCATCAAGATCGGCTACGCACTCTTTGGTATCCCGGCGCACGATACCGCTTCGCAGCTGCTCTTTGCAGGTTTACGCTTTACGCTTGCCGGCGCCCTGGTTATCGTTGGGATGAGCGCGGCCCAACGCCGCCCCCTCATACCGCAAGCGCGCGACATCAAGCCCATCTTTATCTTGTCGCTCTTTCAGACCATCGGGCAGTACTTCTTTTTCTATCTGGGCCTCTCGCGCGCCAGCGCCATGTCGAGCTCCATCATCGAGGCCAGCGCCAACTTCCTAGCCATCCTCTTTGCCGCCCTAGCGTTTCGCACCGAAAAGCTCGATGCGGCCAAAGTGCTCGGCTGCGTACTGGGCTTTGCCGGTGTCGCGCTCGTCAACCTTTCGGGCGCGGATGGCACCTTTGGCTTTACGCTCGACGGCGAGGGTTTTATCCTAGCCTCCACCGTCGCGGGTGCCCTTTCGACCTGCCTGATCGGTATCTTCTCGCGTGAGCACGACGGCGTCTTGCTTGCCGGGTGGCAGTTCTTGGTCGGCGGCCTGGTCCTCACCGCCATCGGCTTTTTGATGGGTGGCGCGCTCTCCCCCACGGCGATTGCCCCCGCCATCGCGCTCATCATCTACATGGCGCTTATCTCCGCGGTCGCCTACTCGCTGTGGTCGCGCCTGCTTGCCGTCAACCCCGTCAGCCGCGTCTCGGTCTTTGGGTTTATGAACCCCGTCTTTGGTGTGCTGCTGAGCGCGCTGCTGCTCGGCGAGGGCGCTGGCACGAGCCCCATTACCGTCATCGTTGCCCTGCTGTTGGTCTGCGGCGGCATCATCATCGTCAACAAACCCAAAAAAGCCTAGCGAGCTCACCTTTTTAGAGAGGGCGTTCGCACACTTTAGCTCAATGGAGCACACTGATTCTCGTTGATTTCGTACCGAGCCGCAGCGGCAGACGCTCGTCTTGCCGCACCGCGCCTGGGCGTTATGGCCGGTGGCCCCCGCAAACGCAAAAAGGGCGCACGACCATCGCAACGGTCGTGCGCCCTTTTTTCTAGCGTATCTGGGCGCCGGCTTTCTTTTTCTCGGCCTTGACGCGATAGAGCTCCGCATCGGCAGCGCGAAGTAAGTCTTGCCAGGTATCAACACTATCGCCGACCCGCGCGTAACCGATGGACATCCGCAATGCATACGGTACCTCGGCACGAGCGAGCTCGTCGTCAATCGCCGAACACAGGTCTATGATGTCCTGTTCCGCCGCTGCCTTTTGGAGCACCACGAACTCATCGCCACCATAACGCGCGATAAAGCCACCAGACGCCGAGCAGACATCCTTGAGCGCCGTCGCAACAACCTGAAGAGCATGGTCGCCCTCCACATGTCCATACTGATCGTTAATCTGCTTAAAGCCGTCGGCGTCCATCATGAGCAGATACACATCTTCGGCCTGATCCACATTTGAGAAGAGCGACAGCATATAGGTCTCAAAACGGTTGCGATTGTTAAGTCCAGTCAACGGGTCGGTCGAGATGAGCTGCTCCTGGCAGATGATATAGAGCAGCAACATGCTAATCATTACGCCGACACAAAGGCCAGGCACCGAGCATACGATCTGAAAGGTACCGCCCACCAGGGCCGGAATGGCGAAAAATGCCAAGGTTCGATAGATAGCCTTCGTCTGCAGGCTCTCGACCCTGCGAGATTGCACAAACGCATGCAGGGACGCATGTATAACGTAACAGTAGCTGACAATGGGCTGGATCATATAGGCAAAGCCGCGACGATACACGCCCTGCGAATCGATATAGAACAAGGCGTGCGTCCAGTAACTGGTAAAAGCCAGCACGACCACCAGAGCCGTAGGCAACGTTACAAGCACCACCCTATAGCGCGAGGTCACAAGGCGAGAGCCCTGCATCGTCTCGGAATAGATAAACCAAATGAGACACGCGATGGCAAAGAGCGAAAACGAAACCGCGTTGGAAATCCAGTTGGCAGCAATACCCAACGTGCCGTCCGCACCATCCGAAAGCGTCCAGATCATATCGAATAATATGTACGCGGCAGAGGTGTAGCCAAGCATGCTAAACAATAGCTGCAGGGTGCTCGAGAACAAGGAGCGACGACTTCGCGCGGCAAGCCCGATAAGAACAATCATGCATAGCAGGAATATCTCAATCTTGAGTGCCTTAACCACTAGACGCCATCCCTTCAATATCCGAATGGTCAGAATCGCCCAATTCGAATCAGGGCAATAAACACCCCTTTACTCCGCAGGGGTAAAGGGAATCATAGCAAAGCGCCCGAACATCACTGCAAAACAGTTTCTGTTCGGGCGCTCGGACGGCGCGAATTGCACGCCGGAATCAATTATCGGTAACGGCCGTTACTCGCCGTCGATGTCGGTCGCGACGGCCTCCTCGATGGCCTCGACACCGGCAGGCGACAGGTCCTCCTTGCCCTGGCAGAACTTCTTGTCGACCCAGCCGGTCAGAATCGGAGCCATGATTGCCGTGATGATAACGGCAGTGGCGATCTGGGCGTACGCGGTGGGCGCAAGCTCGGCGTAGCGCGGCGCGACCTCGGCGAGAGCAACCGGCGTGGTCATAGCCGTGCCGGCGATGGTGGAACAAGCCACGGCAGCCTTGCCGTTACCACCGCACAGGCGCTCGAACGCAAAGGTGATGGGACCGACGACAAACAGCGTGACAAGGCCCAGCAAGATGCCGGAAATACCACCGGTGATAAAGCTCGACAGGCTCATGGACGCGCCAAGCTGAAATCCGATGACGGCAATCGCAGGGTTGGCACCGGGAACTAGCAGGTTCTTGATAAACGGGAACAGGTTGCCCAGAACCATGCCGATAACGAGCGGCAAAATGGAGCCGATGATAGTACCGACAGGGATGTTGGCAAGACCCGAAACACCAAGGATGATCATCGTGACGGCGGGGCCGGCCGTAAAGAACAGGATACCGACGGCGCCCTGCTCGGACTCATCGCCGAACTCGCCCATGATGCCCGTATAGAGCGCCATGTTGCAAAACGTAATGCCGCCGATGATAGACACGGAGCTCAGACCCAGGAAGTTATCGTTAAAGAAATATGCCACACCCAGGCCGAGAGCCGCTGCGACGACCAGCTTGGGAATCAGCACGACGATGCCGGTCTTGATGGCGCCCGGCGTGGACTTGAAGCTGATGCCGGCGCCCACAAACAGCAGGATCGCGGCGACGATGGTATTGGAGCCACCGCGGCAGGCAGCCGTAAAGAAGCCGCCGATCTCAAAAACCTGCGGGCAGAAGGTGTTGAGCAAAAGACCGACGATCATCGGATAGATCATGATGTCGCCCGGGATGCGCGGAACCTTGAATTTCTTTTGCTCGTTGGCGGTCGCTTCCTGTGCCATGAAACCCCCATTTCCGCTGACGCAGAACAAAAGCCCACGTCACGCTTTGCTACAGTAAAGTTTGGCCATGGTACCAGAAGAAGCAGACCAGCTCGATGAGAAATTCGATTCGTTGGGCCGGGACGCTAAACGCGCCCTTGCTTTTATAC
>NZ_JBCPDN010000043.1:0-20178 GCF_040915425.1 Collinsella aerofaciens | reverse complement strand
GCTTGTAGGTGGCACTATCGGCAGTAAAGGCATCGTCAGCGAAGGCCTTAGCGTAGGTGCTATCGGCGTCCTTCCAGGTACCCTTTTCGCTATCCCACTCGTCGCCGGCAAGGTTGATGATGTAGTCGGCGTAGTCCTTGCTCGCGGTCTCCTCGTTGCCGTCAGCAGGCTCGGTCGGAGCAGTCGGCATGCTTGCGGAGCTATCGCCCACCTTCTTCTTGTAGAGCTTCTGCAGCGTCGCGGACTGACGGACGATCTGCTTAGCCTGATCCTTGGACACACCATACTGCGTGGCCATGGTCTTGTAGTCGGAGGTGCCGATGGAATCCTCGGCGTACTTCTTCATTTCCTTAGAAGAGACGGTGATGCCCTCGTCCTCGGCAGCGTCCAGCAGGATCTTGTTGCGCACGTAGGACAGGATGACGTCGGCAGAGGGAGCGGTGTAGTTGCCATCGCTATCCTTGACGGTGTCGAGGCTGTACTGGCTCTCAATGGCCTCGCGCGCGGTGATGTCGCTCTTCTTGCCGTTGTAGCTATAGCTTGCCACGGTCGAATCGAGCTGGTCCTCGGTCAGGGTCGCCGAGCCAACACCCTTGCCGCCAAAGCCGCCATTGCCAATAAAGAAGCCGACCACAGCAGCGATCACGACGGCAACCACAAAGGCGGCAATCATCGTCTTCTTGTGCTTGGATGCATGGTCGTCTTCATCGGAGTCGTCCTCGTCCTGCTCCTCGGGCATGAGGTTCTCGTCAGCGGCATCCGCGGCAATCTGAGCCTCCAGGCGGGCGTCCTCCTCCTCGGCGGTCGTGCCGGCAGCAATGTGCTCGGCAGACGTACCGGCGACCAGGTCGATCTTCTCGTCCTCGTCACCGTCGGGGCCTTCGCCGCGCTCGATGATCTGGATGCCGTCGATCTCGTCCTTCTCGTCCTTCTTTTGAATCAGACCCATATCAGTTACTCCTTGTTAGGAAACATAGTCCGCAATAGAATACGCCCGACAGAGCGCCGGGCGTATTGATTCTTAGGTTATACGCAAACACTTAAGTACTATTTAGGCGTTTGCAGTCTGCATGCCTTAGGCCAGGTGCGCGATAACGGCATCGGCAAAGGCCTGCGTGCCCACAGCGCCCTCAACGGAGCCGGTCTGGGCACGACGAACGTCGCCGGTAACCTGCTCACCCTCGTCGAGCGTGGTAGAAACGGCAGCGCGAATGCGATTGGCCGCGTCGTTCTCGCCCAGGTGATCGAGCATCATAGCCGCAGACAGAATCTCGGCCGTGGGGTTAGCGATATCCTGGCCAGCGATATCGGGCGCGGAGCCGTGCGTCGCCTCGAAGATGGCGCAGTCGGCACCGATGTTGGAGCCGGGGGCCATCCCTAAGCCGCCCACGAGGCCGGCGCACAGGTCGCTCACGATGTCGCCGTACAGGTTGGGCAGCACCAGGACATCGAAGTCGTTGGGGTTCTGGACCAGGCCCATGCAGGTGGCGTCGACAATCTTGTCGTTGAACTCGATATCGGGATAGTTGGCGGCCACCTCGCGCGCCACGCGCAGGAACAGGCCGTCGGTCGCCTTCATGATGTTGGCCTTGTGCACGGCCGTCACCTTTTTGCGGCCGCAGCGGCGGGCATACTCAAAGGCATACTCCACAATGCGGTGGCTCTTGGCGATAGAGATTGGCTTGATCGAGATCGCGGAATCGGCGGCGAAGGTCTTTTGGCCCGAACGCTCGACAAGCTGCGAGAGCTCCTCGACCTCGGTAGCGCCCTCATCGAACTCGATGCCGGCGTAGAGGTCCTCGGTGTTCTCGCGCACGATAACCAGGTCGACGTCGCGGAAGCGCGAGCCGTCGCCCGGCTGCGACAGGCAGGGTCGCACGCAGGCGTACAGGTCGAAGTGCTTGCGCAGGGCCACGTTGACGCTGCGGAAACCCGTGCCGACCGGCGTGGTGATGGGGCCCTTGATGGCAACCTTGGTCTCGGCGACCGCATCGAGCACGTGCTGGGGCAGCGGCGTGCCAAACTCGTCCATGACGCCGGCACCGGCCTCCTGGACGTTCCAATTGATCTGGACACCGGCAGCCTCGACCACGCGGCGCATGGCCTGCGTAATCTCGGGACCGATACCGTCACCGGGAATCAGGACTACATCGTGCGCCATAATCTGTTACTCCTCGTCTTCGGCGTCGTCAGATTTTTTAACGCTAGCACGCTTCTTCTTTTTGGAGAGATCCAGGCCAAAACGTTTAACAAGCATTTCGCAAATCTCGCTCGAACGGGCCTTGAGATAGCTGCCCTTACCGTTCTCGGCATCGAACTTAAGGCGCAGCGCGAGCTTCTCGGCAACCTCGGCGTCGATCTCGCCCTGGCAAAACTCGTACAGGCAACCGAGCATGTCGCGATACTCAAGGTCGCCGTGGTAGCACTGGATGGCCTCGTCCAGGATGGGCCAAGCCTCGCGCGAACGCTCGACGCTCGTGGCACCCCACACGCACAGCAGGCGGAAGGCGGCATAGCGCAGCGTGGAGGAGATCTCGTCGAACAGTGCAGTCTCGGCGCCCTCAAAGGCATCGCCCAGCTGCTCGGGGCAGGTGGTAGCGAGCGCCGTCAGGGCATCGAGGGCCTCCCAGCGGGTCTGCGCCTCGGGGCGGTCGAGCGCCTCGATCAGCACGGGCACGCAGGGCACGACGCGCTGCGGATCGCGCTCGGCAAGCAGGTGCAGCACACGAGCGGCAAACTGGCGGATGCGGCGCGTGGGGCAGCCGAGCTCCTGGACCAGACGGTCGACGGCGTTCTCGTTCTCCTCTGCCAGCTGAAGCTGTGCCAGCTCCTCGTCGGTGAGCTGTTCGTCTTTGTTTTCTGCCATAGTTACCTCTTCTTACTATTTCTTAGCGTGCTTGCCAGCACCCTTGCTGTCATCGGTGACCGAGATGAGCTGTCGGTCGGCCGCGCCATTGCGACGCGCACGGCGGCGTTCCTCAGCGTCGCCCGCGTCGGCGACGGCGCGATGAGCCTTGTTGACGTTAAAGACCTCGTCGTGCTTGCGCCACGGACCGACGGACTCGCCAAAACTCATCTTAAGGCCGGCGATAAAGCCGCCGAGCCAGCCGATCGGCGCAAACTGCACCAGCGGGAACAGCGAAAACACCCAGGTCAGTAGAACGACTGCCGCCGCGCCCGCAAAGTTGGCAATCCAGTAGTCGCGCTTGGTGATGACGCGCTTTTCGCACGCCCACTGGCCGCACAAAAAGCCGATGTAGATCGCAAAGAGAAAGAGCACCAGCGCAAGTACCACGAACGTCCAGCTCATGGGCGCTACTCCTCGTGATGATGGCCGCAGCAGCACTCGTGGCCGTCGTCATGGCCGTGGCCGCCGCAGCACTCGTGGTCCTCACCATGGTGGTGGCCACAACCGCACTCGTGGTCGCCGCCATGCTCACCGCAACCGCAGCCGTCCTCGTGAGCGCCATGCTCCTCGGGACGATACTGCGACCAGTCCAGACCGGCGGCGATGGCGTCGGCCTCCTCCTTGTAAAGGACCGTGATGGCCTGGGTGCCCAGCTTGGCGCCACCAATGGCGTCGAGCATGTCATAGAGCGTAAAGGCGACGTCGGCGCCGGGCAGCGCGAGCTCACGATCGTCGGCGTAAGCGAGCGCCAGACGCAGGTCCTTAATGAAGTGCTCGACCATAAAGCCGGGCTTGTAGTCGCCGTCGAGCGCCTTGGGAGCCAGGCTCTCCATGGCGCCGGACTTACCGGTGCCGCCCAGGATCATCTCGCGGGTCTTCTCCAGGTCAAGGCCGCTCAGCTCGGCAAACGCCATGGCGTCTGCCATGCCGACCATGCAGGCGCCCAGCGACACCTGATTGGCGAGCTTGGCAGCCTGGCCCTTGCCGGCGCCGTCGAAGCAGCAGATGGTTGCCGCAAAGGTGGAAAGGATGTCGCGGACCGGGGCGATGTCGTTCTCGGTAGCGCCCACGATAGCCGTGAGCGTGCCGGCAATAGCGCCCGACTCGCCGCCGGTGACGGGACAGTCAAACGCCATGCGGCCGGAAACCTGGGCGGCCTCGGCAATGTCGCGCGCCAACTCGGGCGAGCTCGTGGTGAGGTCGATCAGGACCGCACCCGGCTTGGTGCACGCGAGCAGGCCGTCGCCCGCCAGGTAGAGTTCCTCGACCTCGGAGGGATAGCCCACCATGGTAAAGACAACGTCAGCGTTCGCCGCGGCATCGGCCGGCGTATCGGCCCAAGCGGCACCGCGCTCGATAAGCGCGGCGGCCTTAGACTTGGTGCGGTTGTTGACCGTGACGGGATAGCCAGCGTCCAGAATGTGGCCGGCAATGGGGGCACCCATAATTCCGGTGCCGATAAATGCGACAGAGAGCTTGTTTGCCATGAAACCTTTCCTTTTGGGTTGGGTGTTATTACCAGGTTGAATACTCGGTGCCAGCGTTTGGGCTGTGAGTCGAGGGTGATTACGGACGCAGCGCCTGCCTACTGGCCGCGCACCCGGCGGGCGATGCGGTCGGAAAGAGACGCCTTGTTGGCGCGGTTCTTACCCCAAAACGCGCAGCCCACCATGCCGGGGCCCACGTGCGAGCCGATGGTGGGACCCACGGAGCCGCGAATGATCGTGACGTCGGCGCAACCCTCCTCCTTGCGGATGGCGGCTTCGAGCCAGTCACCATCCTTTTCGGCATCGGCCGTCATGATGGCGATGGGCATGGTGCGATCGGGCACGTAGTTCTCGCGGAACGACTTGAGGATGGACTTGAGCGCCTTCTTGCGGCCGCGGTTGACGCCGATCAGCGACAGCGAGCCGGCCAGGTCGTAGGAGAGCTCGGGCTTGACATCGAGCTTTGCCGTGAGCTGCGCCGCCGCGGGCGGAATGCGGCCGCCGGCAGCCAGCGCGTCGAAGCTCTCGAGCGTAAAGTAGCCGTGGACGTAGGTCTTTGCCTCGTTTGCCCAATCGACCAGCTGCTTGGCGGTCAGTCCCGCCGAACGCTGGCGCACGGCCTCGAGCGCCAAGAGCGCGCCGGTCGCGCAGGGCAGGGCGTTGTCGACCACGTAGAGCTCAAAGTTGGGATACTCGGCGCGCACGGCATCTGCCGCCTGGCATGCGGAGTTGTAGCTCGACGACAGGGCCGAGGTAAAGCACAGGTAGACCGTGGGCGTGCCCTCTTTGGCGCACTCGGTAAAGAACTCGATATAGCGACCGAGCGACACGGCGGAGGTAGACACGCGGGCACCGTCACGCATGCGATCGTAGAACTCCTTAGGGCTCATACTCGACCAGATGTCGTCCGTGCGCTCCTCGCCATCGATAATGAAGGGAAAACCCAGGATATCGACATCGAGGTTCGCGGCGACCTCGGGGCTAAAGTCGCAGCAGGTATCGACGACGATGCGGCAACGGTTCGAATGACCGGCGGATGCGGCCTTGTCCATCAAAGCGACTCCTTACGTAAAAAGGCGGCCACCCGCATGGGATGGCCGCCAACCGTTAACTCATGCAAGTTAACGTATTTTACTCGTCAAGTGTTTCGATGCGGGGCTTGATGATGCCATATCCACCATTCTTACGGTGATACACCACATTGATGAGACCAGTCGTCGCGTTCTCGAACACGTAGAAGTCGTGGCCCAGCAGATCGGTCTGCACCAGCGCCTGCTCCTCAGTCATCGGGGTGACGTCGATGACCTTCTCGCGGACGAGCAGGTCGTCCTCCTCCTCGGGCAGCAGCAGGTCGGCCAGATCCTCGACGCGCTCGACCGGCGCGACATCCGCGGCGCTGGCACCGCCCTGGCGGTTGTCCACGACCTTGGTCTTGAACTTGCGCAGCTGGCGGGTGACCTTATCGGCGGAGAGGTCGATGGCGGCGTACATATCTGCACCGTGCTCGGCAACGCGAATCACCGAACCGCGGGCACGAACCGTGACCTCGACGATTGCCGGGTTGGGGTTCGAGGGGTTCTTCTCATAGCGAAGTACAACGTCGACCGTCATGGGCTCGATATCGAAAACCTTGAGCGCCTCGCCGATCTTCTCATCCACATGCGCACGCAGAGCATCGGTTACCGTCGTCTTGCGTCCAGAAACCTTGATATCCATACGTGGCTCCAATCTGCCTCGGGGACTTACTGTACTGGCTATGTACCCATTGCCGTGCATTTAATCACGCGGATTCCTAAAGACCCGAATAACGATTGCTTGATACCGCATACCGAAGTCTCGCACTTTTCTGTGGCAAAGTGCGCTATAGGAGGGAGCTGGCGGCTTTATATTTGGTCCCGAAAATTGGCTTTGACCTGCTGGTTTTATAGGGATGAAAAAGCCAGGCTCCCCTATTGGGGAAGCCCGGCAGTGCGTGTTGAAACCGTGAAGAGTCGTCCTTTCCAACGTATAGGAGACACCACCCCTAGCAATAACTAGCTATTGAGTTTGTTAATGTCGTCGTCAGTGATGGTGCCTTCCTGGCTGGACGATTTGTCCTCGGAGGATGCGGTCTCATTGTTGGAATCGGAAGACTCGCTGCCGGAGGACGTGGTCTCACTGGACTCAGAGTCGCCCGGTTGCACGTTAGCGCCCGAAACCGTCTTAGTGGTGAGGTCGTAGGGCGTCCTGCCATACCAGACGCAGTGAACCGCCTCGAGCGTGCCGTCGACCGTGATGTCGTCGAGGGCATCACTCACGGCACGGCACAGTTCGTCATTGGACGAGAGGCCCGCAACACCAAGCGTCGAGGGCGCCTCGAGCGCACCGACATAGGAGACCTCGCTCATCAGGCGTGCAAGATAGCCGGCGGCTGTGGAGTCGCAGATCACATAGTCGACCTCGCCGGACTCGAGCGCCTCGAAGCACTCGTTGATGTTGGAGTAGGTCTTTTGGTTGGCGGTGATGCTCTGCTTAGCAAGCGCCTCCTGCGAGGCCGAGGACATCTGAACGCCCAGAGTAGACGTGTTAAGGGTATCGGTGGAAACGCTTAGCGACCCACCATCGCTAGTTTTACCGAACACGGAAGTGGCATCGTACAGGCAGGTGCCGAGCGAGCTAATGTCCCCGTCCGTGGAGTTGATCTCGCCGATAAAGATATCGGCCTTTTTGTCGCCGAGCGCGGAACCTGCCGAGGACGCATCGACAAAGGCGACCTTAAGGCCCATGCGGCTTGCGAGGGCGCGGGCGGCGTCAACCGCATACCCCGTGAGCTCGCCGTCGGCGCCCTGCATGGCCTGCGGCGCATCGGAAGTATCGAGGGCGACCGTCAGGGTTCCGGGAGTGACCAGGGCATCGTCCGACACCGCCGGCGTGACGGTCTCGTACTCGATCTGGTCGATCGTGGGAGTCGTGAACGTAGACAGCGGGTTGAACGCGCATCCGCTCAGGCCCAAAACGGCGATGACCGCTGCGGTCCCAGCACCTAACCGAGCCGCGTGCATCAAGCTGCCCCTCACCATGTCCACTACCCTGCCTTCTGTGTCGTATACGATCCGTGCGTTGCGCGGAATATCAGGTTGTTCCCACCAGCTGACCTGGTATTTGACCCCACACTTGCGCACCGGGGTGTTTGCTCGGGAGGCCGCAGCCACCTTCACGACTGGCCCGCTCGCCCGCGAGGCGGTATTGCCCCAAAGAAAGTAGAACGGACGGTGCGGCTTACATCTAGGACGCGCCATGATCGCGCCGCGCGCACGCGGTCGCTTACGTGGATCCCTTTGACCGCGTCTGTCTTGGACTAGGACGGGCATTTCGTCCGCCCGCAACCACAGCCTGGCAGGAACGTAGCGCATTATAGCTAAGTTCAAGCTAAAGTTTAAGGTTAGGGGCGTTATTCGCATCGCGAGTACAGATTTCGCAGGTCAGGACGGGCCGCACGCGCTCTGATTGAGCCCGTCGCTCCCCTATGGAAAGCCCCAACACACCCGTCTTAGGGTGCCGTGGCCAAAAAATGGCAAATATGAGTACTGTTACCAATTTAGTAACAGGTAATTTTGGCCTCTCGGACAGATTTTGCGCTCAGTGCCGCCAACTTGATGCTTAGTTTTTCTACATTTGTTTATTATCTTCTTACTTTACGCCGCCTCCGAGTCCAAAATTCCTTGATTTTGCTGTTACTGATTTAGTGACAGTACTCATATTTGCCATATTTTGGCCAGGGCATATGATTAACCCCCTATTTTCGACGTGAATTAAACCGGCTTAAGCCCAAAACACGCCCGCAGCGTGTTAAATAGCGCCTCTTGCTTCTTTCTGCGAGCGTCAACACGGTTGCGATATCGCTTACTCATGCGCTGGTGGATGCGCCATGCGAGCGCTTCCATCGCTTCCATGTCACAGAGCATTTCGTTGTTGACCGTCGCGACCTCGATTCCCATAGTAATCAAGCCCGTGTTGCGCTTTTCATCATGGATACGTCCCCTCCGGGAGGAATGGCCCAGCTCACCGTTGTATTCCAGGTCAAACCGGGCTGTTTCCTGATACGCATCGCAAACTGCGTGCGACATCCCCGAGATTGCCTGCGCGCGGTCATCGAACTCAATCTTGTAGTCGGTCTTAAAGGGACCGCAGGCAAATCCGCCATAGGAAAACGGAAGCGAAAACAGAGCGAGCATGATGCACTCCATGGGCGAGCGCAGGTTTTCTGACAAGTAGGGACACAAACGCTGCAGTTGTTTGGCCGCATTCCCCTTGCATACCGCGAGGTAATCTGCCAGACGATCGGGCGTCAGCACCGGCTCAACCTCAAAGTAGCCCACATCTGCTGGCCGGTCCTTGTCCTTTGCAAGTTTATTCGTAACAGGCGAGGTGTAGGGAGGCAGATACTTCCCGCGGTCACTCAGCGAAATCTTAGAGCACAGCTCCTGAGCCAGGGCAAATGCCTGGATGCAGCCGACCTCGCGCGCAACGGCAGCACAAAGGGCCTCGGGAGATAGACTGTATACACCCGGCTCCACCTCTAGAATCGAGCCGGCAGGCAACCCGGAACACACGGACCAGCCCACGCCAGGCATGCGGCGGCGCTGCGCCGCAGATCCCACCAGCAAGCACAAATCCTCTTGCACCTCGCCGCTTGCGGCTCCAATACGCACCAAGTCGGGAAGATAGATGTCCTCGGTCGAGGGCGACGACGTGCGCAGCGCGCGGCGCTCTTCATCGGGATCGAGGTCCCTCCAGCTGATGTAACCCATTTGTCGGCGCTCGGCGCGCATCATGCGTAGCGCCGAGGCACCCGTCAGAATTACGGAAGCCGCTAGCTGTTCGCTTGTCGGCTCGTTGCGCCGCTCAATCTTCACTGCCACAAAACCACCCCTACCAAACGCGTGCGATAGCGAGGCCATCGACTGCTGCGGCGCCGGCGCGCTTGAGCTCCGCCGAGGCCGCTGCCATGGTCGCGCCCGTAGTAATGACATCATCGATAAGCAGCAGGCGGCAGCCGCGCACATCCTCGACTGTCTCGTACATGCCCCGGGCGTGTTCCCGGCGCTCATCGCGACCGAGCTCTCGCTGGTCACCGTGACCGTATTTGACCAGGGCGTCCAGCAACGGCACGCCCGAAAGATCGCAAAACGAGCGCGCGATTGCTTCCATATGGTCGAAACCACGCCGCCGAAACGCTGCCGCAGTCGCGGGCACAAATACCACCGCGTCGGCGCCGGACAGCACACTTCCGTAGCGATCGGGGGCTGCCACCTGGGCATGCAAGGCGGTGTCGTAGAGCAACTCCGCCAGATACGGTGCCAGACGACGCTCGCCCGCATCCTTGTACGCCTTGATGATGCGCGGCAACGGATGCGCGTAGACGGCACATGTCAGGCAGCGATCAAGCGCCTCGGCCATTGCCGAAGACGTGCCCTCGACCGAGCACTCGGTACACAGCAAATCCCCAAACGGGGCGCCGCATCGGATGCAGCTATGGCACGGATCGATGAGCACGAGCAACGCCAGACAATCCTGGCAGATCAGCGCACCGGAACGCTCGCAGCCGGCACATCGCGTGGGCGACAACGCCTCGAGCGCCTCGTATGTCGCGCGCTCGGCAAGCGGTAGCAATTCGTCCGCAAACGGTAGGACACCTGCACCTTGCAAGCGAGTCAATACGTTCAGATGTCTCTTCATGACACAACCCTCCCTACGCGAAGGCGAAGGGAGGGTTGTCGGTGTAGAGCCATGATACCCAGAGGCGCTGGGGTCAGGCGGGTTACATCCGCTTACGGACGTTATTCGCCGGCAGGCGGTTGCGGTGCAGACGAGGTGTGGGTCGAGCCTTCGCCACCGTCCTGGCGCGGCTTGCGGGAGCGACGGCGACGGCGACGCTTTTGACCCTGGTCGGTCGAGCCTTCGCCACCGCGATCCTCACGCGGTTCGCGCTCGTCGCGAGAGCCGCCGCGCGAAGCCTTGGCGGCAGCTCCCCCGCCATCGCCGGGGCGACGGCGCGTGACCTTGACTTCGCCATCCGAAACCTGATCGGCCACGGAAGGAACCGAGGGCTTCTGCTGCGTGCCCGAGGAATGGCGACGACGCGGACGTGGCGCGCGCTCCTCATCGCCACGCGGCTTGCCAGCCTTGTCGGCAGGCGCGTCGGAGGCCGAGGCGCCCTTGGGAGCGGCACCGGCTTCGCGAGCGGCTGCGGCGCGGAAGGCGTCCTCGCGCTCCTCGCTCGACAGGTGACGGCGACGACGGCGCGTGGGGTTCATGCCACCGCCGCGGTTTTGCTGCTGGGGCTGGTGAGCCTCACGCTCGCGGGAAGCGTTCTTGCCCGCGGTCTCGCCATTGTCGACGGACGCTGCGCGTTTGCGGCGGCGACGGCCATCGGCCGCCTCCTCGGCCTCAGGCGCCTCGACCTTGCCGCGGCCCTTTCCGCGGCCACGGCCCTCGCCCTGGCCCTGGCCCTGACCGGAGCGAGCATCGGATTCGGCATCGCGGCGACGGCGCTTGGGCATCGACGTGCCGGCCAGACGGTCGGCACTCGACAGGCCATCGCCCACGTCGACGCCGTTCTCGCGATCGAGTTCCATGAGCGCCAGGCGCATCTCGGGCGACTCGATGCGCTCGAGCACGTCACGCGTCACGCAGTCGGGGCGGCAGTTGCAGCCCTGCTCGGCGGCCTTCTTTTTGCAGCCCTCCGAGCACGTCATATCGGCCAGGTTGACCTTAAAGACTTTGCCGTTCTCCAGGCGCAGCACCAGCTGCTCACGCGGCGTGTCATATTCCTGGATACGCGCCTTGCCGAGCGGCGTATCGATGAGCGTCTTCTTTTTGGGCGCGCGGCTCTTAAAGTCCTTGTACGCCTCGAACTCATAGCGCAGGCAGCACATCAGGCGGCCGCAAACGCCGCTGATCTTGGACGAGTTGAGCGGCAGGTCCTGCTCTTTTGCCATGCGAATCGAGACGGGCTCAAACTGTCCGCCAAAGCGCGTGCAGCAGAGCTCCTGTCCGCATTGGGCATAGCCGCCCACCAGGCGGGTCTCATCGCGCACGCCGATCTGACGCATGTCGACGCGAATGTGCAGCGTCGAGGACAGGTCCTTGACGAGCTGACGAAAATCGACGCGTTCCTCGGCCGCAAAGTAGAACACGGCCTTCTCGCCGCCAAACAGGTACTCGACGCCGACCGGCTTCATCTCGAGGTCGAGCTCTTTGACGAGACGGCGGAAATCGACCATCGCCTCGTCGCCCTGGATGGCCAGGTCGTCGGCAAGCTGCAGGTCGATGTCGCTCGCCACGCGCAGCACGGGCTTGAGCGGCTGGCCGATCTCATCTTGCGGCACCTCGAAGGGATCGGCCGTGACCAGGCCGATCTCGGTTCCGCGCTCGGTGGAGCAAATGGCATAATCGGCCTCGAGGATATCCAGATCCTGCGGGTCAAACCACAGGTCGCGCGAGGCGTAGGTAAACTTAACGGGTACGACTAACGGCATTTCAGTGCCTTCCTGATATCGAACAGCATGACCTCGATGGCCAGCTGGGGAGTAACGTTTCTGGCGATGTTGCGCTCAGCCGTGGCAACCGCCTCGAGCGCCTGGGTGGCACCCGCAACATTCGTCGCCGCGGCAAGCCGCCCGATCGTGTCGCGCACGTCCTCGTTCACAACGCCTGCCGCCTCGTCCTGAAGTGTCAGCAGCACGTCGCGCATGAGCGTCCGCGCGCTCGCCAGCGCTTCCATGATACCCGAACGCTCGCGCGCGTTGAGTTCGCGCTTGTTGCGGTCCTCAAGCTGCTTCAATGCTCCACGCGACAGGTAGTCGGCGTTTTGCTCGAGCACCTTTTCCTGTGTGGACTTGACCTCGGCGAGCGGAGCCTTAACGGCGACAATAAGCGACTTGGCGCGGCTGAGCACATCGGCCTCATCGGCAGCGATGAGCGAGTCGATGGCGCGGAGCATCTGGCGGCGAGCATCCTGGCGCTCGGCGCTCTTAAGGAACTCGATGCCGCGCGTAGGACTCCCCGCCACGGCGACCGCCATGCGGCAACGCGCGAGATCCTGACCCGTCGCGCGACTCACGGCACGCGCGGCCACGGCGGGCGACACCAGCCGAAACGGCACGCACTGGCAGCGGCTCACGATGGTGGGCAGCATCACGTCGGCGGAGGTGCCCAGCAAGATAAACATTACGCCCTCGGGCGGCTCCTCGAGTGTCTTGAGCAGTGCGTTGGCGGTGTTAGCGCGCAGCTGCTCGGCACGGTCGATGATGTAGACCTTGGCCTTGGCACGGATGGGCGCCAGCGGCACGTCATCGAGCAACTCGCGGGTCTGGGCAATGAGGTAGCCCGTGGCGCTCTCGGGCGTGTAATAGTGCACGTCGGGGTGTGTGTGCCGCGCAACGCGCACGCAGCTGTCGCATGCGCCGCAGCCGTCCTGCTCGCACAGGAAGGCCTGGGCGAGCGCCCATGCGGCATCGAGCTTGCCGGCGCCGGGAGCGCCCAAAAACAGGTAGGCGTGCGATGCGCGGCCGCTGGCGACGGCGTTGGTCAAAAAGTCGCGCACGCGCTCTTGGGTGTCGAGCTTGGCCAGCAGGCTTGCCTGAGCGGGGGCCACGTTACTCGGCCTCCTTGGCAAGTGCGGCGGCGACGGCGTCTTGCGGAATGTCGAGACCGTACGCGCGAACCTGCTCGACCGTCTTCGCAAAGACTTCCTCGATGGTCGCGGTAGCGTCGATGAGCTTTACGCGGGCGGGTTCCTCGGCAGCAATGCTGCAGAATCCCTGGTAAACGCGCTCTTGGAATGCCATGCCTTTTGCCTCCATGCGGTCGGCCGCGCCACGAGCTGCCATGCGTAGCGCCGCCTGCTCGGGCGTGATGTGATAGACGAGCGTGAGCGCCGGGTGCGTCCCCGCGACGGCCAGGTTGTTGGCATCGCGCACCATCTGGCGATCGAGGCCATCGGCAAACGCCTGGTAGCAGGTCGTGGAATCGTAGAAACGGTCGCACAGGACTACCTTGCCGGCAGCGAGGGCGGGAGCTATGACCTCGTGCACCAGCTGGGCACGCGCTGCCTCGTAGAGCAGCAACTCGCAGGTGTCGCCCATCGCCGTGTTGGCGGGGTCGAGCAGCAGAGCGCGGATCTTTTCGCTAATGGCGGTGCCGCCCGGCTCGCGCAGGCTCACAACCTGGTAGCCAGCGAGCTCGAGCGCGCGGGCAAGCAGACGCGCCTGCGTGGACTTGCCGGCGCCATCGACGCCCTCGAGCGTGATAAAGCTATGTTGAGCGGGCTCAAAAGCCATGAGCGCAGCCCCTTCCTACAAGGCGCGTAAATGCAGATATACCAACCAAGCCATGATACCCCAGCGTCCGGCGCACCCCAAATCGGACCTAGTCATTGGGCACGTTCTTAAATGACTAGTCGTTCAAGAACGTGCCCAATGACTAAAGGTGCCTTTCTAAAGTTGCGGTGAAATAGGGGCTGATTGAAGCTCTGAGATCGCCAAACAGTCCCTATTTCACCGCAACTTATGATGGGGAATTTTGAACGGTGGGTATAATCGTCGTATTGCATTGAAATGTGGCGAAAGGAGTGGCAATGTCTCGGTATTGCGCCTCGTGCGGCAAGCTTCTTGCAGATGATGCCAAGTTCTGCACCTCGTGCGGTGCACCCGTTGAGCAGACAACCGCGAGCAATGGCCAGCCCGCGTTTGAGCAGACCGGCTCCCTCGATACGCCGCAAGCTAAGCCGGACGACCCCCTCGCCTATCGCCCCGACCCCGCTGCCGGTCCCGCGGCGGTCGAAACGACGCAGCGCATACCCGTCGCGGACACCCCGCCCCAACAGGAACCGGCGTCTGCGTACGCGTCTGATTCACCGCAGGCCCCCGCCGCAAAAAAGAGCGCTACCAAGGCGCTTATCGCCGTTATCGTTGTGCTGGTGGCAATCATCATCGCCCTGGTCATTTTCTTTGTGATCAAGCCGTTCGACAACGCTGCCACGCAGACGACTGCCGAGGTTACCAAGCTGCACCATGATGTCGACTCCGACGACCTTAAGCCCCTTGGCAACCTCAATAGCCTTTACGACGATGATGATGACGGCGAAGCAACCCTCTCCGAGCAAAACCTCTACCGTCGTCTGAGCGAATACTACGACCTGCTCGAAGATCTCGATAGCCAGGTCCGTGCCTGCGCAGAGGCGTTCAATGGCGGTTATCTGGAAGAGGACCGTACCGCCCGTCAAAATCTCGCTGATGTCGCCGAGCGCACGGAAGACACCATCGAACAGTACTACGATATCGTCGAGGACCTGGACGTCCCCATGAGCTCTAAGAACTACAGCTCCTGGAAAGACATCGTCGCCCTGTATGACGACCTGGACCACCGCATCGACGCGATCTGCGATGCCTGGGAGATCAGCCTAAAGTACGCAAAGCCCGCGGACCATAAGGACGAAATCGTGGCGCCGCTGGCAGGCGACAACGAGCCGGGAACCAACAGCAACAAGTACCGTCAGGACTTTGAGGACCGCTATCCCGGCGCCAAGCCCGTCGAGGTAAAGTAATCCCAACAACTGATCAAAACTTGCGGTGAAATAGGGATTAATTAGGCCTTTTGCCAGCAAAAACAGTCCCTATTTCACCGCAACTTAGAAGTGGGGCCGGGCGCGCATTTGCATTTGCGCGCCCGGCCCCGCCGTGTCTATATGTGCTCGGTTACTTGTCGTCGGCCGCCTTCTTGGTGGTCGTCTTTTTCGCGGCAGTCTTCTTGGCAGTCGACTTCTTGGCGGTCGAAGTCTTCTTTGCTGCTGTGGTCTTCTTCGCCGTGCTCGCCTTGGTCGCAGTCTTGCGGCCGCGGGCGGGCTTCTTCTCCTTGGTCGGGCAGTCCATGTTGACGCAGATACGCCACGGGCCGCGCGCCGTATTGACCACCACGATGGGGGCGCCGCACTCGGGACAGGTCTCGCCCGTCGCCTCGAGCTTGCCACGCGCCGGCAGCGGATAACTCACGCCGCAGTCGTCATAGTTGGTGCAGCGGATAAAGCGCTTGCCGCTCTTCTCGCTCTTGTGTGCGATCAGGTCGCCGTGACGCCCGGCCTCGGCACACACCTTGCACTCGCCCACCTTAAGATCAGGCTCGTAGTTGGTGGGGCACGTGGGGTTCACGCAAATCTCGAAGGCCTTTTGGCGGAACGGCTGGCACTTAATGCGCGGCGCACCGCACTCGGGGCACACGGCCGCCTCGCCCTCGAGCGGGCTTACCTTGACGCCGCTCGGCACCGGATAGGTCACGTCGCAGTCGGGCCAGCCCATGCAGCCGATAAAGCTGCCGCGGGTCTTGGCGCTCGTCTTCATAACCAAGTCCTTGCCGCACTTGGGGCAGGCACCCACGCGCGCATCGGCCGTGACGGCGTCGCTGATAGCGTCGCCCAGCTCCTGCGTATGCTTGAGCAGCTCGTCGAGCACGCCGGCCAGCAGCGCGCGCGAGTGCGTCACGACATGCTCTTCGGTGTCCTCGCCGCGCTCCACGCGGGTCATGTCGCCGTCGAGTTCGCTGGTCATATCGGGACTCGTGATGCGCGGGGCAAACTGCGACAGCGCATCGATAATGGCGATACCCAGCTGACTCGGCTCCACGGGATCGTTTTTGAGGTAACGCACGGCGTACAGGCGCTCGATGATGCTCGCGCGCGTGGACTTGGTGCCCAGGCCGCGCTTTTCCATCTCCTGCACGAGCTTGCCCTGGCTGTAGCGCGCGGGCGGCTCGGTCTGCTTGGCCTCGAGCTTAATGTCGAACACGTCGACCGTGTCGCCCTGCTCCAGCGGCGGCATCTGCTCGTCGCGCTTGAGTCCGTACGGGTACGCCTCGCGGAAACCCGGGGTCACGAGCACGTCGCCCGAAGCCACGAACGGCTCGCCGTTCACATCGAGCTCGAGCTTGGTGTTCTCGATGGTCGCAGGACCCATAAGCGTCGCCAGGAAGCGGCGGGCGATGAGATCGTAGAGCTTGCGCTGGCCGCCGTCGAGCGTGGACGGATCGCCCTCGCCCGTGGGGTAAATAGGCGGGTGGTCGGTGGTTTCGACTTTGCCGCGCGTGGGCTTCATGGGACCGGCGAGCACCTTTTTGCACACAGGCGCCAGCGCCGGGTTGATCTTTGCAAGGTCGCTCACCACGGCGCCCAGATCGAGCGTCGCGGGGTACACGGTGTTGTCGACACGCGGGTAGCTGATAAGACCCGCCATGTAGAGGGACTCGGCGATGCGCATGGTGCGTGCGGGCGAGATGCCCTCGGCCGCGGCGGCAGCCTGCAGCGAGGTGGTCGCAAACGGCGTGGGCGGCTGCTGCTTGCGCGAGCGCTTGGTCACCGCGGCGACGGTTGCCGTCGCAACGCCGTCGACATGGCCGTACGCCGTCTCGGCAGCGTCCTTGTCGGTAAAGCGTGCCGTCTTGTGAGCGATCTTAAAGCGGTCATCCTCGGCAGCACCCTGAGCGGCACCCATGCCGCGAATCTGCCAATAATCCTCGGGCACAAACGCCATGCGCTCGCGCTCGCGCTCAACCACCAGGGCAAGCGTCGGCGTCTGCACGCGGCCGGCAGAGCGCACGTTACCAAAGCCGCCAAACTTGGCAAGCGTCAGGTAACGCGTGAGCACCGCACCCCAGATGAGGTCGATGTGCTGACGGCTCTCGCCGGCGTCGGCCAGGTTCTGGTCGAGCGAGACGAGGTTATCGAAGGCCTGCGTGATCTCGGCCTTGGTAAACGAAGAATACTGGGCGCGGGCGACCGGCAGGTCGGGCGCAACCTCGCGCACCTTGTTGAGGGCGTCCGAACCGATCAGCTCGCCCTCGCGATCGAAGTCCGTGGCGATGATGACGCTGTCGGACTTCTTGGCAAGGTTCTTGAGCGAACGAATGAGCTCCTTCTCAGCCGGTAGTTTAATGACGGGCGCCCAGGTAAGATAGGGCAGACTCTCGAGCTTCCAGCCCTTGATGGAAATACCGTCGGCAAGGAACGGCTTACGCTTGGTGTCGTACGGCGGACGAGCCAGGCCATCGGGCATGTCGGCCGGCAGCATCTCGCCGTCCTCGGTGACCGAATACCAGCCCAGCTTTTTATCGAACAGCACGCTGTCGCAAAAATCGGGCGCAAGGATGTGACCGGCAAGGCCGATCGTCACACACTCCTCGCCCTTCCACTCAAAACGGTAGATGGCGGTGTTGTACACCTTGTCCTTTTTGGGCTTGCCCGTGGACAGACGCTCGGCGATCTGACGCGCGGCGTCGTTTTTCTCGGCGATGATGAGCTTCAAAAGAGGCTCCTATCTCGTGTCTCTGCGGCTGCGCCCGCGCTTGTGGCGGCCGACTTACGCCCTTGCTTGCTCGATCTGCCCGATGAGCCAATCGCACCAGGCATCCATGCCCTCGCCCTTGCGCGCGCTCACGGCAAACCGCGGCGCCTGCGGATTGAGGTCATCGAGTGTCTTAGTATACCTATCCATGTCAAAATCGAAAGCCGGGGCCACGTCGACCTTGTTGAGCAGCTGCGCGCCGGCGTGTTGGAAGATGCCCGGGTACTTGATGGGCTTGTCGTCGCCCTCGGGCACCGAGAGGATCATGATGGACAGGTTCTCGCCCAGGTCAAAGTCGACTGGGCAGACCAGGTTGCCCACGTTTTCGATAAAGATGACGTCGATGTTTTCCAGACCCACAGCCTGGTCGAAGGCGTCGACGGCCTCCATGATCATGTTGCCCTCGAGGTGGCACAGGCCGCCCGTGTTGATCTGAATGGCGGGCATGCCGGCTTCCTTCATGGTGATGGCGTCGACATCCGAGGCGATATCGCCCTCGATGACGGCACAGCGCAGGCCGGCCTTGTCGCGTAGGCGCTCGTTGGTGCCCAAAATCGTGGTTGTCTTACCCGAGCCGGGGCTTGACAGCACATTGATCACATAGGTGTTTGTCTCATTAAATCGCTGACGCAGTTGATCTGCCAGGCGCTCATTGCGCGACAGAATCGGCGATGCGATATCAATCGTTTTCTCGGCCATACTTAGCGCTCCTTACTTTAGCCCCTTTGTACCCCGTCCCCAGGTGGCTGGCGGGCTAATCGTCGGGGGTTTCGATTTCGATACTGGCGATGTCGAGCTCGCGGCCGTGCAGCAGACGCACGTTGGCGCCGTCACATTGGGGACAACGGCAATGGAAACGGTCGTGCTCAAAGACCTCACCGCAGTCCAAGCACTCGCTTTGTGGATGGACCTCCTCCACGGCAAGCTCGCAGCCGCGCGTGAGCGGGTCCTCGTCACGAAATGTCTCCCACGCAAAGTCGAGCGCCTCGCGCACGACCTCGGTCATATCCCCGATACGCAGCGTTACCAAAACGGCGCGCGAGGCCCCCGCCCCACGCGCCGCGCGAATCACTGTATCGAGTATGCCGTTGACAATGCCAACCTCGTGCATACCGATTTACTCCTCGTCGTCCTCTTCGTCGTCCGAAAACAGGTCCAGACGGCTCACAAACAAGCCCTCCTTGCCCTCGCGCGCGGTAATGACCACACGGGCGATGGCAAGCGAAATCTCGTAGAGCGAGAGCAGGGCGCCATACATGAGGCCCAGCGTAACGGGCGAGCCGTCGGGCGTAATCACAGCCGAGCCCACAAGCAGGCCAACGTACACGAAACGCCAGGCACTGCGGAAGGCCGCATAGGACACAATATGGAAGACGGAAAGGTAGAAGATGATGAGCGGCAGCTCAAACGCCACACCAAAGCCAATCATAAAGAGCAGCTCCATGTTGACATAGTTCTCCAGGTCGGGCAGCGCCGTAGCGACGGCCGAGGTCTCGCCGATGAGCCACTCAAAGCCTGCAGGGATGATGATGAAGTAGCAAAAGATAGCGCCCAGGAAGAACAACACCGTCGAGGCGAGCACCGTGGGCACGACCCACTTGCGCTCGTTGGGGCGAAGCGCCGGCAAGAAAAACGCCAAGATCTGCCAGATGATCATGGGCGTGCACATGACAACGGCCATCTTGATGGCCAGCGAGAAGCGCAAGCCAAAGCCGCCGAGCGTGGTAGTGATGTAGAACTTACCGTCCGGCACAAAGGAGCGGATGGGATCTTCCAGGATGTCGAGCACAACAGGCGTGGCGAAATACAGCACGATAGCGGCGGCAAACACCGACACGACCACGATGGTCAGGCGGCGACGGAGCTCTCCCAGGTGATCGAAGAGCGGCATACGCGCAGGTCCGATAGGCATTACTCATCGCCTCCCTTCGGGGCAGCGGTGTCGTCCTCGGCCTCGAGCTCGCGAGCGAGCTGGTCGACGACGGCCTTGCGCTTGCGGGGACGACGGGCGTAGAGATCGGCCGTCGTGGGCTCTGCCGGCTCGGGCTCGGGCTCCGGCTCTGCAGCAAGCTCGGGCTCGGCGGCGGCAGGCTCGGCCTTGGCGGGCTCGGCCTCATCAGCAGCGCCTTCGCCCTCAGCAGCACCCTCGCTCGCGGCCTTCTCGGCAGCAAGACGGGCACGGCGCTCGGCAAAGGTCTCCTTCTTTGCGGACGCAGCCGTCTCGGCGGCGCCCTCGTCCGCATCGGAATCGTCGTCGACGGCAGCCTTCTTGGGCTTGACCGGAGCCGACGCGGCCTCGCTTACCGGATCGATGATCTCGGACTGAACAACGGCCGTCATCTTTTCCTGCGTCTCGCGGAACTGACGGATAGCACGGCCGATCGTGCGGCCCATCTGTGGGAGCTTATCC
>NZ_JBCPDN010000042.1:0-20796 GCF_040915425.1 Collinsella aerofaciens | reverse complement strand
CGATATCGCAGGTTGAGGACGGACAGCGAGCGACGTCCAGAGCGAACAAGTTGGCATGAAAAAGGCAAGGCATAGACCTTCTGGTCATGCCCTGCCTTTTGAATGACAAATTGTCGCTCTGGGCGGCGCGCAGCGTCGGCCCGTTACGCGGTTTGGCAAAACCGCGTAACTACAGATCCCCGCCGGCGCCCAAAAGCTTGCGCATGACTTGCTCGGGGTTGACTGAGCCGTCGCGCGGAGCCAGGGCGGTGATCTTCTTTTGCATCTTGTACTCGTGCAGCTCGTCCTCGAGCTGGCGCACGCGGGCGCGGAGCTTTTCGTTCTCGCGCTCGCGCTCCTCGGCACGCTCCTTCATATCGAGAATGCGCACCACGCCGGCAAGGTTGATGCCCTCGTCAGTCAGCTGGTTGATGAGCTCCAGGCGCTCGATATCGGCACGCGAATACAGACGCGTGTTGCCGCCCGAGCGCTGGGGGTTCACCAAGCCCTTGGACTCGTAGACGCGCAGAGTCTGCGGATGCATGCCGGTCAGCTCGGCCGCCACGCTGATCATGTACAGCGGTTTGTTCCTATTGTCCTCGGCCATGCTACCTGACCCCTTTCCGTCTCGTTATCGTCCATCATAAGCCCGTGGGCGCGGGCGTGCGCCACGCCCGCCCTAGTATGTCGCCTTGTAACGGTTGACCTTCTCGCGGTAGTCGCGCGTGTCGGCCTCGCGCAGCTTAGTCATGGCATCGCGCTCGTCATCGGACAGGTTCGTGGGAACCTGCACCTTGATCTCGACAAGCAGTGCACCGGTGCGCCCGCGATGCTTAACGTCAGGCGCACCCATCTCTTTAAAGCGGAACTTCTTGCCCGTCTGGGTACCCGCGGGCACCTTTAGACGAACCGTCGCACCGCCGGGCGTCGGCACGTCAACCGTGCAGCCAAGCGCCGCCTCATAGACCGAGACCGGTACCTCCATGGTCACGTCGGCACCTTTACGCTTAAACAGTGGATGCTCCTCCACGTGCGTGGTCACGACCAGGTCGCCGCGCTCGCCGCCGGCAACGCCATACTCGCCGCGACGCTTGTAGCGCAGCTTGCCGCCGTCGACCGCACCCGCAGGCACCGAGACCGTGATGGTCTGCTGCTCGCCCGTCGAGGGAATGCGGTAGGTGACCTTGTGCGTCACGCCGCGAAACGCGTCCTCGGCCGTCACGTCGACAGTCAGCGACAGGTCGCCGCCCTTGCGAGCACGGCTGCGGCCCGCGCCGGCACCGGCAGCGCCCGCAGCCCCGGCAAAGCCCGAGCCCCAATCGCTGCCCCAGGCGCCGTTGCCGCTAAAGATGCTGTCGAAGATATCGCCCCAGCCGCTGGCGCCTGCGCCGGCACCGTAGCCGCCGCCATACGCGCCGCCCGCGCCCGGCATGCCGCCAAACATGAGCATCTGGTCGTACTCTTTGCGCTTCTTCTCGTCCGAAAGCGTCTCGTAGGCCTCGCTGATCTCCTTGAACTTGGCCTCGTCGCCGCCGGCATCGGGGTGATATTTTTGCGCGAGCTTGCGAAACGCGCTCTTGATCTCTTTGTCGGAGGCGCTCTTGGATACGCCCAGGATGTCATAGAAGGTTTTGCCTGCAGCCATCGTAGCTCCTCTCCTGTTTCACCCGCCGCCCAGCGGGCGGCGGCTCATGCTTTCATATGGCACTAGGCCAGAAAGGGCCCCGGGTGTTGCCCCGGGGCCCTTCTCAATTACTCCTCGGTGCTCTCGGCCGTATCGGCCGCAGCATCCTCGGGCGCCGCTTCGGGCTCCGGTGCGGGGCGCTTCTCGCCACCGTAGGTCACCGTCACCATCGCGGAACGCAGGATGCGATCCGCCATGCGGTAGCCCTTCTGGTACACGTCGTTGACGGTCTCGTCGTACTGCGACGCGTCCTCGACGCGACCCACGGCCTGGTGCTCGAGCGGATCGAATGCCTCGCCCTTGGGATCGATGGGCTCAACGCCCTCGTGCGCAAACACATCGAGCAGCTTGGCATGTACCGCGTCAACGCCATCGACGAACTGCTTAAAGTCGTCGGAAAGCTCTTGGCTGCGGGCATGGTCGATCGCGCGCTCGATATCGTCGATCACCGGCAACAGCGCGGTGACAAGCTTCTCGGTCGCGCGCTCGCGCTCGGCGATGCGCTCGTTTGCGGTGCGGCGACGGAAGTTCTCCCAGTCGGCCTGCAGACGGGCGGTGCGCTCGGTAGCGTCCTTTGCTTTGTCCTCGGCGGCCTTCTGAGCCTCTGCCGCAGCATCGAGCTCATTGCGCACGTCGGCAAGCTCCTTTTGGGCCTGCTCGAACTTGAGCTTAAAGTCGTTGTCGGCGGCTTCTTCACCGGCGCGGATAGCGGCTTCCACCATCTCGTCCTCGGTCATCGTCGCCTCCTTGTTGGAATCCTCTACCTGGTTCTCGGCAGCCTCGGCGGCCGCGGCCTCGTTGGCCTCGGTATCGTCTGCGGCCTCTACGGGAATCTTCACGTCCTTCTCCTCAGAGTCAACGGGGGCGGCACCAACGGCGGCCGCCTCCGTGCGAGCTTTACGAGCGGACATGATTACTTGTCCTCGTCGTCCACAACCTCGTAGTCGGCGTCGACAACATCATCGTCGGCAGGCTGGGCGCCTGCGGCACCGTCGGTCTGCTGCTGAGCGTCGGCGTAGACAACCTGGGCCAGCTCGTAGGCCACGGACTGCAGGGACTCGCCGGCGGCCTTGATAGCCTCGACGTCAGAACCCTCGAGCGCCTTCTTGGCGTCGGCGATAGCGGCCTCGGCCTTGGACTTCACGTCGGCGGAAACCTTGTCACCGAGCTCGTTGAGGGTCTGCTCGGTGGAGTAGCACAGGCTGTCGGTCTGGTTGCGGACCTCGACCTCTTCCTTCTGCTTCTTGTCCTCCTCGGCATGAGCCTCGGCGTCCTTGACCATACGATCGACTTCGTCGTCGGACAGAGCAGTGGAGCCGGAGATGGTGATCTGCTGCTCCTTGCCGGTGCCCTTGTCCTTAGCGGAGACCTTGACGATACCGTTGGCGTCGATGTCGAAGGTGACCTCGATCTGCGGCACGCCGCGGCGGGCAGCCGGGATACCGGTCAGCTGGAACTTACCGAGCGACTTGTTGTCGCGGGCAAGCTCGCGCTCGCCCTGGAGCACGTTGATCTCGACGCTGGTCTGGTTGTCGGCAGCAGTGGAGTAGACCTCGGTCTTGGAGGTCGGGATCGTGGTATTGCGGTCGATCATCTTGGTCATGATGCCGCCCATGGTCTCGACGCCCAGCGACAGCGGGGTAACGTCGAGCAGCAGGATGCCCTCGACGTCGCCGGTGAGCACGCCGCCCTGGACGGCAGCGCCGTCGGCAACGACCTCGTCGGGGTTCACGGACATGTTGGGCTGCTTGCCGGTCATGGTCTTGACGAGCTCCTGGACGGCGGGCATACGGGTGGAGCCGCCGACGAGGATGACCTCGGTCAGATCGGAGAGCTTAAGCTTGGCGTCGCGCAGGGCGTTGGTGACAGGCTGCTTGCAGCGCTCGAGCAGGTCGCGGGTGATCTTCTCGAACTCGGCGCGGGTCAGCGTGTAGTTGAGGTGCAGCGGGCCGGACTGGTTCATGGTGATGAACGGCAGGTTGATGGTGGTCTGCTGAGCGGCGGAGAGCTCCTTCTTAGCGTTCTCGGCGGCCTCCTTCAGACGCTGCAGGGCCATGGGGTCCTGACGCAGGTCGACACCGTTCTCCTGCTGGAACTTATCGGCCATCCAATCGATGACGCGCTGATCCCAGTCGTCGCCGCCCAGGTGGTTGTCGCCCGAGGTGGACAGAACCTCAAACACGCCGTCGGCGAGGTCGAGGATGGAGACATCGAAGGTGCCGCCGCCCAGATCGAAGACCAGGATGCGCTGGTCGGTGCCCTGCTTGTCCAGGCCATAGGCCAGAGCAGCAGCGGTCGGCTCGTTGACGATACGCTTGACGTTGAGGCCGGCGATCTTACCGGCGTCCTTGGTGGCCTGACGCTGGGCGTCGTTGAAGTAGGCCGGGACGGTGATGACGGCGTCGGTGACGGTCTCGCCCAGATACTTCTCGGCGTCGGCCTTCATCTTGGCGAGCGTCATGGCGCTCACCTGCTCGGCGGTGTAATCCTTGCCCTCGATGTCGACGACGGCACGGCCACCCTGGCCCTCCTTGACCTCATACGGCACGGTCTTGATCTCGGAGGTGCACTCGGAGTACTTGCGGCCCATGAAGCGCTTGATGGAGAACACGGTGTTCTTGGGGTTGGTGACAGCCTGGTTCTTAGCGGCCTTACCCACGACGCGGTCGCCGTCAGCACGGAAGCCAACAACGGACGGGGTGGTGCGGTCGCCCTCGGCGTTCACGATAATGGTCGGAGAACCGCCCTCGAGGACGGCCATAGCGGAGTTGGTAGTACCAAGGTCGATACCAAGAATCTTGCCCATTAGAAATTCCCTCTCTCTTGTGCGTTCGCGCCGCCTCGGCGGTCTGCCGCGCGGCGCTTCGGCTTGTCTTTCAGGATGTAGTGTATCCCCTTATGGGCCGGAATATACAAAATCTAAGTCAATTCATATAAGATTTCTTATTGCTGAGAGTTTAGGTTCTTAAATGCGCAGGTAGATGCGCTAATTGAGTTCTCGGCAAATCTATCGAGATCTATGTAGAGATGGCTGAGGCTTGGGTCCGGGGGTGCCTAGGGCCGCCTTGCGGAAAGCTCGTCCCGGTTTGGGCGTGGATTCCGGGTCGCAGTTTCCGTCTGAAGGCTCAACCGGAAACCGTATCCCGTTTTGAGAGCTGATACCGGCTCGCATTTTCCGCTAGCGGGCCTAACCGGAAACTGCAACCCGTTTTTCGACAAAATAATGGGATGCGGTTTCCGCAAGCACGCTCAATCGCCCTATATTTCAAGTCACCTTTAGCTAACATTTACGCAGCTCAACGGCCCCACCTGCGCGTTTTTTAGTAAACCTTGGCATACTCGGCGAACGGTATGAAGATGCCGGCCAGAGGGTATTGCAAACGGTCGCTCCCGTGGTATGTTTTTGCCCGAATCAAACCGGCGCGCATCGCCTGTAGCGTCGGTCAACAGAGAGGAAACTACCATGGCTCATCCCGTAATTGATGCCGACGAGTGCATCGCTTGTGGCGTTTGCGTCGACTCCTGCCCCGCTGGCGTTCTGGAGCTCCAGGACGTCGCTACCGTCGCTGACGAGGACTCCTGCGTCGCCTGTGGCGCTTGCCAGGACGCTTGCCCCGCTGGCGCGATCACCGAGATCGTCGAGGAGTAACAACTCCCCCACTGCACACTCAAAAGTACACCGTGCACAAAAAAAGGAGGCCTCCGCATCGCCGCGGAGGCCTCCTTTTGCATATGTGGGCAGCTAATTTGGAGCGGGACCCTTGGCAGTTGCGGTGGAATAGTTCCTGTTTTATGTCTTGGATGCCGATTTTAGGAACTATTTCACCGCAACTTATAGATGCGGCGTCGGCTACGAGAGATCATCCTCGTAGGGCATTAAATCGGCAAGGTAGCCCTTCTCCTTGAGCATGGCCTCGATCTCGTCGAGGGTCTGTTCGTCCTCCGCCGCAATGCGATGGAAGTGATAGCCGCTCGTCACCGTTAGCAGCGGAAAGCTCTTGCCACTCTCGATATCGCGCAGATAGCGCTCGACATCGCGACGATTGCGGATGTCCAGGTCGGCCGTAATCTTACCGTACACGCGGTGATTGACAATCACGTTGAGCACGGCGCCGCCGGCGTCGACGATACTCGTGAGCTCATCGCCTGCCTGCTCCACGCTGTGGCGAACCTTGACCAAGCGCGTAGGCACGGCGGGGCTGCTGGGGGCCTCCTGCAGCACGTAGCCGCGGTTGGTCGCCACGATATCGTGCCCATCGGCGCGCAGCAGGGCGATGTCCTGCACCACGATCTGGCGGCTCACACCCACCTCGCGGGCAAGCGCGCTGCCCGATACGGGCCCCTTGGCCCCCTCGAGCACGGCCATGATGGCACGGCGACGCTCGCGGGCGTTCATTATTTACCGTCCAGCAGACGCAGGTGCTTAAGCGAGAGGTCGAGGATCGGCGCGGAGTGCGTCAGGGCGCCCGAGCTAATAAAGTCAACGCCCAGGTCGGCAAGCGCGCGGATATTGCTGGCATCCACGTTGCCCGAGCACTCGGTCTTGGCGCGGCCGGCGATAAGTTCAATCGCGGCAGCCATATCGTCGTGGGTCATGTTGTCGAACATGATGATGTCGGCGCCGGCCTCCACGGCCTCGCGCACCATGTCCAGGTTCTCGCACTCGATCTCGACCGTCGTGGTAAACGATGCATGGGCGCGCGCCATCTCGATCGCGCGCGTCACGCCACCGGCGGCATCGATGTGGTTGTCCTTGAGCATGACGGCCGTCGACAGGTTGTAACGGTGGTTGCTGCCGCCGCCAATCTCAACCGCCGCCTTCTCAAACACGCGCATGCCCGGTGTGGTCTTGCGCGTGTCGACGAGCACGGTCTTGGTTCCCTCGAGCGCCGCGGCCATGCTGTGCGTATAGGTAGCGATGCCGCTCATGCGCTGCAGGTAGTTGAGCGCCACGCGCTCGCCCGAAAGCAGCACACGCGCATCGCCGCGCACCTGACCCACGTGGTCGCCAGCATGCACCTCGTCACCGTCGGCAACATCAAACAGCACCGAGCTCTGCGAATCCAGCAGCTCAAAGGTGCGAGCGAACACATCCAGGCCGGCGATGATGCCGTCGGCCTTGGCGATAAGCTCCACCGTGGCGGGACGCGCCGTGGGGCACACGCTCGCCGTGCTCACGTCCTCAAACGTGATGTCCTCGCGCAGGGCCTGCAGAATCAGATCATCGACGACGAGCTTCATGGTAATGGGATTCATGGTCTACTCCTCCACGGCCTGCGTGCCGGCGGCACGGGCCAAATCATCGATTGCCAGAGGGTCGGCGCCCAGGGCGCGATGACGGCCATCGAGCGCGGGATCGCCCGCCTGCTCCACGGCCAGCGACTCGCCGGTACGCATATACCACGCGGCGCGACGACCCCAGACCAGCGCCTCGAGCAGGCTGTTTGAAGCAAGGCGGTTCTTGCCGTGAACGCCGTTGCAGGCCGTCTCGCCCGCGGCGTAGAGCTCGGGCATCGAGGTGCGGCCGTCCTTGTCGACCCACACGCCGCCCATAAAGTAGTGCTGCGTCGGCGTAACGGGAATGGGCTCATCCAGGATGTCGCGACCGTCCTCCAGGCAGCGCGCGCGGATGTTGGCGAAGTGCCCGGTCACCACGTCGCGCTCGACGGGGGCAAAGCTCAGCCACTCGTGCTCGGTGTCATCCTGCTTCATCTGCTCGCGGATGGCGGCGGCGACAACGTCGCGCGGCTGCAACTCGTCGGTAAAACGCTCGCCGGCGGCGTTGAGCAAAATCGCGCCCTCGCCGCGGCAGCTCTCGCTGATCAGGAACGTGCGACCCGGCTGCGGCGAGAACAGACCCGTGGGATGGATCTGCACGTAGTCCAGGTGCTCCATCTTAATGCCATGCTCCTGAGCGATGTAGCAGGCGTCGCCCGTGAGCTGCGGGTAGTTAGTCGAGTGGTCGTAGACGCCGCCAATGCCGCCCGTCGCCCACAGCGTGTGGCGGGCATGGATCTTAAACGGCTTACCGGCATGCACGCCCTCAGCGGCATTTGCCAGCTCGTCGGCGGGGCGAACCGAGTTGTCCTCCTCCACGGCTACGGCGACGACGCCGGTGCACACCGTGGCGTCATCGCGCTCAGCGGTCAGGATGTCGGTCATGGCCACGTGCTCCAAAATCTGCACGTTGTCCAGCTTGCGAACGGCCTGGAGCAGCTTGGTCGTGATCTCCTTGCCCGTAATGTCGGCATGGAAGGCAATGCGCGGACGGCTGTGCGCGCCCTCGCGGGTAAAATTGAGGCTGCCGTCGGCCTTGCGCTCAAAATCCACGCCCATCGCTAGCAGGTCGTTGATGACCGAGCGGCTCGAGCGAATCATGATGTCGACGCTCTCGCGGCGGTTCTCGTAGTGGCCGGCGTGCATGGTGTCCTCAAAGAAGGCATCGTAGTCCGAGCCTTCGGGCAGCACGCAGATGCCGCCCTGCGCGAGCATCGAATCGCACTCATCGACCGCGCCCTTGGAGAGCATGATCACGCGCGTGCTCGTCGGCAGATTGAGGGCCGCGTACAGACCCGCCACGCCGCAGCCGGCAATGACGACGTCGCACTCCATATCGGGGTATTGCTTGGTTTCCACAGGAATCCTCTCCCTTGAATGTGACATAAGGGACCGTCCCTCATGCAACATTGTTCTAGCGTGCTGCGTACTCGAGCATACGGTCGAGCGTGAGCTTGGCCTGGTCTGCTGCCTCGTCCGAGACGCCGATCTGCACCTCGCCCTCGCCCGTCTCCAGGCAGCGCACGAGCTTTTCGAGCGTGATGAGATCCATGTTGACGCAGGTGGGCTGCACCACGGGGAAGTAGAACTTCTTGCCGGTGCCCTGGCAGCGGCGCTCGAGCTCGTAGAGCACGCCGCGGACCGTCACGATAATGAACTCGCTCGCGTCGGACTCCTCGGCATACTTGATGATGCCGGCGGTGGAGCCGATGTAGTCGGCCTCGGCCAGAACGTCGGCCTTGCACTCAGGATGCGCCAGCACGAGCGCGTCGGGGTGGGCCTCCGTCGCGTCGACGATCTGCTCGACGGTGATGATGTGATGGCGTGGGCAGTAGCCGTTGTTGAGGATGACGTGCTTTTGCGGCACCTGCTCGGCTACGAAGCGTCCCAGGTTTTGGTCGGGAATGAACAGGATATGCTGCTGCGGCAGCTCGGACACGATCTTAACGGCGTTGGAACTGGTGACGCACACGTCGCTCCAGCTCTTGATCTCGACCGTGGAGTTGACGTAGCACACCACGGCCAGGTCGTCGCCGTACTCGGCGCGCGCCGCGTCAACCGTCTCGCGCTTGACCATGTGCGCCATGGGACAGTCTGCGCCCGGCTCGGGCAGCAGCACGGTCTTAGTGGGATTGAGCAGCTTGGCGCTCTCGCCCATAAACTCCACGCCGCACAACACGATGGTCTGCTGCGGCAGGCTCTTGGCGAGCTTTGCCAGGTAGAAGCTATCGCCGACGTAATCGGCAACGGCTTGGACCTCGGGCGCCACGTAATAGTGCGCCAGGATCACCGCGTCACGTTGGGTTTTTAGTTGCTGAATGGCCTCGACGAGCTCTGCGGGCACCAGTGCCGCACGCTCCGTTGCCGTCGTTGCCGATGCCAAGCCGGCCGCGATATCGCGTGCAAGCTCCGACGCATCCATGTTCGCGCTCTGTGCCATCAAGGCCCCTCTCTTTTGGCGAATCTTGGGGCTTTAGTATGACACCTAGGTTTACAGCTGACAAGACAGCTGTAAACCTAGGTGTAAAGTTGAAATAAAGATTCAATCATGCGGCAGGTCCATATTCGAACTGGCAAGCTGAGGATAGCTGAGCTCTCGATGGCGCAGGAGGCATCTTTCGCCACCGCAATACCGCTTGGCGCGAGTTGCACGCCGTGGGGCGCAAACGGTCCGCACCCCCGCAAGCGGCGCGTACCCGATGTGGCAAAATCGAACTACTTAAGGGGGCCGAATGCTCAAGATTATTGCCTGCGACGATGATGTCGCTTTTCTAGATAGACTGCACCGGATGATCGACCGTTGGTCGACCGAGACGGGCACGGCGGTCGATGTTGCGCTCGTCACACGCGGCGAGGACCTGCTGGCCCGCCATGCCGCATCGCGCGCCGACATCATTCTGCTCGACATGATCATGCCGCTCGTCAACGGCATGGACACCGCACGCGAACTGCGCCAGGCCGACACCGCCGTGCGCCTGGTGTTCCTCACCTCGTCGCCCGAGTTCGCGCTGGAATCCTACGAGGTCCGCGCCTTCGACTATCTGCTCAAGCCCGTGACTTACGAACGCCTGGCGCAGTTACTCGACGAGCTTTCGAGCATGCGCCCGGCGGCAACCGACGAGCTCGTGATCAAAACTTCCTTTGGCTACCACGCCCTGCGCCTGTCCGACATCGAATATGCCGAGGCGCGCAACAAGCACGTGGTCTTCCACCTGCGCGACGGACGCGATATCGAGGCACTCGAGTCGTTCCGCAGCGTCGAGGACCGCTTGGAGCAAAACGCAGTCTTCTTTAAATGCCACCGCAGCTACCAGGTCAACCTGCGCAATATCGATCACTTTGACCGCACGGACATCGTCATGCGCTCGGGCGCGTGCATCCCGCTTTCGCGCAGTTGCAAGCAGGGATTCCAAGACGCCTACTTTGCGATGCGCTTTGAGGGTGGGAGACACTGATGGTCTCCTCGGTCGAAATGGTCCTTTGGGCAATCCACCACGCCACGACGCTGCTCTTTGGTGTCTTTGCCTCGGCGGCGCTGTGCGGTGTCGAGATCAACCGGCGTCATGCGCTTGAACTGGTGTTGGTCGGTGCCGTGACCGGATACGCATTTGGCCTCGCCAATGCCATCGGCGGCGAGCTTTTTGCCCGCCAGGTATATCCGCTCGTCGTGCATCTGCCGCTCGTCATCTATTTGTGCGCGCGCTACCGCCTGAGCCCGCTGCTTGCCGTGCTCGGCATTACGAGTGCCTATCTGAGCTGCCAGTTCAGCAATTGGATGGGCATCGCCGCATTTGCCGCAACCGATTCTCAGATCGCGTACTATCTGGCGCGCATCGCGACCACACTCGCCGTCTTTGCCGTCCTGTTGCATTGGGCCGGCGACATCGGTCCGTGCTTGGCGATTAAAAGCACCACCGAGCTGGGCATCCTTTTAATCCTGCCGCTCGTCTATTACGTCTTTGACTATGCCACCAACGTCTACACCACACTGTTCCACTCGGGCTCGGTGGTGACGGTTGAGTTTTTGGCATTTGCGCTCTGTGCCTTCTATCTTATGTTTCTTGCCGTTTACCTGCGCGAATACGAAGAAAAGGAAACCGCCGAGCGAGAGCGCTGGATGCTCGAAACCCGCGACAGCGCCGCCATCAAAGAGCTCGAGGCTTGGCGTCAATCTGGGCGCGAGCTGTCGATTCTTCGCCACGACATGCGCCACTTTCTACGCGGCCTGGCCGCTTTAATTGAAGAGGGGCACACCGACGAGGCGCTCAAACGCATCGACGAACTCTGCGAAGCCGGCGACCGCACCGCCGTACGCCGCTTCTGCGCCAACGAGACCGTAAACATCGCGCTTTCGTCATTTAACTCGGATATCAATAGAAACGGCATTACCGCCAACCTGCGCGCCGCCGTACCCGAAACCATCCACGTAGGTGACGCCGACCTGTTTAGCGTGCTCTCAAATGCCTTGGAAAACGCTATCACCGCCGCGAGCGCCGCGCCCCAGGGAAAGCGATTCGTCGACTTTGACCTGCGATTAGAGGACGGCCAGCTGCTGCTGTTAGTTTCCAACACGTTTGACCGCGCGCCGCGCATGTTCGACGGCATGCCCGTGACCCGGCATGCGGGCCACGGCTTTGGCACCAAGAGCATCAAACTTGCCGTGGAGCGCATGAACGGCAACTGTCAGTTCCGCATTAACGGCGATCGGTTTGAGCTGCGCGCTGTGATGTAGAAGTGCGGCGCCGATCTCGCGGCGTGTCTTGCCCGCCAGGCAATCGCTCACCGGCGCCAATCCGCTACAGCGGAGCGGCCGCCGGGGTCAGCTGCTTGATGTAGGCCCACATGCGCTGCTTGGCCGCTTTGTCGGTCAGCGCCGCCTCAAAGCCATCGAGCGCGAGCACGCGGCGGCCCTGCACATGGGCGACCAGGCCGGGCTTGAGCATGGCGGTGTCGAAGTCATCGATCGCCACGAGCATATCGGCGTAGGTCTCGCGCATGGCGTCAGCCGCGTTGTTGTCGAGCAGCAGCACCGCCTCGGGGTCCAAAGCCTCAAGCGCCTCACGGAACAGCTCGCACGGCAGAGTCTCGCCCACCGCGACCGTCTCATCACCCACGCCGGCGACGCTTGCCAGCACGCAAAAATCCTCGGGCGCGTAGCCGATGGCCCCAAGCGCCTTGCGCAACGCCGCGCCATCCGGGCCGGCGGCAAGCTCGCCACCCGAACGCTCGGCCTCGTCCAGATCGCCTTTGACCAGCACGATCGGCGAGCACGCGTTGCCCGCGATACGCACGCCACGACCCGCGAGCGATGCGAGCTCCTGCTCGGTCGCCTGGGCGATGGCTTCTTTTTTCTGGCTTTGTGACGTGGGCATGCGCTCTCCAATCGTTTGCGTGCCCACCATTATATAAAAGAGCCGCCCGCGAGTGGTTGCTTTGCGGGCGGCTGGGTATAAGCACGGTCGTACTGAGTTTTACGCGGCCGAGCCGCGTCGCATTATGGAGGTCACCATGGCTGACATTAATCAGATTACCCCCGAGAACTTCGATTCCATCGTTAACGACAGTCTGCCCGTGCTGGTCGATTTTTGGGCACCGTGGTGCGGGCCCTGTCGATCCCTCTCGCCCATCGTTGACGAGGTTGCCGATGAGCTGGCGGGCAAGCTTGCCGTTGCCAAATGCAACGTCGACGACAACCAGGACCTGGCCATGAAGTATGGCGTCATGAGCATCCCCACGCTGATTGTGTTTAAGAACGGCGAGGAGATTGACCGCTCGGTTGGCACTCTGCCCAAGGCGAGGCTGCAGGCGCTGCTGGAGAAGCATCTGTAATACGCTTGTTACATGTTGCCGTCTGCCTGCCGTCCATGAGCGCTTTTACGCCGCTCGCCGGACTTCTGAATGCACCGAGTGCAACCACGGATAGTATGGTAGTCACAAACAGCCCCCAGTGAACGGGTGCGGGTCGCACAGACTCGTACCCGTTTTCTTATGCAGCTGCGCGCAGAGCGGGCGTAGTAAAATCTGAACCACTGAACTGCCCCATACAAAAGGAGATTTCCCATGCATGATGTTGGAATGAACATGAGCCAGCTTGCCATGAGCGTCAAGCAGGTCGACGACACCATCGAGCTCGCTCACGAGTGGAGCCATCAGCTGCTGCATGCGACCGAGAATTTTGACATGGAGCGCATCGGCGCCAAGCTCGAGGCCGCCATGGCCGCGCTCCACGAGGCGCATGACGCGCTCGAGGGCTACGAGGAAGCCATCGAGGCCGACCACAACTCCGTCGGCTCCGTGAAGCTGGTGTAAGGTGGCCGAACACGAGCACTGTTGCGAGTACGAGCACGAGCATCCGCACGGGGCGGACGGTGACGCGGGCTGCCACTGTAGTGGCTCCGGCTCCGAGCTGGTCCGTTTTTCGGTTACCGCACCCGACGACCTGCTGCGCCGTTTTGACGAGCAGATCGCGCGCCGCGGCGACGTGGCCAACCGCTCCGAGGCCGTGCGCGATTTGATTCGCGCCTCGATCGCCAAAGAGCAGATGCGCACGCCCGATGAGCACGTTATCGGGTCGCTCACCATGATCTACGACCATCACACCGGCGATCTGACGCGCCGCCTGGACGAGGTGCAGCACGACTACACCGACGAGATCGTATCGACGATGCACGTGCATTTGGATCACCACAACTGCTTGGAAATCCTGGCGCTCAAGGGTCGCGGCGAGCGCGTCTACGAACTAGCCGACCGCCTGCTGGGCCTGCGCGGCGTTAAGCACGGCGAGCTCACGTGCGCCGCCACCAAGCAGAGCCTGGGGCTGTAGCGGGATTTCCCGCAGCGCACCTGCCAAATAGGGACAGGTTTGTTTTGGCAGGTTTAGAAGTTTTACCTACCAAAATAAACCTGTCCCTTTTTGGTCGGTTTTGATGAGGGGTGTCGCATGCGGCATGTGCATATTCATGTGACGGGCATTGTGCAGGGCGTTGGCATGCGACCGTTTGTGTATCGCGAGGCCATGGCACATGGCATTTGTGGATGGGTGCTCAATGCGGGCGACGGCGTGCATATCGAGGCGCACGCTTTGGCCGATGCGCTCGATGCTTTTGTTGCCGCGCTTTCTGAGCATGCGCCTGCGGCAGCTCGCGTTGAGCGAGTCGATATTGCGGATTTGGAGCCTGGCGGCTGGAGCGCTGCCGATGAGCAGGGCTTTCACATTGTGGCGTCGCAGGACCAGACCGCGCACACGACGCTCGTCTCGCCCGATATCGCCACCTGTGACGATTGCCTGCGCGAGTTGTTCGATCCCGCCGACCGACGCTATCACTACCCCTTTATCAACTGCACTAACTGCGGCCCACGCTTTACCATCATCCGATCGCTGCCTTATGACCGAGCGGCCACGTCGATGGATTGTTTTCCCATGTGTCCCAAGTGCGCTGCGGAGTATGTCGACCCACTCGACCGGCGTTTTCACGCGCAGCCCGATGCCTGCTTTGATTGCGGGCCGCATATTACGTGGCGCGAGGCTGTAAACGGCAATGCGTGCGGGAATTCGTCCGCGACACCGGCCGTCGGCACCACACGCGAGGCCAGCGACGCTATCATCGAGCGCTGCGTTGAGCTGCTGGCCAGCGGTGGCATCGTCGCCATCAAGGGCCTGGGCGGATTCCATCTAGCCTGTGACGCTGCCAACGAGCAGGCGGTGGCCGAGTTGCGCCGTCGCAAACGCCGCAGCAACAAACCACTTGCCGTCATGGTACGTAGTCTTGCTGATACCGAGCGCCTGTGTCATATCGACGATGCTGAACGCGATCTGCTCGCCGGCAGTATCCGCCCCATCGTGCTGCTGCGCCGGCGCACTGTTAGCGAGGACAACGACGGTTCCCCCGACATCCTCGCCCTCGCGCCATCTGTCGCGCACGACCTGCCCGAGCTCGGCGTCATGCTCCCCTATACGCCGCTTCAACATCTGTTGCTTGCCGCGGCAGAAGTCTGCGGTATGCACGCGCTCGTCATGACCAGCGGAAACCTGAGCGAAGAACCCATCGAGACCGACGACGACCTTGCCTGGGAACACCTCGTTGCCGCCGGCATCGCCGACGCGTTGCTCGGTAACGACCGCGCGATTCTCTCGCGCTATGACGATTCCGTGGTGCGCATGGTCGACGGCGCCGTTATGCCCGTGCGCCGCGCTCGGGGATATGCACCCCAGCCGCTGCCGTTGCCGGCGCTCGACGGCGCTCCGTCCTGCGTGCTCGCCTGCGGGCCACAACAAAAGGCCACGATTGCGCTCACACGTGAAGGGACGAACGGCGAGGCGCCCTGTTTTGTGTCGCAGCATATCGGCGATGTTGAAAACGGCGGGACCTTCGATGCCTGGAACGCCGCGCGCACGCGCTTGGAAGATCTCTTTGATTTGGCGCCCGCCGCCTTGGCCTGCGATGTACACCCCAGCTATCTATCGGGCCAGTGGGCGCGCGAGCAGGCGCGAAAATGCAATCTGCCGCTCGTCGAGGTGCAGCACCATCATGCGCATATCGCGAGCGTAATGGCCGAGGCCATCGCCGCGGGCCAGCTTACAACCGACGCGCGCGTCCTTGGCATCGCCTTTGACGGCACCGGCGCCGGCACCGATGGGACCATTTGGGGCGGCGAGTTTCTTGTTGCCAGCCTTGGCGGCTTTGAACGCGCCGCGCATTTGCGCACCTGGGCGCTCCCCGGCGGGGCGGCCTCCGTGCGCGACGCCCGCCGCAACGCCTTTGCCCTGCTCAGTGAGCTCGGCCTGCTCGAGCACCCAGGTGCCGCTCGGCTTTTGGACAGCCTCGACGAACAAACGCGCAGCGTGACAGCCACCATGATCGAGCGCGGCATCAACAGCCCGCGTACCAGCAGCATGGGGCGTCTCTTTGATGCCGCGGCAGCAATTCTGGGCATCTGCGACAAGGCAACCTACGAGGGCGAACCCGCCATAGAACTCGAAGCCGCCGCCTGGCGCGCGCTCGACAACGAAATCGCCCATTTTCCCGACGACAACGCCGGCTATTTCGCATCTGGCCCATCGTGGCTGGACGGCCCCTATGTTCTGGACCAGAAAGCGCTCTTTGAGGCACTTTTGGGAGGAATTGAAGCCGGAGCGCCCGCCGACAGGCTCGCACTCGATTTCCATGTCGCCGTCGCGCGCTCCTCGGCGCGCATCGCCAGCGATATCTGCGTGCACGAGGGCATCGACACCGTCGCGCTCTCGGGCGGCGTGTTCATGAACCGACTTCTGCTTCAGCTTCTCACCCGCGAGCTCAAAAGCGCAGGCTTTACTGTCCTTGTCCCCCACACCGTACCCGTCAATGACGGCTGCATCGCCTACGGTCAGGCAGCAGTCGCACGCACTCGCCTCGCACAGGTCGCGCCACAATAGGCTGTTCGGCCAGCCCGCAAGCCGCCGTCTCACAGGTGTAGCGCGTTTGCCCGCAGCGCCCGCGAGCGCTACCATCAACTGATGGATTATTGAGCGCCCGTCCAGCGCAAAGCGTATAAAAGGGGAACAATATGTGCCTTGCCGTTCCCGGTAAAGTAGTCAAACGCGACGACGACCTCAAGGCCACCGTCGACATGATGGGCATCGAGCGCCCCGTGTCGCTGCGACTCGTGCCGACGGCGCAGGTTGGCGACTATATTCTCGTACACGCCGGCTTTGGCATCCAGATTGTCGACGAGCAGGAAGCACAGGAAACGCTCGAGCTTGTTAATGCCATGTCCGAGCTGGTCGAAGAAGACCAGCTGACCACCAACCCGGCGGAGGCTTACTAGTGGCGCCCGAGCAGCCGGCGCGCTCCGGTATCGATTTCTCGGCATTCCGCGATCCCAAGCTGGCTCGCGAGCTCATCGAGCGCATTCATGAGCTTGTCGGCGACCGCACCATCAACCTTATGGAAGTCTGCGGCACGCATACCGTGAGCATCGGGCGCTATGGCTTTCGCTCCATTATGCCGGCCGGGCTCAAGCTGCTGAGCGGCCCGGGCTGCCCCGTCTGCGTCACCGCCAACCGCGACATCGACCACGCAATCGCGCTCGCCAACATAGACGGCGCCATCATCACCACCTTTGGCGACATGATGCGCGTGCCCGGATCATCCACCTCGCTCGCTGCGCAAAAGGCGGCGGGGCGCGATATCCGTATCGTCTATTCCCCGCTCGACGCGCTCGACATTGCCGAGCAAAACCCTGATCGCCCGGTCATTTTTATGGGCGTGGGCTTTGAGACTACGACGCCCACCATCGCCGCCGCCATCTTGGAGGCCGAGGCGCGCGGGCTTTTGAACTTCTCGGTCTATTGCGCCCACAAGGCCACGCCGCCGGCGTTGCGCGCCATCGCCAACGACCCCGAGACCACCATCGACGGCTTTATCCTGCCGGGCCACGTCGCCACCATCACGGGCTTGGCCCCCTTTGGCTTTTTGGTCGACGAGTTTAAGACTCCAGGCGTGGTAACGGGATTTGAGCCGGTCGACATCTTGCAGGGTATCTGCATGCTGGTCCAGATGGTTGTTGAGGGGCAGCCCGCGATTGACAACGCCTACCGCCGTGGCGTCAACGCAGACGGCAATCCCGTGGCGCGCCAGCTGGTCGAGCAGGTGTTTGAGCCGTGCGATACCACATGGCGCGGATTGGGGTCGATTGCGGCTTCGGGGCTCGCCATTCGTCCCGAATTCACGCGCTTTGATGCCCGTACCCGCTTTGATGTGCCCGTTGAGGCGACAGTCGAGCCACGCGGATGCCGCTGCGGCGACGTGCTGCGCGGGGCCATTACGCCGAGCAACTGCCCGCTCTTTGGCCGCACCTGCACGCCCGAGCACCCCGTCGGCCCGTGCATGGTGAGCTCCGAGGGCAGCTGCGCGGCGTACTACCGCTACCGCGACTAGCCCGGACACACCCGCACACCGGCACCACCCACGATTGGAGTTTTCGATATGTCCCATAGCGTTACCGATAGCACCGTCCTGCTGGGCCACGGCTCCGGCGGCCAGATGATGAAACGCATCATCGATGAGGTCTTTTTGGATGCCTTTGGGTCGCCCGAGCTGCTCGAAGGCAACGACGCCGGCGTCGCCACGCTGCCCGCGAGCGGGCGCATCGCCATGTCGACCGACAGCTTTGTAGTCTCGCCGCAGTTCTTCCCCGGTGGCAACATCGGCCGCCTCGCCGTGTGCGGAACCGTCAACGACGTCGCGACCTCGGGCGCCAACGTGCGCTACCTATCGTGCGGCTTCATCCTCGAAGAGGGCTATCCCATGGATAAGCTCCACCAGATTGTGCAGACGATGGCCGAAACGGCGCACGAAGCGGGCGTGTCCATAATCACGGGCGACACTAAGGTGGTCGAGCGCGGCGGGGCAGACGGCGTCTATATCAATACCGCCGGTGTGGGCGAGGTACCCGCGGGCGTGGCGCTCAGTGGCGCAAACTGCCGGCCCGGCGACGTCATCCTGGTGTCGGGCACACTGGGCGACCACGGCATCGCCATCATGAGTCAGCGCGAGGGTCTGGCGTTTTCGAGCACCATCGAAAGCGACGCCGCGCCGCTCAACCACCTGATTGCCGATGCGCTTTCCGCAGCACCCGACACACGCTGCTTCCGCGACCCCACGCGCGGTGGCTTGGCGTCCACGCTCAACGAGTTTGCCCAGGCCAGCAATGTTGCCATGGAGGTCGACGAGGATGCCGTACCCGTGCGTCCCGACGTGCAGGCCGCCTGCGAGATGCTCGGCTACGATGTGCTGCAGGTGGCAAACGAGGGCAAGATGGTTGCCGTCGTGCCGGCCGAGCAAGCCGATGCGGCGCTGGCCGCCATGCGCGCCGCCCGCTACGGCGAGAACGCCGCGATTATCGGCCGCGTGCTGCCACTTGCCGAGGGCGCCCGCCCCGCCGTGCGCGTGCGCACCGGCTGGGGTTCGACCCGCATCCTCGACATGCTCGTAGGAGAGCAGCTGCCGAGAATTTGCTAACGACAAAGGCTCAGGGCTATTAAAGATATTCAGATTCCAAACATGCCCGGCACGCATGCCCAGTATCATGGGGTGCGTTTTACAACTCAAGCGGCAGGAGCACCCATGGCAGCAGCTTTTTCCCATGTGATCTTTGACCTGGACGGCACCATCCTCAACACGCTCGAGGACCTGGCGGCCGCCGGCAACCATACCTGCGAGACGCACGGCTGGCCTACGTTTGCCGTCGACGAGTACCGCTACAAGGTGGGAAACGGCATGCTCAAGCTGGTTGAGCGCTTTATGCCCGCCGAGTACGCGGGCGACGGCCGCATGTTTGAGCAGACGCTTGCCGAGTTTAGGGCTTACTACGGCGATCACAAGGAGGACCACACTGCCCCCTATGCCGGCACGATCGAGATGCTCGACCGTCTGCGCGCCGCGGGCGTGCAGCTTGCCGTGCTCACCAACAAGGACCACATCTCGGCGGCTCCGCTTATCGAGAAGTATTTTGGTTCCGAGCGTTTTGCGCTGGTACAGGGCCGTGTCGATGCGTTTCCGCCCAAGCCCGAAGCACCCGTCACGCTGCATGTGATGGAAGAGCTAGGCGCCGACCCGGCGACCACGCTCTACGTAGGCGATTCCAATGTCGATATCCTGACCGGCCACAACGCCGGCCTTAAGAGTGCGGGCGTCAGCTGGGGTTTCCGCGGCCGCGCAGAGCTGGAAGCCACCGGCGCCGACTACGTGGTGGACACCCAGGCAGAGCTCGCGGCGCTGGTGCTGGGCGAGTAACGAGCGACACTGCTTAACGCAGCTGCGACAATGCTGTTGCGCGGAAAGTAGTCGTTGGGGACGTTCTTAAACGACTAGTCAGACAAGAACGCCCCAACGACTACCCCAACAATGGCAACGCCGCAGGTAGAGGACGGACAGCGAGCGGACACCAGAGCGAACAAATTGGCATGAAAAGAGGACGGCATAGACCTTCTGGTCATACCGTCCTCTTTGAATGACAAGTTGTCGCTCTGGTGCCCGCGCAACGTCGAGCAGTTGCGGCGTTTGGTAAAACGCCGCAACGAACTAGCTCAGCATTGCATCCATCATCTCGGAGTTGACGGAGTCGTCGGCAGACCACTCGCCGTCGTCGTTGCAGGTGTACTTGAAGATAACCGTGGTCTTCCTGGGCTCGGTGGCCTTGGTCACATCGACCATAACCTGACCGGCCATCTTGTACAGCTCGTCATCGGAAGGAACCGTGTCAAGCGCGGCGACCTTCTCCTGATACTGGGTGGAGAAGTCCTCGACGATCTTGTTCATAGACTTGCAGGTGATAGAGACCTCGGCGGTCGCGACACCCTTGTCCTCGTCGACCGTCACGTCGCCGATCTTGTAGTCAAAGCCCTCGAGATAGGTCTTGGCATACTCCTTGGGATCGATACCCAGCTGCTCGAACTCGTCGCCCGAAGCTTCCTCCAGACCAGAGAGGAAGTCGTCGCCACCGTTCTTGACCTCGTCAAACTGCGTCGTAAGATCCTCGGTGATGAGCTCCTCAACCGAAGGACCTCCACAGCCGGAAAGCACGACCACGCATGCAACCAAGACGGCCATGAGGGGCGCAAGCAGCAGCTTCTTTTTCATGTTGTTCCTCCCAATGAGCGGCACCGCGCTTCCCGGACGCGGCACACGTTGTAATAAGTAAGCCCATACTATCCACTTATGAACACCCTCGGCAACGCGAAGGCGCGGTCGGTTCGTTTTAGCGTCCGAACGGTTTGCAAGCCCGCCCAACGCGCAATAAAGGCTTATAGGACAAAATGTGTGTCCCGATAGAACACCCGTTTCCATCCATTAATCCAGCCAGAACGGGTACGGGTC
>NZ_JBCPDN010000041.1:0-21005 GCF_040915425.1 Collinsella aerofaciens | reverse complement strand
TCCTTGTTAAACGCACGGATGACGCGCACGCCCACAATATTCTCGCGCAGCACCACGTTCATGCGGTCGATAAAGCCCTGTAGGCGCATAAAAATCGGCGCCGCGTTGGCAACCGTAAAGACCGCCGCCACCAGCACAATCGCAACGACTACGCCCAGGAGCGTGCCCATGGCGGGATCGATAAACCAGGCGAAGATGATGCCCGCCACAGCCAAAAACGGCACGGGCAGCACCAGCTGAATCGTCTGCAGAATCGCCTGCTGAATCACGTTGATGTCGTTGAGCGAGCGCGTGATCATCGATCCGGTGCCAAAGCGCTCAAAATCGCTGGCCGCGAGCTTGAGCGATTTGTCGTACACGGCATTGCGGATATCGCAAGCCACGTTGGCGGCCAGGCGCGCCGAAAGATAGCAGCCCAGCACCGTGCCGCCGCTAGCCATGCTGGTCGCGATAAACATGTATAGGCCGTTGCGTAAAATGTAGTCGACATCGCCCGTGGTAATACCGGTGTTGACCATGTTCGCCAGCATCGTGGGAACCAGCAGCGTACCGACGTTATCCACCAGCAGCACCAGCAGCGTCACTGCGACAAGCCCTCGATAGGGCTTCAAAAACCTCATTAGCAGTCGCACGACTCCCCCTCACCTTGATTCTCGGCTTGGCTCTCGGCAGCGATATGCTGCTTAAATGTCTCGCACTCCTCGCCGAGCACCTGAGAGAATTTGCCGATCAAGCGCATAATCTCGCGCTGCTCACACGGCTCAAGCGCGCCAAAGGCCCGCTGCTCGGCCTTGAGTGCCGGCAGCGCATAACGCTCGGCAAATCGCCTGCCCTCTTCGGTCAGGCTCACAACCTTGTTCTTACGACTGCCTTCGGCAAACTCCAACGTTGCGAAGCCCCGCGCCGTCAAGGTTTTAATTGCCGAGTTGATGGTCTGCTTGCTGTAGAACCATTCGCTTGTCAGACGGCTTACGGCAATACTGCCGCCCGCCGTGCTGGTATCGACGAGCATCCAGTAAGCGCAGTCCGAAAGGCCGCAGGCGCGCGAGAACTCCGAATAGATATGGTCGAGTCCATTGAGCAACCGGTCGAAGTCGACCAGCGCAACCGCACTATTCATCTATCCCACCATTCAATTGTCCGATTTTTGACCAATTTTGTGTCTCTAGATTAGTCCGAGTTTTGACTATCGTCAACAGGCTCTCCGCAAATGCGTGCACTTTTATGGCCTATCGGCAGAAAAAGACCGCCGGCGCGGGGGCGGCGCCAGCGGTCACGTGAAAATCGAGTTTTATTGCCTGTTAAGCGGCGACGGCTTCATAGACCGTAGCGCCCGAGAAGCTGTCATGCAGGCTCTTGCCGGCAATCCACGGCAGCTCGACGACCTCGCAGACCGTGTTGACCAGCTCGGAGCAGTCAGTAAAGTGGCCCTTGTCGTTGAGGGCCTCGCAATCCTGAACACGCCAATAGCCATCGGTGTGCGTGATGTAGTACTCGTGATCGTTGATCGACACGAAAGCGCGCGTCTTGGAACGCAGCAGCTTCAGAAATCCTTCGAAATCGGTCTCGACGACATCTCCAGCCTGGAACATGATGTTACCTCCTGGCCCGGCGCCACCACGGCGCATTGATAAACGTTGGTACTCCTTTAGTAAAACCTTTATCAGAGGTTATGCGTTCGTCATTTAGGCAAGTGGTAAAAAACCGCAGGGTAGACGGGATAAAACGTTTAACCATCCCATTTGTTTGTCACATTCTGAAGGTACTTTTATGCAAACCTACTTTCCCAATTGGAATCTATCCTTTTGGCCGGGCAATTGACCGTCTATCGTTTGAGCCCGACGGGTATGAACGGGGCATCTGCAACGCCACCGCAAGGAGACACCATGGAGACTATCGAAGCACTCATTCACCGCCGCAGCTGCCGCAACTACAGCGATCGTCCCGTCGAGGCCGAAAAGCTTGCACGTATTATCGAAGCCGGCCAATATGCACCGAGCGGCATGGGCCGCCAGCCGGTGACGTTTGTCGCCGTCACCGACCCCGCGACCGTCGAACGTCTCTCACAGCTCAACGCCCAGGTCATGGGCAGCAACGGCGACCCCTTCTATGGCGCCAAGACCGTTGTAGTGGTGCTGGTTGACCGCAGCGTGCCCACACATCTGGAAGACGGCTCGCTCGCCATGGGCAACTTGCTCAACGCCGCCTATGCACTGGGCGTTGATTCGTGCTGGATTCACCGCGCGCATGAGGTCTTTGACTCGCCCGAGGGCCTGGAGCTGCTGGCCAGCTGGGGCCTGCCCGCCGACGGCAGCCTGCGCGGTGTCGGTCACTGCATTCTGGGCTACGCCGAGGACACGCTACCCGAGGCAAAGCCGCGCCGCGACAACGTGGTGTACGTCAAGTAGCACAGGAGTGTCCCAAACTGCCGGCAGAAAAGGAACGTCCCCTTCTGCCGGCAAGCTATGTTGATATTTGAGTTGTCGTCGCTTCGCTTGTCTGGGTCGTTTCGGCGTCGTCGCCTTGCGTGTCTTCGTCCTTTTGCGCATCGGCGATGGTAGAGGCCGCCGCAACGATACCGCGCTGGGGCGCGACGCCCGTCTGGGCCTGAGCACCCTCGACAACTTCTGTACCTACATGCGCGAGCTCGGGCGATTTAAACATTGCGTCCAAGTTGGCGCCACCGCCAGCGTAGCCAAGCGCAGCGAGTGCGATGACGATCACTGCAACGGCGGCCACGATCGGCACGTAGCGATGCCAGCCGGCGGGATTGAGCCCGCTGCGGCGAGCCGCCCCGCGGCTGATGTAGCCGAGCGTTCCGTCGTGCTTGAGCTTTGAGCCCACCACGCGTTTGCGGCCCCACAGCGAGGACTCTGCCTGCATTGCCAAGCGGGCGCTTGCCGAAGGATAGCCGTATTTAGTGCGCTTGAACGAGCCATCAAACCCCGAGGCGTGTTTGCCCCACGTCACCGATGTCGTGCGTCGGTTAACCGGCGCGGCGCTCCGCCTTCTGCGGCTCGGTTTTGAAGTCTCAGCCATATGCCCTCGCACGCCGTAACCAAATCGAAACAATAACGCTTTGGACTGTAGCACACGCGTCGCGCGCGGTCACGGGCGCCTCGCTCAACGGTCATCGTCCTTCAGCAAGCGCCACAGCGTTGTACGGCTTATGCCCAGCACTTCCGCCGCACGGGTTCGGTTACCGTGGAGATGATCTACAACCAGATGCGCGATATCTCGCTCGGTATCGACCAGCGGTCGCAGGATATACAGGTCGCTTTCGAGCGTCGGGGCGCCAAAGGTTGCGGTCTTAATCACGTCCTCTTGGGCGAGCACTTCCTCCGCCACAGCGCGGTCCACCGTGCCCGCCCCCACCAATATATACAGTCGTTCCGAGACCTCGCGGAGCTGCAGATAATTGCGCGGCCAGCGGTAAGTATCGAGCGTCTTCGTCGCCGCGGCAGACAACGTGGGCGCTGCCGTCCCAAATGCATCAGCGAGATATTCCAAATAGCGCGCAACCTTCGTCGACGAGGCCCCCTGCTCGGCGATTGCCGGCGCCACGCTCACCGCACAGGCGAAGCGCTCGGTCACAAAGGCGGCTTGATCGCTTTCGCCGCCGCCCGGGATGTCATTCGTCGTCAGCACCACATGACAGCGCGTCGCCAACGCGGTGTCGGCCATCGTGGAGACCAGCTCGCGGAGGCGCTGGGGGCCAACCGCGTTCCAACCCTCAATGCAAAGGGTCAGCCCCGTTTGGAACAGCGGCGATTCGGCGCTTTTGAGCACATGGCGCCAACCGCGCTCGGTGAGCTCATCGAGCGCGACGGAAACAAAGGGTTGATCGGCAAAAGGGCCATCCAGATAGAGGCGCTTAGCGATCTCGACCTGACCCGCTCCCAGCTCGCCCTCGAGCATAAGGGGCACACCGCGCGCGTAGCTCTCGGCGACCGGTGCGGCCACCGCAGCGGCACCCTCAACGATGCCGTACGCGCTCGATTCGTAGCGGGCCTCAACCTCGTCGGCGTTGAGCCACTCGATGCCCGCATGCGCCGCGGCACCGCGCAACTCGCGGACCACGACGACCCAAAGGCCCCCGCCCTCTTTGTCGGTGGGGCGAACGGTCAGGCTCAGGCGCGTACCCTCACACCCCATAACCAGACGCGCGCCGTCTCCTATACGGTCGAGACGCTCAGCAACAAAAGCCGCCACATCCCGCTCAAGCGCCGCGTCATTCATGGTCGAGATCGCGACGTCCCCACGCGCATCGATCGCCAATGCCGAGGCCCCGGCAGCAGCCAGGGCCTCGGTCAAGATGTTCAGCTTGGCATCGCTATCCATGATTTGCCCCTGTCCGCGGCGACATGCAACCGCCGACGGTCGCACGACCGAGTGTTTCAAAATTGAACGATATTGCTCACCAAACACTATAGGGCAGAAAGCGCCGTCCTGCGAGTATAGGTGTTGCCCCGCATCGCCATCCTGGCGGGGCGATAAGAGCTCTTCGGGACCTATCAACCTGCGGACAAGCCATACCCGCAAGAGCTCCTATCGCTCCACCGTGAGAATGCGCTCACCAGCAACCAGCACGCAGATAAGCTGCTTCTCTACCAGATTCCCAGCACGTGCTGCATTCCCAAACTCATGCACGCAATGCCAATCCAGCAGCAAAAGCCCAATGCGATGGGCTTGCCGCCCTTTTTGACCAGCTCGACGATATCGGTATTAAAACCAATAGCCGCCATGGCCATCACAATAAAGAACTTCGACAGCTCCTTGATGGGTGCCGTAAAGGACGCGGGAAGCTGAAGCACCGTGGTGATTACACTCGCCAGCACAAAAAACAGTACAAACATGGGAAACGCGCGTTTAAGCGAGAACGTACTTTTGGCGTCGCCTCCGGCCTTGCGTGCCAGATGCATCTGCCAGCACGCGAGGACCAACGTGATGGGAATAATGGCCAGCGTCCTGGTGAGCTTGACCACCGTGGCGCTCTCGAGCACATTAGCGCCGGGATGCATGCTGTCCCAAGCGCTCGCCGCAGCCGTTACGGACGAGGTGTCGTTGATGGCGGTGCCGGCAAACAGGCCAAAGCCCTCGTTGGTCAACCCGAGCATGCCGCCGAGCGTCGGAAACACGAGCGCCGCGATAACGTTAAACAGGAAGATGACCGAAATGGCCTGGGCAATCTCGCGATCGTCGGCATCGATGACGGGCGCGGTCGCGGCGATGGCAGAACCGCCGCAAATCGACGAACCCACACCCACAAGCGTCGCGATCTTGCTCGGCACGTTCATGACGCGGCAGAGCACGAAGGCGATGACAAGCGAGGTCGAGATCGTCGCCACGATAATCGGCAGCGACTGGGCGCCCTTGGACAGAATCTGGGAGAGGTTCATGCCAAAGCCAAGCAGGATAACCGCGTACTGCAAGACTTTTTTGGACGTATAGGTGACGCCGGCGGCGAGCTGTTCGCGACGATTCTTGGGAAAGACGAGCGCCAGGACCATGCCAAAGAGGATGGCAAATACCGGCCCGCCGACCACCTCAATTTGTTTGCCGAGCAACGTCGCGGGGATAGCGATGATCAGGCAGAACAAGACGCCCTTCCAGCGCTCGCGTACGATATTCGCCAGTTGCATATGGGATTCCTTCTTTCTATTTCACGTTTGCGACGGCTTATGATACGGCAATATTGAGCACAGCCTTGCGCAAACACAAACTAAGATGCCGCAATAGTTCTCAGACACCAGCCGAATTACCCACCGCGGAAAGCTGATTCGCGGCATAATTAACAACTAACATATGAGTGTGATAGAACAGTTGCGAGGCGCTATGGAAGAATCGATGCACGTTGGCGAACAGGAAATGAGCCTACAGGACCAGTCCTACCACACCATTCGACGCAAAATCGTCTACCTGGACTACAAGCCGGGCGAAAAACTGGGCGTCAAGCAGCTTTGCGACGACTTGGATATGGGGCGCACCCCTGTGCGCGAGGCACTGGTGCGTCTGGCGCAAGAGGGCCTGGTGCGCACCGTACCCCAAAGCGGCACCTATGTCTCGCCCATCAACCTCACCCTTGCCGAAAGCGCCTGCTATATTCGCGAACACCTGGAAAAGCAGGTGATTGTGGAGTGCTGCGCCCGTGCCACCTCGGCAGGCATCGAGCAGCTCGATCGGGCCATCGCGCTGCAGGAAAAGGCCATGACCGAAGAGGACCGCATCGGATTCTTTTTGAGCGACAACCTCATGCACCGCATGATCTTTAGCATCGCGTGCCGCAGCACCGTGTGGTCATGGCTCGAGGAGACCAATGCCGACCTGGAGCGCTTCCGCTGGCTGCGTGCCGCCACGCAGACGCTCGACAATCAGGAGACTGTTAACGAGCACAAGCAAATCCGCCGCGCCATCGCCGGTCGCGATCCTATCGAGGCGAGCTTTTTGGTCAGCAAGCACCTGCACATGATGTTCCGCAACCAAACCGAGGTTCTGGACCAGTTCCCCGAGTACTTCGAGACCAGCAAGCTCCGCTAACCTGCCAAAAAGGGACAGGTTCATTTTGGCAGGTTTTATCTGGTCAAATGAAACAAGGCCCGACTCCGCCACAACGGAGCCGGGCCTTAGTTGTTAGAACGACGGAACTCGATTACTCGACAGTAACGCTTTTCGCCAGGTTGCGAGGTTGGTCAACGTCGCAACCGCGCAGGATGGCCACCTCGCGGGCGAGCAGCTGCAGCGGAACGCTCGCCGTGATGGGGCTGAACACGTCGCGGACTGCCGGCACGCGGATGATGCAGTCGGCGATCTTGTTGATCTCCTCGTCGCCCTCGGTGGCAACGACGATGACCTTGGCGCCGCGTGCCTTGCACTCCATAAGGTTCGACACGGTCTTGTCGTAGGTGGCGCTCTTGGTGGCCACGGCGATGACGGGGAAGCCCGGGTCGATCAGGGCAATGGGGCCGTGCTTCATCTCGCCGGCGGCGTAGGCCTCGGCGTGCAGGTAGCTGACCTCTTTGAGCTTGAGCGCGCCCTCGTAGGAAATAGCGGCACCCATGCCGCGACCCACGAACAGTGCGGACTGCGCGTCCTTGCACAGCAGGGCGGCCTCATGAACGGCCTCGGTTTGGGTATCCAAAATCCACTGGATCTGCTCGGCCGTATCGGAAAGCTCACGGAACAGCATGCGCGCCTGCTTGGTGGTCAAGCGGTACTTGACCTGCGCCAGCAGCAGAGCCAAAAGCGTGAGGCTCACAACCTGGCCGATAAAGCTCTTGGTCGAGGCGACCGCGATCTCCTTGTTGGCCTTGGTGTAGATGACGCCGTCGCTCTCACGCGCCACGGGGCTGCCCACCACGTTGGTGATGCCGAAGACCTTGGCGCCCTTGATGCGCGCGTCGCGGATGGCGGCGAGAGTGTCGGCCGTCTCGCCCGACTGGGACACGGCCACGACGAGCGTCGTCGGCGTAATGATGGGATTGCGATAGCGGAACTCGCTGGCCGCCTCCACCTCGGTGGGGATGCGAGCCCAGCCCTCAATAAGGTTCTTTGCGATGAGGCCGGCGTGATAGCTGGTGCCGCAGGCGATCACGTAGACACGGTCGATGTCGTTGAGCTCCTCGAGTGAAAGGCCCAGCTCGTCGATATCGAGCTCTCCAGCAGGCGTCATGCGGCCCACCAGCGTGTCGCGCACCACGCGCGGCTGCTCGTGGATTTCCTTGAGCATAAAGTCGGGATAACCGCCCTTTTCGGCCATGTCCAGGTCCCAGTCGATGTGGGTGACCTTGGGCTCGATAACGTTGCCGGCCTCGTCGGTGTACTCGACGCCCGCGGGTGTGAGCTTGGCAAACTGACCGTCCTCGAGCACCACGACATCGCGGGTTGCGTCGATGAGTGCGATGACGTCGGAGGCGACATAGGAGCCGGTTTCGCCCGCGCCGACTACGATCGGGGAATCCTTGCGGGCTACGGCGATCACGCCGGGCTCGTCAGCGCACACGGCGGCCAGACCATAGGCACCGACCACGTGGGTGCAAGCCTCGCGCACGGAGGCCATCAGGTCGTGCGTCTCGGCATAGGCCTCTTCGATCAGATGCGCGAAGACCTCGGTATCGGTCTCGCTCTTAAAGTGGTGGCCGCGGCCCTCCAGCTCTTCGCGCAGCTCGGCAAAGTTCTCGATGATGCCGTTGTGGACGATGGCGATACGACCGTCGCAGCTGGTGTGGGGGTGAGCGTTAACGACGGAGGGCTTGCCGTGGGTGGCCCAACGGGTGTGGCCGATACCGCAGGTAGCGTCGCTGTCAATGTTGGAAAGCTCGCTCTCCAGGCCCGCAACCTTGCCCACGCGGCGAATGACGTCGAGGTGCGCCGCGGCGCCCTCGCCCACCTCGAGCGCGACGCCCGAGGAGTCATAGCCGCGATACTCCATACGCTTGAGGCCTGTGACCAGGATGTTCTTTGCAATATCAGAGCCGGTGTAGCCGACAATTCCGCACATAGGATAAATCCCTTCGTCCGCTTGACCGTAAAACGTCCACGCACAAGGGGCGCTGAGACGTACAACGTTCGAGTATTGTACTCACGCAAACGCAAGCTGATATACCAGAAGTGGTATCTCAACTTAGATACCACCCGATGCACACATGCCCAGCCGGTCCAAACCGCCACAATGGGGACAGGCACCTTTGTGGTGGTCGCGCTGGCAACGGCGTTTCCCCAGATAAAACCTGCCAAAATAAACCTGTCCCTTTTTGGTAGGTTTGGGATGCTACAATCTGGCTTGTACTTGAAACGCATCAAAGGGGCCGCTATGGCAAAGGTAAAAATCAGCGACGTCGCGCGCGAGGCCGGGGTTTCGTTGGGCACGGTTTCCAACGCGCTCAACCACCCCGAAAAGCTGCGCCCCGAGACCCTCAAGCTCATCAACGAGACCATCAATCGCCTTGGCTACCTGCCCAACCAAAGCGCCCGTCAGCTCGCGGGCGGCGCCACCAAGTCCTTTGGCCTGGTGCTCCCCCGTCTCGATCACGGCTTTTCGCTCCAAATCGCCAGCGGCGCCCACAACGAGGCCCGCAAGCACGGCTACGACTTGCTCATCGCCAACGCCGATAACGACGATATTCTCCAGGACCATTACCTGCGCTACTTTATGGGCACCCAGATGTCCGGCGTCATGGTTCAGCCCATGGCGTCCCCCGACTGGCATCCGGCCATGACTAAAATGCCCGTGCCGATCGTCCATCTGGACATCCATTGCTCCGAGCCCGGCTACTACGTAGCGGCCGACAATGAGGCCCAGGGTCGCATCATTGCCGAACTTGCTATCGCCCGCGGCGCGCACCATATTGTCGTCGTCGGCCGAGCAGCATTTATGCAACTCACCCTGCGCGTCCTTGGCATTCATAAGGCGCTCGCCCTGCACCCCGATATCAAGATCGAAGTCATCGACGCCGGCGAATGGAATACCGCTGCCGACGGCTACGGCATCGGTGCCCAAATCGCCGAGCGCCCCGCGGACGAACGTCCCGATTTTGTCGTCGGCCTGACCGATGTGTTGGCCTCGGGCGTCGTTTCGGCACTGGTCGACAAGGGCATCTCCGTCCCCGGGCAAGTACGCGTGGCCGGATGCGACGGCAACCCGCTCGCTTGGAGCGGATCGGTCCCGCTCACTACGGTAGCGCCCCCGGGCTACGAGATTGGCCGCAAGGGTGTCCAACTGCTGATGGAGCAAATCGAGAACAAGGCCCCGGCAAAGATCAAGCATATCCGTGTCGGCTCCGCAGCGCGTACCGTCACCGCAGTCGCCGCCGAGGATATCAACCGCCAAGAACTGGTACGTCCGTTCCTACTGGAACGCGCCAGCACCCAGGCAAGCAGCCAGACCGACGCCACGGCCATCAACCTCGGTGCGTATCTATAGCACGCCCGCGAGTATGCTAAGTCGCCGCTTAAGCAAAAGGGGCCCGACCATTGCCGGACCCCTTTTGCTTAAGCGCAAACGTGAGCAATCGCTCGTTTCAACGCCGCAATTTTCTAGCGCACAGTCTTGATTGCCGCCGCCAGGTCGAACAACGTATTGAGCACGGCCTCGCAGCCATCCACCACGTCCTGCGGCAGCGGCACGATATCGGGGACGGCAAAGACATGGCAGCCGGCCGTAATGCCCGAGACGCAACCGTTGCGCGAATCCTCGACCACGGCACATTCCTCGGGAGCAAAGCCCGCGCGCTCGCAGGCGAGCAGATACATCTCGGGGTCGGGCTTGCCGTGCACGACGTCCTCGCCACACGTTACCGTTTCAAACTTGTCAAAGAGGCCAACCATCTTAAGGTTGCGCTCGGCCGTAACGAGGCGCGACGACGTCGCTAGACCCACGTGATAGCCCGCAGCCAGCAGCTCGTCTAGGCACTCGGCAGCGCCGGCCTTAAGCTCCAGCTCGGTCTTGACCATCTCGTCGCGAATCTCCTTGTGGCGGACATAGACCGCCTCGGTGGTTTCATGGCTGCCGTAATGCCTATCGAGGATGTCCATGACATCGGGCAGCGTGCGGCCGATAAACTGATGGATCAGCGCTTCATCAATCGCGAGCCCCAGCTCAGCGGCGCCTGCCTTCCAGGCCTTAATCCCCAAACGCTCGGTATCGACCAGCGTTCCGTCCATGTCAAAAATAACAGCCTTGATCATATCGGCCCCCTCACCGGATTGTGTTACTACCACTCTACCGCACTTACAAACTTGTATATAACGTATATAGCATATTGCACTTTCGTTACATAGATAGAAGACTTATGGCAAGTAACGCATTAGGATTATAGTTTTCGACCGAGTACTCAACGATAAGGATCGTTTCATGATTTTAGACACCACGGCACCCGCAGAGGAGCTTCAAGACAAGCTATCGGCGCTCGAACAGCTGCTTTTGGCATACGGGCGCGTGGCTATCGGGTTTTCCGGCGGCGTTGACAGCAGCTTTTTGGCCGCCGTATGCGCCCGCATCATGCCTACCAATACCCTCCTCGTCCATCTCACCACGCCACTCATCGGCACGCCCGAACAGGCTTCGTTTGAGCAGTCCGTTGATGGACAAGCCAATGAAGGGGCACATTTTAAGCTCCCCGTGCTCAATCTTTCGGTGGATCAGCTGCAGCTCCCCCAAGTAGCCTGCAACGATGCTAATCGCTGCTACCACTGCAAGCACGCCGGCTTTACCGCCATCGTCAACCACGCCAAGTCGCTCGGCTTTCCCACCGTCATCGATGGCAGCAATGCAAGCGATCGCGGTGACTACCGTCCCGGCATGCGCGCGGCAGAAGAGCTCGGCGTACGATCCCCTCTCATGGAGGTCGGCTTTACCAAGGACGAAGAGCGCGAGCTGCTGCGCGCATGGGGTTATCCCGTTTGGAACCTGCCGGCGGGAGCATGTCTTGCCACGCGCGTCCCCACGGGCGAGGAGCTTACGCGCGAGAAGGTCGATTTAATCCGCGCCTGCGAGGATTACCTGCACGATCTTGACTTGGCTCAGGTCCGCGCACGCCTGGTCGGCGGCTGCATGCATATCGAGGCCGCACCCGCAGATGTCGCCAAGATTGCCACCCTCGGCGGTGCCGCCGTCGACGACAAGGGCAAGACCCCGCTGCCCGCCGTTATCGAGTCCGCGCTGCGCGAGCTGGGCTGCGGCCATATCTCCCCCGAGGTCACCCCCTACATTCACGGTGCCATGAATCAGTAACCTGCCAATAAGGGACAGGTTTATTTTGGCAGGTTTTATCTGGGGAAATATCGCGAGACAATCGCCCCTCCAGCACCCATCTGGCCTCGAGAGACACTAGAGAGGCGACCCGGCTGCATCTACTTCTTCCGATATCGGCGGTTGCGGCTCGTCGATGAACCCATTACTTCGATGAGCCCTTTATCCGCCATTTTTGGCAGATGGTAGCGGACGGACGAATTGTGGCATTCCGTCTCTCTAAAACAAGGCGCTTATCTCTCTAACTTTAGAGAGATAAGCGCCTTGTTTTAGAGAGACATTAAGAGAGATGTATCGAATTCGCTGCTAGATTGCCTAATGCTATCTCTCTAACCAACCTTCTCTTTAGAGAGACATTTAGAGAGACGAGTGCGACCTCTCTAATCATGGGCTCCGCTCTTTAAGGTGCACACTTCCTAACCGTGCCCTAAGTTGCGGTGAAATAGTCCCCGATTAACCTGCCAAAATGGGACGGGTTTATTTCGGCAGGTTTTATCTTGGGAAACGCGAACAGGGCCGCGACACCTATATGGCGTCGCGGCCCTTTTCCTTGGAGAAGGATCGATTGATTGAGCGGGATGACCGTTCTAGTCTTCGAGTCCGCTATTAATGAGCTCCGCAATCTCAACGGGATCGGTGCTCGCGCGCACCTTGTCACGGAAGCCGGCGTCCATCAGCATCACGGCAGCCTTGGAGAGCAAGCGCAGGTGCGTGGTTCCTGCCTCGCCGGCAGGCACGTACAGCGCGAGCGCAACATCGACGGGCACACCATCGAAGCTCGGCCATTCAACGGGCTCGACCAGCTTAAGCACGGCAACGCCCGGCGTGTGGATAGCATCGCTTTTGGCATGTGGAACGGCAAAACCGGCGACAAGGCCAGTCTCGGCCTCGTTCTCGCGAGCCATGAAGGCAGTCTCTACGGCAGATGCGTCGTCAGCAAAGCCGAGCTCGACGGCCTGATCGGACAAATAATGCAGGGCATCCTCGCGCGAGGCGGCGGTATACCCTATCGTCACTTGGTTGGCAGATACAAATCCCATGGAAACCTTCCTTACAACACAGACCTGACCGCAGCTTCGATGCCGTCGGCGTCCAAACCGTACTTGTGCAGCAAATCGACCGCAGGGCCGGACTCGCCATACACATCGCGCACGCCGACGCGACGCATCGGCACCGGATACTGCTCTGCGAGCACCGAGGCAACGGCCTCGCCAAGACCGCCGATAATCGAATGCTCCTCGGCAGTGACCACGCGACCGGTCTTCTTGGCGCTGGCTACAACCAGGCGTTCGTCGAGCGGCTTGATCGTATGCATGTTGATGACCTCGGCATCGATGCCATCGGCAGCGAGCGCCTCGGCAGCCTCAAGCGCCTCGGCGACCATAAGGCCACAAGCGATGATGGTCACATCGGACCCCTCGCGCACGACCACGCCGCGACCAATCTTGAACTCATAGTCCTCGCAGTCGTTGATGACCGGTGTTGCCAGGCGGCCGAAGCGCATGTAAACCGGGCCCTCAAACTCATAGGCGGCGCGCACACAGGCACGAGCCTCGACGTCGTCGGCGGGAACGACCACCGTCATACCCGGAATCGTGCGCATGAGTGCGATATCCTCGCAGCACTGGTGCGTGGCGCCGTCCTCGCCCACCGAAATGCCGGCATGAGTAGCGCCAATCTTGACGTTGAGGTGCGGGTAGCCGATGGAATTGCGGACCTGCTCGTAGGCGCGACCGGCGGCAAACATCGCAAAGGTGCTCGCAAAAGCAACGCGGCCCGTGGTCGCGATGCCGGCGGCAAGACCCATCAGGTTGCTCTCGGCAATGCCGGCGTCGTAGAAGCGCTCAGGGTGCGCAGCCTTAAACTTACCGGTCTGCGTGGCGGCGGCCAGGTCGGCATCGAGAACCACAAAGTCATCGCGCTCATTGCCCAGCTCGACAAGTGCCTCGCCATAGCTAACGCGCGTAGCGACTTTCTTGACGTCTGCCATTAGAGCTCCTCCCCTGCTGCTGCGAGCTCGGCCATGGCCTGCTCAAACTGTTCATCGTTGGGTGCCTTGCCGTGCCAGCCCACCTGGTTTTCCATAAAGGAGACGCCCTTGCCCTTCACCGTCTCGGCGATAATGGCCACGGGCGAGTCGCTCACTTTGCGGGCCTCGGCAAAGGCGGCGGCAATCTGCGCCATGTCGTTACCGTCGGCGAGCTCGATCACATGCCACTTAAAGGCGCGGAACTTGTCAGCGAGCGGCATGGCCGAGTTGACTTCATCGATCGTGCCGTCAATCTGCAAGCCGTTGTGGTCGACGACGGCAACAAGATTGTCGAGCGCATGGTTGCCGGCGAACATGGCCGCCTCCCACACCTGGCCTTCCTCGCACTCACCGTCGCCCAGCAACGTGTAGACACGGTAGCCGTCGCCCCAGTGCTTAGCGGCAAGCGCCATTCCAACTGCAGCAGAGATGCCCTGACCGAGCGATCCGGTGGACATATCGATGCCAGGGGCGTCGTTCATGTTGGGATGGCCCTGCAGTCGGCTGCCAATATGACGGAGCGTCTCGAGCTCTTCGACGGGAAAATAGCCGCGATTTGCCAACACCGAATACAGGCCCGGCGCCGCGTGACCCTTGGAGAGCACAAAGCGATCGCGATCGGCCTTGTGAGGGTCGGCAGGATCGATATTCATTTCCTCAAAGTACAGATACGTCATGATGTCGGCAGCACCGAGCGATCCACCCGGGTGTCCCGACTTGGCCGCGTGAACCGCAGTCACGACACCCTTCCTGACCTCATTGGCGACCTTCGCCAGCTCCTGGTTGGTCATACGAATTCCTCTCTTGAGAACAACCCCGGCACCGGATGACGCGATGCCGGGGCAATCCACTCGTTAAGCCTGAGCGACGACCTTCTGCCAGTCAGCCTCAAAAGAGGCGAGGCCCTGGTCGGTCAGCGGATGATGCAGGCACTTCTTGAGAGCGGCCATGGGCACGGTCGCAATATCGGCACCGAGTAGCGCGGCCTGGGTCACGTGGTTGGGCGTACGAACCGAGGCGGTGATGATCTCGACGGTGTCGTCGACGTTCTTGCCCGTCCAGTCGTAGTTCTTAATGCAGGTCACGACGTTGTCGAGCTGCGAGATACCGTCCTCGGCGATGTCATCGAAACGACCGACAAACGGGCTGATGTAGCGAGCACCGGCATTGGCGGCCATAAGGGCCTGCGTCGGCGAGAAGACGAGCGTCATGTTGACGCGCACGCCAGCATCGGCCAGTGCACGGCAGGCGGCAAGGCCGGCCTCGCACACGGGAAGCTTGACCACGATGTTGGGGGCGAGGGCGGCAAGGCGCTTGCCCTCCTCGATCATACCCTCGGCAGTGGTAGCGGTAGACTCGGCGGAAACGGGCAGGCCCTCGCAGAGCTCGGCAATCTTGAGCATATGCGGCTCAAAGTCGGCAAGCTTGCCGCCGGTCTTGGCGTACAGGGACGGGTTGGTGGTAACACCGGCCAGGCAGCCCCAGCTCTTGGCCTCGGCGATCTCGTCCAGATTGGCGGTATCGATAAAGAACTTCATGGTGCAAACTCCTTCGAAGGAATCCAAAACTCAAAAAATAGGACAAAGGGGATGTCCCTTTGTCCTATGTGCCGGGCCTGCGGCTGGGACATGCCCCAGGCCCGGCGTCGTGTAGGAAAAGCTACTTAGTCCTCGAGAGCCTTCTCGATGCGGCTCGTGACGCCCTTGAGGTTAAGACCGACGACGTACTGCTTGATCGGGCGCTTGATGTGCTCGATCACAAAGCGCTTGCCGTCGATGTCCTGGGCAGCGAGGTTGCGATAGAGCTTCTCGACCTGCTCCTTAACCTCGGGATCGTTGAACGCATAGTGGCCGGAGACATCCAGGATCTTCAGGCTGAGCTCATCGTCGGCAAGGATGTCATCGACCTGCAGGTTGACGTCGTCGCCAGTCATCCACTTGCGCCAGCGCTCGGTCTTGATAGCCTTGACCAGCAGGGTGTGATACAGGTCGGAGGGGTCATCGCACAGACCGTTGTCGACCAGGATCTGCTCGGTGGCGCAGAGCTTGAGGTAGGCGCGGGTCTCCTCGGTGCCATACTGCGGAGCGACGTTGGAGGCGGTCACGTGTGCCGGGATGTGCTCGAGCAGCGTCGCGTCGTCCAGATAGTCGGCGTTGTGCTCCTTCAGGCCCACGCCATAGCGCTTGGCCATATCGGCAAGCTCGCGGGCGTTCTTGAAGTTGTAGTGACCGACCTGCTCCGTCCAGCGGGTAAGGGTGCCGGTCTGGCCGACGATAAAGGTGGGCATGGGGCAGCCGCGCTTCTCGAGCTCGGGCTGCAGCTGAGAAATGAACTCCTCGTACTTATCGGTAGAGGTCAAGCCGCCATTGGTCTCCTCGGTACCGACCTCATAGGCGACCTCGGGCAGGTTATGCTCGCGACGGTACTGCTCAAGGTAGTCGATAAGATCGATCGTGCGGCGAAGCACCACGTCGAGCGGAATAACCTTGCCGATCTGATAGGGGTCCTTGGTGGGGTCGACCATCAGCAGGTCAAAGCCCGCCTCCATGTCGGCGACGAAGGACTTGCGGGCGAGCTCCATGGCCTCGTCCTCGGGCAGGTGGGCGTTACGCTCCTCGTCGCGCTGCCACGGACCGCCGTGATCGCGGCACAGGTAGTACGGACCGGTGTAACCCACCTCGTCGGCAACCTTCTTGATGTCGGCGGCAAAGCGCGTCTGGTCCCAACCGTTGACGTAGCCGGCGCCCATCTCGTCCATATCGACCTGGTTGCGGCTGGCGATAAACATGGGCGGGAAATCCTCGTCCTTGGCAAGCTCGAACACGGCCTGAATCAGGTTGGGGCTCATGGGGCCAATGCCGACCATGGTTGCGTGATCGCCGCTATCCTGCAGCTTGAGCATGCCCTGAACGGCCTGACGGATGGTGAGGTTGGACATTTTGTTCTCCTTCTCCAGAGGATTTTTGACAAAAGTTCCCTGGGACCCAGATGTGGGCCCTATCAGTACGGATGGATTTTGTTGTGTAGGGGCGGTTGTGCGGAGTCAAATCCATCCCTCCGCACAACCGGAGTCCTTAAAGGTTTACTTGGCCTGCTTATCGAGCGTGGGCTTCATGGCAATCAGGATTGCAGCGGCGACCACGGCGCCAATCACGATGTCCAGGCAGAACAGCGCGACGTTGTTGGTGGCAAGGGCGACGATAAAGCCACCGTGCGGGACGTAGCAGTCGATGCCCTGGAAGGCGGCAAGTGCCGCACCCACGGCAGAGCCGATGCAAATGCCGGGCAGGGTGTGACCGAGGTCCTTGACCGCGAAGGGGATAGCACCCTCGGTAATACCGATGCAGCCCATGAACAGCGCGGAGATGCCCATCTGGCGGTCAGCGTCATCGAACTTGTTCTTGGCGATGAGCGCAGCGAGGCCACAGGCGATCGGGGGAACGGCGACGGCGACGCGGAACATACCGTTAGGACCGTAGATACCGGAGGCCATGATGGCCATGGTGAAGGTCGAGGCGGTCTTGTTGATGGGGCCACCCATATCGAAGGCGGTCATAACGCCAATGACCAGACCCAGGACAACTGCGGAACCGCCCTGCAGGCTGCCGAGCACGCCGGTGAGCCAGTCCATCACAAAGCCAAGCGGCGTGGCCAGGATGTAGATATAGGCCATGCCCAGGACAAGCGAGGTCAGAATCGGGATGATCAGGATGGGCATGATGGTCTGGATGGTGTTGTTGACCTTCCAGGTCTTCATCCAGCGGACAAAGTAGCCGCAGATGACCGCCATGATCATGGCGCCCAAGAAGCCGGTCGAAACGCTGTTGCCGTTAGGGGTAACGACTGCGTTATTGACCAGGTAGCCCAGGACAAAACCGGGGGCGAGCGCGGGCTTGCCGGCCATCGAGTAGGAGATGTATGCCGCAAGCACCGGGATCATCATGGAGATGCCGGCCATGCCGATGGTGTTAAGGCTCACCATCAGCGGGTTCGTAACCTCCATGCCGTTGGCGCCGGCGGTACCGGATGCCAGCGAGAAGGCAAGAAACACGCCGCCGATAACGACGATGGGGATAAAATAGGAAACGCCGGTATTGAATGCATTGAGCAGCGTCTTGCCAGGATCGGCAAAGATAGACTGCTTGGACGCCGGTGTCGGGGCCTGCGGGGCAGCGGAGACGGCCTTCTTCTCTGCCTTGGCCTCGGCCTTGGGCGCGTCAACGGCGCCACCCGTCGCCTTGATGATCTCAATGGCCTGGTCGATGATCTTTACCGGATCGGCGATTACATCAGAGGTGCCGACCTTCAGGAACTTGCCCTCGGCCATCTTCTGCTCAAAACGGTCCTCGGTCTCGACACCCACGTCGACGGACTCCAGGACCAGGTCGGCGGAGTCCACGTCTTCCTGCGTGAGCTCATTCTCGATACCCAGGCCACCCTGAGCCTCGACCTTGCACTCGATGCCACGGGCGGCGCATTCATCCTGAATCGCCTTCTGGGCCATATACGTGTGGGCGATACCCACAGTACAGGCGGCAACGCCTACGATCTTCATTGCTTCCCTCTTTTCATAGAGTTGCGTGCGCAAGACACCGTTTGCGGAGGCCTCCGGAGCATCCCCTGCCGTTTGGACTTGCTGTCTTTTCGACAAGAACAATATAGGTGCTCGTTTTTCTTAATGCCAGCTTATTTCGGTAAACGCGCAGGTCAGAGCGTTGGTTATGCGATTTAGTTATGCGTTTAACCAAAAATGAATCCTGCGATTTTGCCCTCGATTTCAAAAGTCAAGAAGTATTTGATTTTCTCGGTAGACGGCAGATGCGCATGCCGGTCACAAATTTCGACCCCACCCGTATGCCGCATTTGTTGCATACTCATATGAAAGGAAAAAGCCGCTCACCGAAGCGTATCCTTCACCAAGACTCAAAGTCATCATGTTGGAAAATGCTCATCTGTCGGAAGGAGTCGCTGTGGCAAAACAGCGCGTTACGATCGCAGACGTCGCTCGAGAGGCGGGAACCTCGACGGCAAGCGTCTCGTATTACCTCAACGACAAACGAGAAAAGCTTAGCGAGAAGACGCAGAACAAAATCGCGCGCGTCATTAAGGAACTCGGATACGTTCCCAACGCCCAAGCGCAGACGCTCACCGGCAAGCAAACCCACGTCATTGCCATCATCATTTTGGATAACACCAACAAATGGGCGGGGCTCGTTCTCAATGGCATGGAGCAGGTCATGCTCCCCGCGGGCTACCAGACGGTCGTTTGCACGAGCAACTTTAACCCCGAGACCGAGCTCATGTACGTCGACAAGATGCTCTCGCTGGGCGTCGATGGCTTTATCATCCAGCCCACGGCAAACTTCAAAGCCGTGCATGACCGCATTAGACGCGCCGGCAAGCCGGTCGTCTTTTTCGATGCGGCCATCTATAGCCCAGGTACCAGCTGGATCAAAACCAACCTTTACGACGGCGTGTACAACGCCACACAGGCACTCCTCGACGCCGGCTACGAAGATTTCTTTTCCATTGCCGCCAACATGACCGAAATGCGCACCCGCATGGAGCGTTTTCAGGGGTATGCCGAGGCGCTGGCAGCGAACGGGCAGCTCTACAAAGCGATTCCCATCGATCACAACAAGCCGTCAATCAACGAGCTCACTGAATACTTTAAATTCAAGTTCAATCCCGCCAAGCGAACCCTTATCTTCGTGCAAAATCAGTGGGCACTTCCCCGTGTCTACAAGGCCCTCCAGCCAATGGCCCATCTGCTTCCGCAGCAAATCGGCCTTTTGGGACTCAACTGCGAAGACTGGACTAATCTCACCACACCGACCGTCTCCACCATCATCGAGCCCGTCGACCAAGAAGGTCGCGAAGCAGCCGAGATGCTGCTCGCCCTACTTGACGGAAGCAGCGAACCCGGCGAGCAGCGCATTCTCGAGTGCAAGCTCAACTGGCTCGACTCCACCTCGATCTAGACCGCGGGACAAATGAATCAGTAGCGTTTGTCTCAAATCTTAAGTATTTGTTCGACAGAACGGCCCTTGCCGGCTCCTGCTAGACTGGTAGATTCCCAACCGTCCATCCAGGAGCCTCAATGTCGCGCAAGTCCACCTACAAGCAAGTACTTTCCATCGGCACCGCCGTGGTGCTGGGGTTTGCGCTGTTTACGGGATCGCTCGACGGAGCGCCCAAGCTGCTGTCGCCGCAAAGCGATGAACAGGCGGCGGCTCTGGCCGAAAAACAAAACGAGAGTCCCAGCCGCACCGACGACGAGGCGGACCTGGTCGCCCGGCTCGAATCGGGAACAGCGAGTTCCTCTGACTCTCAAAATAGCCAAGACTCTGGCGATGGCTCCGATTCCGCCGCAACCGACACCGGTGGCGGCGCTTCCGCGAACAGCGCCGCCACCCCCATCGACGAGGTCGAAAACCCCGACCTCAACCGCGCCCGCGGTGTTTATCTCAGCAGCATTCCCGACTATGCCGGCAACCCCTACGTTGCCCTTCGCGCCGACAGCACGCACCCGCTCGGCACACCATCATTCACGCTCGATGAATACGAGCGCGCTACAGAAGAGGGCTGCTTTAAGAAGTTCTCCAAGCTCGACAGCCTGGGCCGCACCCGCAAAGCACTCGCCTGCGTGGGCCCCGAATCACTCGGTCAAGGCGAGCGCGGCGATATCTCGCGTATCCATCCTGCCGGTTGGCACCAGCAGCGCTACGACTTTATTCCGGGCCAGAGCCTCTACAACCGCTGCCACCTTATCGCCTGGTCGCTCTGCGACGAAAACGCCAACCGCAAAAATCTCCTCACCGGCACGCGCTATCTCAACGAAACGGGCATGCTGCCGTTTGAGGAGCAGATTCTCGGCTACATCCGCGACACGGGCAACCATGTGCTCTACCGCGTCACGCCCATGTATAACGAAGAGGAACTTGTCTGCCGCGGTGTGCGCCTTGAGGCGCAATCGGTCGAGGACCACGGCAAGACCCTGTGCTTCCACGTGTACTGCTATAACCTACAGCCGCACGTTCAGATCGACTACGTCACCGGCCGCAACCAGGCCTCGGGGAACTAGCCCCAAGCCACGACAAGAACCGATTTGCAACCCCACCGGGGACCAAAAAGGGCCGCCCTGGATTGCCCAGAGCAGCCCTTGCATCGGCATGCATGTTGCAGGCAAAGTCCCACGCTACTTGGCGCGGCCCTCCTCATAGCGCTCCA
>NZ_JBCPDN010000040.1:7216-21102 GCF_040915425.1 Collinsella aerofaciens | reverse complement strand
TCGTAGAGCGCCTTGCCGTCCTCGAGATAGCCCTCCTGGTCGAAATGCATGATCTCGATCTTCTCGGTTTCCTTCATTTGTCTCTCCTTTCTGGGGTTGTTTCCACATCCCCCATGCCAACGGGCATCAAAACCCGCTTACATTCCGTAACACTCGGCCGCTTTGGCCTTAAGCGCATTGACTGACTCTTCGTAGCCCTCTGCCTTGACCTCCATTTGCTTGGAGACGGCATCAAGATACGGGTGCACGTCCCATGACTTCAGACGCTCGGCTATCATGGCCGCAATCGTCTGGAAGAACACAAGATTGGGAATTGCGCTGAGCAGCGGAGCCACCTGAGGCACCGCAACCTCGTGAGCCCTACCCTTGGGATGGGCCGTGAGCAGCACCGTTTTTGTCGTAACGTTCGATAGCGCATCAGCGATATTCGCAAGACGCTCCGACCCCTGCGGATCGTCGACGATAAACACCAGATAGCCCGGAACGATCTGCATCTCGGGACCGTGGACGAACTCCTCGCCTTCGTGATGCATGGCAGGAATCTTGATGGTCTCGCTCAGCTTGAGGGCCGCCTCTTCGGCAACGCCATAGTTGGGGCCGTTGCCGACGACCATGGCGGGCGTGTGCTCAGAAAGCTCGAGCATGTGGTCTTGGACATATGCCTCGGCGGTCTTGCACATCACGGCATTGGCATGGATAGCCTCGCGCAGGTCGTCAAGACGCTGGGCAACGCCCTTGGCGTCAATCGTTCCGCGCGCCTGACCGCCGTAAATGCCAAAGAGCACCAGGTACTCAACGAGCACCTCGACGCCCAGAGTCACAAAGTCCACCGACTCGACGCCCACACCGTAGTCAAGAACGATGTCAGCGTGTTCCTTGATGGGTGCCTCGACGTTTGCCGTGAGCGCAACTGCAGCCATATCGTGTGCGCGCATGTAATCGAGCGCCGCAATCGTATTGGTCGAATAGCCACTCTGCGAAACGGCAATGTTGAGCACATGCTGCGGATAGGTGTGTTCAAAATCGACGAAGGCCTCGGGCGTCACAACGGACACCTGCATTTGCAGGGCATCTTGCAGGTAATCGCGGGCGCAATCGGCGGCATGGCGCGACGAACCCGAAGCAACGATGCGCAGCGCGTCAAAAGAACCGGACTGGAAAATATCAACGAGCTGCGCTACCAGCTCAGACGAACGCTCGAGGTTCTCCCCCATACGCACATGGGCAAGCTGAACGTAATCGAGCATCTTCATCGTCTCACCTCGTAACAAATCATTAGTATTTGATACCAATCACAGTTACAGGTTACGGCTTTTTGATACCTCTTTGTCGATTAATTTATCCCCATCGGCGAACGGTCGATTTTGAGCCCTGTAAGGTTGTATATACAGCTGACCCAACGATCAAAACTGGTTAGTTTCCCAGCCGTTATTCACAGAATACCAGCTAGTACGTATAGGTGTAGCCGCCCGTATCGCCACGATTGAAGGACTTTACATACTCGATAGCCTGACCGCTCGCGTCATAGCTCACGCATTCCAAAAGCAAAACAAGATCGCCCTGTTCCAGTCCAAGGAGGCCGGCATCTCGTGCGCCCAGCGCTTCGATATCGAGCTTTTCCTGTGCCATGACTGGCTTTCGGCCCAGCATCTCATAGGTCTCGTACAAACTGAAGACCGACACGTCAATATCTTCGATGGTTGGGAACAGCAGGCAGGGAATCAGCGCCGTCTCAATCGATACGGGGCTACCGTTTATGCAGTTCAGGCGTCGAACGGAATAGAGCAGGTCGTCCTCGGCGATGCCAAACAGGTCGGCGTAATATGGCCCCGCATAACGCTTGGAACGCGCGAGAATACGGACGGACGGCTCGCCGCCCGAAGCACGGACCGATTCACGGAAACCGACCGTGCGTTCAAAAAAAGCAGGTACTTTCTGCGCCACAAAGGCACCTTTTCCCCGAACACGGCGAATCTGCCCGCGCCGAACCAGCTCATCGACAGCGCTTCGGATGGTCAAGCGTGTCGTACCAAATTCCTCGGCGAGGTCTTTTTCGGACGGAATCATGGAACCCGTGGGATATATACCGCGCTCGATACGCTCCTCGATGCGGCGTCGAATGCGCATATAAACCGGGGTGGCATCTACTGTTTCAGCCATTGTTCACCTGCCACGCTCCTCATGCCGTTCTCTTCGCCGTTATCGGCAAAGCGGAACTTTGTGGGCAAAATCACCGATTTGCAATGCTCCACAAAACGCATGTCCTTATCAAATTCGATCGAGCTCTCATAGAACACCGGCGTTCCCTCTTCTTGCTGGAGCAGCTCGGCCTCTTCGACGTTCAAACGCGAGATGGAGATATGCTCACGTCCATGCTCAACACGCACGCCACCTTCTTTGAGCAAGACATCGTAAAGGCTCTCGCACTCAAAATCGTGCTCGGGAAGCGATGGGCACAGGGACAGGTTAACGTGAGCCGTCTCGATTGACGCCGGCTCGCCCTCAATAAGTCGAACGCGCTGCATGCGGAGCAAAGGGGCGCCTACAGCCACCCCAAGCTTGTCGGCAAGCGTCTTATCCGCCTCGATGGTCCCGGTGGAAACCAGACGAGAAGAGGGGTGCAGGCCGGCAGTCCGCACAGCATCGGAGAAGTTATATGTTTCCTGAAAGATGTTCAGCGGCTTGGGAGGACACACATACGTGCCCGATCCGCGACGGCTCTCAAGCGTTCCACACGAGATGAGCCGCGTGATACCGGCACGCAACGCCGTACGCGAAACGCCAATCTCTTCGCACAGCACGCGCTCGGCCGGCAGGCGATCGCCGCCGGCAAGCTGATGGTGCTGGATATACCAAAGAATTCCCTCAACAGCACGATCTTTGGGGGGAATTGCATAAGATTCGCCTGCCATTGCACAGACTCCTCATTCAGAAACGTATGCCGCCAAAATTAGGCCAGCCCTCCCATGGCATCAAATTCGGCCTTGATCTTCTCGGCGACATTCCGATACGACTTATATAGACTTGAATCGCGTTTGACTTCGTCGGTCATAACGGGAATCTCTAATTTGGAAACCTCGTCTTTTCCCGTCTGAACCGCCACAACAACGCCCATACCAAGACACATATTACGCTTGGCAGCGTTTATTTTCGCCGCCTTGGCAGGATTTGCCAGGATACGCTGGGCAAATTCCTGTTTAGAGACCGCTTCTTCGGCCTCCGGATCGCCCGCCTCGGCCACTTCGCACTGCAACACGTCCGCATAGTCAAAAATCTTCGGCTCGCCGCCGCGCTGATGTACGGCCCACTTGCGATGCGTGGCATCCTGGTAGATAGCCGGCAAAAACGTAAACCGCGGCGGGTCCAAAATCGTATCCGTGATGGTAAACACATCGGGATCAAAGGCATCCTGCGGGTTTTTCTTCTTGAACAGCCCCATATCAGCCTCCCGTACTAGTATTAAACAACTCAAGCTGAATATAGCACCAATTTCAAGCCGCCGCCTTACCCTATCGGTGCGCGGCGTCTATGGCTCGCCCAGCGGAAGAGTTCACGGACGAGGGCCGGGGTGCCTGCCGGCAAATAGCGGACACTCCGCATGCAATCTATGCAAACAAGCAAGTACGCTTAGCTACATTCGGTAAGCTCGAGCACGCTGTCCTTAACGATAAGCGCCGGCTCCAGAACGACCTCTTCGGCACGTCTACCGCCCCTACCGGCAAGACGCTTGGACATGCAGCCAAAAGCATGCTTCGCAAGGACACCAGGATCCTGCTCGATCGCGGTCAGCGCCGGCTCAAAGAGAACGTCGGCCGCCGAGTTGTCATAGCTTACGACCGAGATATCGCCTGGGATGCTCTTCCCCATCTCGTGCAAGCGCTTGAGCAGACCGAGGGCAATGTTATCCGAGCTTGCGAACACGGCGGTGGCGTCAGTTGCGAGCACCGCCTCCGAGGCCTCGTAGGCACTCGGAATGTAGTACTCGCTCTCAAACTCCAAACGCGCATCGATGGGCAGCCCCACCTCGCGCAGCGCACGCTCGTAGCCGGCAAGACGCTTACGACCCGTATTGGAACGGCGCGCATTAACCAAGCAGGCAATGCGACGGTGGCCCTGCTCGATCAGATAGCGGGTGGCCATGTAGCCGCCCATCTCGTGGTCGAACATCACCTTGTCGCACTCGAGTCCCTCAATGGCACGGTCGACCATCACGGCCGGAATGGGGAGATGGCTGACTTCTTCGCGCAAAGCGCGGTCGTCCGAGAACTCGTCGCCCACGACCAAGAACACACCATCGACGCCGCGCGTCACCAGCTGGCGCAGGAGCTCCAGATCGTCCTCGGCGCTTCCACCCGAGCTGGTAATAAAGAGCGCGTAGCCGTCCTCGCGGCAGCGCTTTTCCAGGCTGCCGGCGAGCGAGGCAAAAAAGCGGCTCTCGATATTGGGAACGATAAGGCCCAGTGTGCGCGACTCGCGCATGACCAGGCTGCGCGCGATCTGGTTAGGAACATAGTGGTTGCGCGCCGCAACCTCCTTGATGAGCTTGCGGTTTTCTTCCGAGATGCGACAAGGCCGGTTGTTAAGGACAAGCGAGACCGACGAGGGGGAAAGCCCCACCTCCTGGGCAATCTGCTTGAGAGTAACTTTGTTGCCCATCTCGCTCCTTCCGAGTATTCGCGCAATCTCTTGAAAGTATAGCGACCGTCCCTCTACCTTGATGATAAACACTTTACCAATCCGGTAGACGGCTGTTTTATCGCCGCGATTGGTGCAAAGTAACCTGACCCCTTTGCACCATGTGATGCATTGGGGTCAGGTTACTTTGCACCAAATCCATCCGAGTGGGGTATATTGCATTCGATTAATGAAAACGACCACCATAAGGCGGATATTCGTATGCACGAGAACGACTTTTTTAACGAGGACCTGCTCTGCGCGCTCGCCGGTGTTGCCGGCGAGGACAACGTGCTCATGAGCGAGCCCATGCGCGAGCACACCACGTTTAAGATCGGCGGCCCGGCCGATGTCTTTGTCACGCCCGACACCGAGCAGGGCCTCGTCGCCACGCTCGATACCTGCTATCGCTGCGATCTGCCACTCACCATCGTGGGCAACGGCTCCGACCTGCTCGTCGGCGACAAGGGTATCCGCGGCGTCGTCGTAGCGCTGGGCGAGGGCCTCTCCGACATTACGGTCGACGGCACGCACGTCACGGCGGCAGCCGGCGCCTTGCTTTCCGATGTCGCCGCTGCGGCAGCCGAGGCCGGTCTCACCGGCATGGAGCCCATCTCGGGCATCCCCGGATCGGTCGGCGGCGCCTGCTACATGAACGCCGGTGCCTACGGTGCCTGCATGGCCGATGTGCTAAAGTCCGTGCGCGTCTACAAACCCGCTCGCCAGCTCGACGACGGCACCCGCGGCAGCGGCAATATCATCGAGTTCGATGTCGATGAGCTCAACCTGGGCTATCGCAAGAGCCGCATCGCCGACGACGGCTTCATCGTGCTTTCGGCCACCTTCAATCTCGCCCCGGGCAACGCCGCGATGATCAAGGCCGACATGGACGACTACCGCCAGCGCCGCGAGGACAAGCAGCCGCTCGACATGCCGAGTGCCGGCTCCACTTTCAAGCGCCCCGAGGGTTACTTTGCCGGCAAACTCATCATGGATGCCGGCCTGCGAGGATACGCCGTTGGCGGCGCGCAGGTGAGCGAGAAGCACTGCGGCTTCATCGTCAACGCCGACCACGCCACCGCCGCCGATGTCGACGAACTCATCCGCCACATCCAGGCAACCGTCAAAGACCAATTCAACGTAGACCTAGAACCCGAAGTCCACCGAGTAGGCGAATTCCTCTAATCAGAACCACCCTTAAAAAGGGTGGTTTGCTCTTAGGGTATAACCCACGGGCCCCGGGCTCGCGTCTAAAGGCGCGGGCCCGGACTTCGTCCAGGCCTAGTGCATCTTGACCCGTGGCGCGCCGGTCGAACCGGCAGCATCACCCCCTCTTGAAGGGGTCCTCGTACTCCTTCACGCTCAGCTTGTCCAGCGCGATGTCGTGGGACTCCTGCTCCCTGATGTACTTGGCGATCGTCGCCTCGTTCAGGCCGACGGTGGACACGTAGTAGCCCTCCGCCCAGAACTTCCTGTTGCCGAACTTGTACTTGAGGTTGGCGTGCCTGTCGAATATCATCAGCGAGCTCTTCCCCTTCAGGTAGCCCATGACGCTCGCGACGCTGTACTTCGGCGGGATCGCCAGCAGCACGTGCACGTGGTCGGGCATCAGGTGCCCCTCGATTATCTCGATCCCCTTGTACTCGCACAGCTTCCTGAGGATCTCCCCTATGTCGCTCCTGATTTGGTTGTAGATCACTTTGCGCCTATACTTCGGCGTGAACACGATGTGGTACTTGCACATCCACTTCGTGTGGGAAAGGCTGTAGGCCTTCTGGGCCATGGCGACCACCCCTTCGACTCGAATTCTTGACGGCCTGAACAATCGTCAATATCGGTCGGAGGGGTGGCTTTGTAAAGCCGTTTGTCTCCACCCGCGTAGCGGGTGGTTTAAAGCTGGCCGCTGCGCGGCCAGCGGACTAAAGTCTTGAATAAAAAAGAAGGCCCCGAAAGGGGCCTTCGCTATATTTATTCAGATAACCCAGTCCGGCGTGTGACGTATTGGACCCGAGAGGTCCGTGGCTGCCCGAAAGGCATTAGGTTGATCGCGAGTTCCGCACGAGCCGGAGAGCACTTAATGTGCTCCCCGTGCGAGCAGGACTGTCCGAGCAGGCAACCTAATGCCTTTCGGGCAGCCACGGACCAACTTACTTCAAAGCACCGTTACGACAGCGCAATACCGCCAAGCCAGCCCCAGCGCACGCCAGAGCCAGTACCATAAAAGCTAATGAACGAATCGAGCGACTTCGATGTAATGGCACCCTCGTTGCTCATAACGATGCCGCCGCCAACGTAGATACCCACATGACCGTAGATAAGGCCCGGAGCACCCGTGCCGCTGTGCGAGGAATCGGCCACGATCATGCCCACCTGCAGCGCCGAGCGGTCGGAGCTATAGCACCAGGCGTTAAACATGTCGCACGCATTGCCTCCAAAGTAGCCAACGCCGGCGTTACGGAAGACATTGGTGACCCACGCCGCGCACCAGTTCTGACCCGGCGAAGGCGTGGAGTAGCACGCGTTGACGACGGCCTGCTGTTTGCCCGAGCCGGCATTCTGTTGCGGGGTTCCGGGCGTATACGATCCGCCACCCGAGCTTGAGCCACCCGAGTAGGAATTGCTCTTGTTCGCGGCAGCCGCGGCAGCGGCAGCCTTCCTAGCAGCCTCCTCGGCCTGGGCGGCAGCGAGGATCTCGGAATCGCGCTGAGCCATGAGCTCCTTGACGTCGTCGGAAAGACCGTTCAGCACGGTCTGGACTTCTTGCTGCTTGGCCTGCATATCCTGCATCTGAGCCGTCTGCTGGTCCTTGAGTTTTTCCAGGTCGGCCTTTTGTGCTTCGAGCTCGGTCTTCTGTGCGTCGAGCTCAGCCTGAATCGTCTGGATATCCTCAATGGCATCGCGGTCGCTCTTGTTGATCTTCTCAACGTAATGCGCGTTGGCGACGAGTTCCTCAAACGAGCCAGAGGCCAGCAGCAGCGACAGGATGTTCGTGCCGCCGGACTTGTAGCTGGCGGCCACGCGATCGGAAAGGTCGTTGCGCTTCTTCTTGAGCTCGGCCTTCTTTTCATCGATCTGGGCCTGCGTGTCGTCAATCTTGCCCTGGACATTCTCGATGTCGTTGAGGGTCTGGGCATTCTTGTTGGCCAGCGCCGCATACTCATTTGCGATGCTGTCGAGCTGGGCCTGAACCTCGTCGAGCTGGGCCTGGGCGGCATTCAGTTTATCGGTTGTTTCTTTGGAAGCCTCCGCCGCATGGGCGCGAGCGGGCAGGCCAAAAAGAACTGCCGCAGAAGCGGCGCCGAACAGGGCCTTGAGGGCAGTGCGGCGCGAGAGCTCCTGGGAAAGGATGGAATCGCTGTTTGGTGACATATGTACTCCGTTACATGCTTATTTATATGTCGCTCAACTCATACATATTAGCGTACATATGGCGCGTCCCAACGATTTCCACGAACGGCAGGAAACTGCAAGGTCGGCGGCTCGTAAGCAAATGCCAAAGATCAGGTTATGCGTACGCAAGCTCTTTTATGAGTACGTTAACATAATCCTCTGCTTTTCTACTGCGCACGATTTGGGCGTCCCCGCCTGCGCTATACTCCCCTCTAGAAGTGTTCCTGATTCGATAGGAGACTACATGTCCAAAGCACTCGACCCCAAAGACACCTGTGTCCTCGTTACCGGTGGCGCCGGCTTTATCGGCTCGCACACCGTCGTTCAGCTGCTCGAGGGTGGCTACCAGGTCGTCATCGTCGATGATCTCTCCAACTCCAGCGCCGTCGCCGTCGACCGCGTCAAGACCATCGTGGGCGACGAGGCCGCCAAGAACCTCACCTTCTACGAGGCCAACGTGCTCGACCGCGATGCGATGAACAAGATCTTCGATACCCATCAGATCGACCGTGTCATCCACTTTGCCGGCTTTAAGGCCGTCGGCGAGTCGGTGAGCAAGCCCGTCGAGTACTATCACAACAACATCGAGAACACCCTGGTGCTCATCGACGTCATGCGCAACCATGGCTGCAAGTCCATCATCTTCTCGAGCTCCTCGACCGTCTACGGCGACCCGGACAACCCGCCCGTCACCGAGGAGGATCCTAAGAAGCCCGCGACCAACCCCTATGGTTGGACCAAGTGGATGATCGAGCAGATCCTTATGGACGTCCACACCGCCGACCCCGAGTGGGACGTCGTGCTGCTCCGTTACTTCAACCCCATTGGCGCTCATCCATCGGGCCTGATCGGCGAGGACCCCAAGGGCATCCCCAACAACTTGGTGCCCTATGTCGCCCAGGTCGCCGTGGGCAAGCTCGAGGCCGTTCAGGTCTTTGGCAACGACTACCCCACCCCCGACGGCACCGGCGTGCGCGACTACATCCACGTGTGCGATCTGGCCTCTGGTCACGTTGCCGCCCTTAACTGGATGAACGGCAAGACCGGCGTCGAGATCTTTAACTTGGGCACCGGCACCGGCACCTCGGTACTCGAGGTCGTCGCCGCCTTCTCCAAGGCTTGTGGCAAGGAGCTGCCCTACGTGATCCGCGAGCGCCGCGCCGGCGACATCGCTGCCAACTGGTGCGATGCCTCCAAGGCCGAGCGCATGATGGGCTGGAAGGCCCAATACGACATCGCGGACATGTGCCGCGATAGCTGGAACTGGCAGAGCCACAACCCCAACGGCTTCGCCGACGCCGAGTAGCAAAAACCTACATACCGCTCTTGCCCCGATCTCACGTTGTGAGGTCGGGGCTTTTTCATGGCATGTAACCATTCGCCGAAAATCGACCAACTTTTTTATCTTGCCTGTACATGTTTAAACAACATGTTTTACAATAGGCGTATCGAATCAGAACATCGGAGGCGGACTGCACACCCATCGGCAGGCCGACCCCACAACAAGAAGGTTGGTGAGCGCATTCATGGAGCGTGCAAGCGGCGTCCTCATGCCCGTCTCATCTCTGCCCGGACCATACGGAATCGGCGGCTTTGGTTGGAATGCCTACGACTTCGTCGATTTTCTCGTCTCGTGCAAACAACATTACTGGCAGATTCTGCCCCTTACGACGACCAGCTATGGCGATTCGCCCTATCAGTCGTTCTCGGCCCGCGCAGGCAACCCCAACTTTATCGACTTTGCCGAGCTTATCGAGGCAGGGTATCTGGAGCAGCGCGATATCGATGGCGTGTATCTGGGATCCGACCCCAGCAATGTCGACTACGGTGCTATCTTTGGCGGCCGCCGTCAGATTCTCGACCGAGCCGCTGAGCGCTTTGCTGCCGACAAGCCGGCCGATTTCGATGACTTTATCCAGGCCAACGAGGACTGGCTCATCCCCTACTGTGAGTTTATGACCGTCAAAGAGGAGTGCGGTCTCAAGGCGTTTTGGGAGTGGCCCGCGGAGCTCCGTACCCGCGGCGAGGCTTCCGCCAAGGTCTGCGCCGACCATCCGGCGCGTATGCTCTACCACCAGATGACGCAGTACTTCTTCGATCGCCAGTGGAGCCGCCTCAAGGCCTATGCCAACGAGCGCGACATTCTCATCATCGGCGACCTGCCCATCTATGTCTCGCGTGACTCCGTCGAGATGTGGGCGACGCCTGAGCTCTTTAAGATCGACGCCGCCGGCAATCCCGTGAGCGTCGCCGGCACGCCGCCCGACCAGTTCTCGGCCACCGGCCAGTACTGGGGCAACCCCATCTACGACTGGGACGCTATGGAGTCCGACGACTTCTCCTGGTGGGAGGGCCGCATTCGCGCCGCCCTCGACATGTACGACGTCATCCGCCTGGATCACTTCCGCGGCTTCGAGGCCTATTGGGAGGTGCCGTTCTCCTCGCCCGATTCGTCCTACGGTTCGTGGACGCAGGGTCCCGGCCTCAAGTTCTTCAAGGCGCTCGAGGAAAAGCTCGGCACGCTGCCCATCATCGCCGAGGACCTGGGCTTCCTCACCCCCGGCGTCATCGACATGCGCGACAACTCGGGCTTCCCCGGCATGAAGATCCTGCAGTTTGCCTTTGAGGGCACCAACTCGTACTACCTGCCGCATAACTACATCGCCAACACCGTCGCCTATGTGGGCACCCACGACAACGAGACGGCGCGCGGTTGGTTTGAGGGAACGGCCACCCCGCGTCAGCGCGAGCAGGCAGCCCTGTACACCCATCAGCAGGCCGGCGAACCCATGGCAGATGCACTCAACCGCACCATCGCCGCCAGCGTGAGCGACACCTGCATCTACACCATGCAGGACCTGCTCAACTTGGGCAACGAGGCGCGCATCAACACCCCTGCCACACTGGGCGGCAACTGGACCTGGCGCATGCTCGACGGCGCCATCACCCGCGAGCTCGAGCACAAACTCACCGACTGGACCGAGACCTACTTCCGCATCCCGTCGGAAGCCGAAATCGAGCTTCCTCAATAGGAGCTACCGCGCCCAACCCCTCCCCACCGTGCGGACGCGCTTGCTTTTCCCGCGCGAGGCCACCCCAATCCCCTCGCGCGGGCTTCTTATGAATTGCAGACATGAAACAACCCATCACAGGAGAAAACATGCCCCAAATTAACCTCATGGAACTCGCCGAGCAGTCTTTTGGCACCTCGCTCGAGCAGCTCGACGACCGTCGCATTTACAAGCTGCTGGTCAAACTCGTGCAGGAGCGCTCCGCCGCCTGCCCGCTCAACAACGGCAAGAAAAAGCTCTATTACATTTCCGCCGAATTTTTGATCGGCAAGCTGCTCATCAACAACATGATCGACCTTGGCATCTACGACGAGGTTAAGGACCAGCTCACCGCCGCAGGCCACGACCTCAACAAGATCGAGGAATTCGAGGTCGAGCCGTCACTCGGCAACGGCGGCCTGGGCCGCTTGGCCGCATGCTTCCTGGATTCCATCGCCACGCTGGGCTTGACCGGCGATGGCGTGGGCCTCAACTATCACTACGGTCTGTTCCGTCAGCGCTTTGTCGACAACCAGCAGAAGGCCGTCCCCGACGAGTGGCTCGGTGAGCAGGACATCCTAGTCGACGATGACCGCTCCTACACCGTCGAGTTCGGCGATTTTGCCGTTACCTCCAAGCTCGTCAACATCGATGTGCCCGGTTACGGCCAGCCCACCAAGAATCGCCTGCGCCTGTTCGACCTGGCGAGCGTCGACGACAGCCTGGTCCCCGGCAGTTCCATCGACTTCGACAAGACCGAGATCGCCAAGAACCTCACCTTGTTCCTCTACCCCGACGATTCCGACGAGCAGGGCCGCCTACTTCGCATCTATCAGGAGTACTTCATGGTGAGCAACGCCGCCCAGCTCCTGATCGACGAGGCCGTCGAGCGCGGCAGCAACCTGCACGATCTGGCCGACTACGCCGTGGTCCAAATTAACGACACGCACCCCACCATGGTCATCCCCGAGCTCATCCGCCTGCTCACCACCGAGCATGGCATCGAGTTTGACGAGGCCGTTACCATCGTGCGCTCCATGGTCGCCTACACTAACCACACGATTCTTGCCGAGGCGCTCGAGAAGTGGCCGCTCGCCAGCCTGCAGAAGGTCTCCCCTGCCATCGCCGACATTATCGTCAAGCTCGATGAGATCGCGAAAGCCGAGCACGATGACCCGCGCGTCGCCATCATCGACGAACACGATACCGTCCACATGGCCCACATGGACATCCACTTTGGCTTCTCCATCAACGGCGTAGCCGCCCTCCACACCAAGATCCTGGAGGACACCGAGCTTCATCCGTTCTACGAGATCTATCCCAAGAAGTTCTCCAACAAGACCAACGGCATCACCTTCCGCCGCTGGATCCATGGGGCCAACCCCGCGCTCGCCAGCCTGCTCGACGATGTGATCGGCACCGACTGGCGCAGCACCGGCGATCTGAGCAAACTCGCCAAGTTCGCCGACGACAAGGACGTTCTTGAGCGCCTGGCCGCCACCAAGGTCGAGGCCAAGGCCATCATGCGCCAGTTCATGGCGCTCGAGCAGGGCGTGACCATTCCCTCCAACGCCATCATCGATGTCCAGGTCAAGCGCATCCACGAGTACAAGCGCCAGCAGATGCTCGCGCTCTACATCATCTGGAAGTACCTCGATATCAAGAACGGCAACAGACCTAAGCACCCCGTCACCATCATCTTTGGCGGCAAGGCGGCGCCTGCCTACACTATCGCGCAGGACATCATCCATCTGATTCTGACGCTATCGCAGTGGATTGCAAACGACCCCGATGTGGCTCCCTACCTGCAGGTTGTCATGATCGAGAACTACAACGTCACCGCCGCCGAGCGCGTGATCCCCGCCGCTGACATCTCCGAGCAGATTAGCCTGGCCTCCAAAGAGGCGAGCGGCACATCCAACATGAAGTTCATGCTCAACGGCGCCCTAACCCTGTGCACGCTCGACGGCGCCAACGTGGAGATTGCCGAGCTCGTGGGCGACGAGAACATCTATACCTTTGGCGCCTCGTCCAAACAGGTCGAGCAGCTCTATGCCGACGGCACCTATGACGCCGGCGTGCTCTACCGCAAACCCGGTATCAAGCTGCTGGTGGACTTTATCACCAATCCCGCCTTTATGGCGACCGGCAACGCCGAGCGCCTGCAGCGCCTGCACGACGACATTAAGGGCAAGGACTGGTTTATGGCCCTGCTCGACATCGAGGAGTACATCCAGACCAAGGAGCGCGTACTGGCCGACTACGAGGACCAGGACGCCTGGATGCGCAAGGCGCTCATCAATATCGCCAACGCCGGCACCTTCTCGTCCGACCGCACCATCTCCCAGTACAACGACGAGATCTGGCACCTGAACTAATTTCGCTTCCCTTACCCATCCTCTTGAGAAACGGAGTCGTGGCAACACGGCTCCGTTTTTTGTGCCCGCACGTTACCCTGTGACCCGACTCGACCAAACAATCTCGATCTGCAACAACTACTCAACCAAAACGGTCCCAACTGTTACAGATTGAGACATACCAGCCCCTCCCCTTGGGTTTATCTCGATCTGTAACATCTAGCAGCTGAAATTCACCTTTGGTGTTACAGATTTAGATGAAATGGTTAGCTCAGCGGAACCGTCTCGATCTGTAACATCTAACGTCCGAAATCAGCCTCACCCGTTACAGATCGAGACAAACGACCGGTCAGACAGCCCCAACACAAAGAAAGGCTCCCCTCTCGCCCAGTGGACGGGAGGGGAGTCTTATATG
>NZ_JBCPDN010000040.1:0-7065 GCF_040915425.1 Collinsella aerofaciens | reverse complement strand
GCCTTGAGCGCGCCCTTGGCCTCGAGGTCGACGACGGGGATAATCAGGACAAACTGGCCGTCGGGAGCGGTCACGTGGACATGCTCGGTCGAGCCCATGAGCTCGGTCACCTCGACGGTACCCTGGAGCGCGCCCTCCTCGCCCTTGTCGGCAAGCAGGATCTGCTCGGGACGCACGCCGGCCGTAATCTCCTTCACGTCGCCGCCGTTCCAGTTGAGGGCAAGCTGAACGCAAGTCTCGGGGGCGAGCGCCACGTTCATATCCTCGGTCTTGACGGTAAAGCCGTTGCCCGAGCGCACCAGCTGGGCATCGAAGAAGTTCATCTGCGGCACGCCGATGAAACCGGCGACGAAGATGTTCGCGGGATGATTGAAGACCTCCTGCGGCGTGGCGATCTGCTGGACGACGCCGTCCTTCATGACCACGATACGGTCGCCAAGGGTCATGGCCTCGGTCTGGTCGTGAGTAACATAAATGAACGTGCCCTTGATCTCGTGGCGCAGCTTAATGAGCTCGGCACGCATCTGGTTACGAAGCTTGGCGTCCAGGTTGGACAGCGGCTCGTCCATCAGGAAGACCTTGGGGTCACGCACGATGGCGCGGCCGATAGCGACACGCTGGCGCTGGCCGCCGGAGAGTGCCTTGGGCTTACGGTCGAGGTACTCGGTAATGCCCAGAATCTCGGCAGCAGAGCGAACCTTGCGGTCGATCTCGTCCTTGGGAACCTTCTTGAGCTCGAGCGTAAATGCCATGTTCTCGTACACCGTCATATTGGGGTACAGAGCGTAGCTCTGGAACACCATGGCGATGTCGCGGTCCTTGGGCGCCACGTCGTTGACACGCTTGCCGTCGATGAGCACATCGCCCGAGGTAATGTCCTCCAGGCCGGCGACCATGCGCATCGTCGTGGACTTACCGCAGCCAGAGGGGCCAACGAGGACGACGAACTCCTGGTCGTGAACGGTGAGGTTGAAGTCCTCTACAGCGAGCACACCGTCCTCGGTAACCTTGAGGTTGTGCTTCTTCTCCTCGGTCTTCTTCTTTTTGCCAAAGAAGCCCTTCTTTTTTGACTCGTTGTTGGGATACACCTTCTGAACATGTTTGAGAACGATCTCGGCCATGTCTCTACCTTTCGATATGCGGCGCCGCGCTGAGGGGCGCCGCAGAAACTTGCAAAACAGTTACGGCATCAGCCCTTGACGGCACCTGCCACCACGCCGTCGATGATGTACTTCTGACAGAGGATGTACATGATAACGATGGGGATAACGACCATCATGATGCAGGCCATCATGGGGCCGAGCTCGACGTGGCCGTAGCCGCCGCGGAAGTACTGGATCAAGATAGGAATGGTCTTGTACTTGGTGGAGTCGAGCGTAAGGTAGGGCAGCAGATAGTCGTTCCAGACCCACATGGTCTCGAGGATGCCGACCGAAAGATAGGTGGGCTTCATGATGGGAAGGACGATCTTAAAGAACACCTGGACCGGGTTGCAGCCATCAATCATGGCCGCCTCCTCGATCTCGAGCGGGATGTTCTTTACAAAACCGGCGAACATAAAGACCGCCAGGCCCGCGCCAAAGCCGAGGTAGATAAAGCAGATGTTGAACGGCGTGTTGAAGCCGATGCGGTCCGCCAAATTGGACAGCGTGAACATGAGCATCTGGAACGGCACGACCATCGAGAACACGAACAGGTAATAGAAGAAGTTCGAGATCTTGTTGTTGACACGAACCACGTACCAAGCGCACATGGAGCAGCACACCAAGATCAGCACGACCGACGTGACCGTGATGATGAGCGAGTACATAAATGCCGAGGCAAAGCCCTGCTCGTTAAGGGCGTGCATGTAGTTTGCGAGGCCGTTGAACGTCTCGGGCGTGAGCAGATCGAATGCCGTGGTGGTGCTGATTGCGGTCGCTTTCTTAAAAGAATTGAGCGCAATCATGAACACGGGGTAGATCCACGCGAGCGACAGAATCGTAAAGAAAATCGAGAGCGCGCGGTTGATAACCTTATCGCGTTTCATTACTGCTGCACCTCCTTGGACCTCGTGGCCTTAAGCTGAATCATGGAGATGGCTACGACCAGGATGCAGAAGATAACCGCCTTGGCCTGACCGATGCCCTGCCATGCGATACCGGCACGCGAATAGAACGTGTTGTAGATGTTCAGGGCGAGCATCTCGGTGGAGTGCGCGGGGGCGCCGCCGGTAAGGGCGAGGTTCTGGTCGAACAGCTTAAAGCCGTTGGTGATGGACAGGAACAGGCAGATGGTGATGGTCGGCATCAGGTTAGGGATCTTAACCTTCCAAAACGTCTGCCATGCCGTGGCACCGTCGACCTTGGCGGCCTCGATGTAGTCGGACGGAATGGACTGCAGACCAGCGATGTAGATGATCATCATGTAGCCGACCTGCTGCCACAGGGTCAGGATGATAAGGCCCCAGAAGCCAGCAGCAGAGTTAAGGGCGATGAGCTGGGCGCCCACGTTGGAGAGCAGGCAGTTGATCAGAATCTGCCAGATGTAGCCCAGCACGATGCCGCCGATCAGGTTAGGCATAAAGAAGATCGTACGGAAGATGTTGGTGCCCTTGAGCGCTTTGCGGGTGAGCGCCTGCGCGATGGCGAGGGCGATCACGTTGATGAGCACCGTCGACAGGAAGGCAAACGCCACGGTAAAGAAGAACGACGTGGCAAACTGCGGATCGGACAGTGCGCGCACGTAGTTCTCGATACCGACAAAGTGCGTGTTGTTGATGGTAATAAACTGGCAGAACGAGAGATAGAAACCCTGAATAAAGGGGATCACGAACCCGATCATAAACGCCAGACACGTGGGCAGCATAAAGAGCGGCCACCAGCGCTTGAGTGCTTTGCCCATAGAAGGGTCCTTTCAATATGCAGGGGGCGGGCAAACCAACGTCTGCCCGCCCCCTGTCGCTAATCAGATAGCTTGGGCAGCAACTGCTTACTCGGAAGCAGCCTTCTCGGTCTTCCAGCCATCGACGAAGGCGTTCTTGACGCCGTCCCACTTGCTGTTGTCGGCAGCATAGGCAATCAGAGCCTGCTTGAGGTTCTTCTTCCACTCCTCAGAGGGGATGTAAACGAAGTCCCAAGCGACGGTCTTCTTGCCGTCCTTGGCCATGGCAACGGCCTGCTGCGAGAAGACGTTGGTGGTCTCCTTAGCGCTCTTGAACGGGGCAGTCAGACCCATCTTGTCAGCGATGATGCTGGTGGCGGTGTCAGAAGTGACGCACCAATACATGAAGTCCTCGGTGGCCTTCTGGGCATCCTCGGAAGCCTGGGAGCTGACGCACCAGTAGTTCTCGCCGCCGGAGCACAGGCCCTGGTTCTCCTCGCCGTCGACACCGATGTAGATGGGCATCATGCCAATCTGATCGTCGGTCATGCCGGCCTTGGTGAGGTCAGCGTAGGCCCAAGAACCGTTCTGATAGAAGACGGCCTTGCCGGTTGCAAACTCGTTGGTGGCGTCGTCGCCGGTCTTGGAGGCAAGCTGCGAAGGATCGCAGGTGGAGTCGGTGATGTACAGGTCGAAAATCTGCTTGAAGTTGTCGAGATACTCGCCCTTGATCTCGTCGTCCTCCTGGTTGTGCTCCTTCTCGAACTCGTAGTAGAGCGGGAGGTTGGCGAGGTGGGTGGTGTAGCGCCAGCTGGAGGAGTCATCCATGCCGGCGGAAGTAAAGGCACCCTCAACACCAAGCTCGTCCTTGCGGGCCTGGATGTCGTCGGCACAAGCCTTCAGCTTGTCGAAGGAGTTGATGTCCTCGGCCTTGTAGCCAGCCTTCTCGAGCAGCTGCTTGTTGTAGATGATGCCGTAGCTCTCCTGGACCCAGTCGATACCCAGATCCTTGCCATCGGACTGCAGAGCCAGAGAATCGTCAATGAGCTCACCGCGGAGCTTGGTATCGGACAGGTCGGCGCAGTAATCCTTCCAGTTCTTAAGACCGGTGGGGCCGTTGACCTGGAACAGGGTCGGAGCGGAGCTCTTGGACATCTCGGACTTAAGCTTCTCCTCGTAGGTGTTGGAGGCGGCGGTCACGATCTTGACCTCGACGCCCTTCTCCTTCTTATAGGCCTTGGCGATCTCCTTCCACTCCTTGTCGACCTCGGGCTTGAATTGGAGGAAGTAGACCTCGGCAGCGTCACCAGAAGCAGAGGAGCCGGAGCCGGCAGAACCGCCGCAGCCCACGAGACCCAGACCAAGAACCGCAGCCGCGGAACCAGCAAAGCCCAGGAACTGCCTTCTGCTCATTTCGTTCTTCATTACAATCCACCCTTTCACACCGTGGCGGCACCCTTTGCCGCCGCCTTCGGAGATTGGCTCGGGGACTTTGCCCCTTTTGCTGATTTGTACGATACGCTATTTGGCTAGTTGTTTGAACAAGTATTACTAGAGCGGTAGAAAAACTTCGGTGAACGGTAATTTCAACTTGATACTTGACAAGTTTTGTATAAACAATTATTTGTTATCGAATGCAGAGAAAACGCCCGGTCAAGCCGATGCATCGTCGGTTTGACCGGGCGTTTTCGCTTTGAGAGCATGAGTCTCGTCAGGCTGCGAGCTAGCCGGCTATCGCTTGGAGTTGACGCGGTAGTGGAAGATCTCGGGATGCGTGCGGGCATGCGTGACCTCGAACAAGATGCCATCCGAGGTGTACGATTGGCTCTCCATGACGGCGACGCAGTTGTACTTACCAAGGTCCAAGTAGCTGCAGTCCTCATCGTTGGCGAGCTCGACACTCACCGTACGACGGCTCGCCATCACTTTGACGCCGCGCTTGTGCTCCAGATAGTCGTAAATTGACCTTGCGGCGATCTCGGGCGTCAGGCCTTTGGCGATCGACTCCAGAAAATAGCCGTGGTCCACCTGGCGAGCGTTACCGTTAAGGCTACGGACGCGCACCACGCGAATCAACTTCTCGCCCACCTTAAAGCCCAGGCGACGAGAGAGTTGCTCGGTGCAGACCAGATGTTCAAAAGACTTAACGTCCGTCGATGCAACGGCATTGTTGCGCTTTGCAAACTCGCCAAACGACTCGACTTCCTCGAGCGCGCCCAGCATATCGGTTTCGCCTTTAAGCCAAATGACGCGCACGCCCTTGCCGTGAATGGGCTGTACGTACATCCCGTCGGCCAGCATACCCAAGGCGCGACGGACGGTATTGCGAGTGCATCCGAACTCCGCGGTCAGCTCGGCTTCGGTTGGCAGCATCTCCTGAAACGCATAGGTCCCATTAATGATGCGCGAGCGTATTTCTCGGTAGATTCCTTCGTATATCGCTTTTGGCATTGTTTCACCTCTACATTGTTCATTTCCGGCTAGGCACGATAGCATTTCTTAAAGTTGTTTAAACCGAATATCGGTAAAGCGACAGGATTTAACCGTTGACGGTTTCTGTCATGCCCAAATCGGTTTCGCTCAAAACTGCCGGTACGACAATCGTCTGGTCCTCTACAATGAATCCATTGTTTAAACGTTTCCCCACGCGCAATGCGCCTCGATATTCGGAAGGCAGAACATGCTGCAAAAAATCCAACGCTTTGGCGGGGCAATGTTCGCGCCCGCCATGCTGTTTTCTATATCAGGCCTCATGGTCGGCGTCTCCGCTCTCGCAACGACTGCGGACATCGTCGGCGATCTCGCCGTATACGGAACCCCTTGGTACGTTTTTTGGACCATCATCCAGCGCGGCTCGTGGACGGTCTTTAAACGCCTCCCGCTCCTTTTTGCCGTAGCGCTGCCCATCGGTCTTGCCCAAAAACAACCGGCTCGTTGCTGCCTCGAGGCTCTCGTCGCCTATTTTGCCTACTGCTTCTTTTTGAGCGAGATCATTAAGCTGAGCGGAGACAACCTTGGACTTGAGTACCCGTCATCTTTGACCCCCGTCAGCGGTATCACCGTCATCGACGGCATCAAGACGCTCGACACCGGCATTATCGGCCCGCTGGCGGTATCGGCAACCGTCGTCGCCATCCATGACCGCTTCTACGATGCCAAGATTCCCGATTGGCTCGGCACCTTCTCGGGCTCCTCGCTGGTCTACCTCATTAGCTTTTTTGCCGTGTTTGCCCTTGCCGCTATCTCGGCCGCCATCGTGCCCCACGTATACGATGTAACCGATACGCTGCGTCACGCGCTTGCAGGCGTCGGTCCCTTTGGCGTGGGCATCTTTGTCTTTTTAGAACGAGCACTCGAGCCCTTTGGCCTGCACCACCTGCTCTACATGCCGATCTACTACGACAACCTGGTCATTAACGACGGCATCTACGCCACGTGGAGCAGTTTGCTCCCCATCCTCTCCCATAGCACGCGCCCCCTTAATGAGCTTGCGCCGTGGGCCGGTTTTACCGCCACCGGCTGGGTCAAAGTCTTTGGCCTTCCTGCCATCGCAGCTGCGTTCTACTCCACCGCAAAACCCGAGCGCCGCGCCGGCCTCAGGGTCATCCTTGCTCCCGCCATCATCGCCTCGGTGGTTTGCGGCGTTACCGAGCCACTCGAGTTTCTCTTTATGTTCACCCACCCCGGGCTCTTTTTGCTCTACGCCGTCTTATCGTCTTGCCTTGCCACAGCCATGAATCTCTTTGGCATCGTCGGCATCTTCTCGGGCGGCCTCATGGAGATGGCAGCCTTCAACTTTATTCCGCTCATGCGCACGCATGCCGGTGCCTATCTTTTGGCGCTCGGTATCGGCCTTGCCTTTAGCCTCATCTTTTTTGTTAGTTTTCGAGCACTCATCTTGGTCTATGACCTTAAGACACCGGGCCGCGAGGATCATGTCGCCAATCGCGCGGCAATCGATTGTTTAACGGGAAGCGACTTTGCCAAAGAGCAATCCCCCAATGACGAGGTCGATAGTCGATCCGATCAAGATCACGTCCTCGCTGAGCGGGTAATTCAGCTTTTAGGTGGCGTTGGCAATATCGTGGGCGCAACCAACTGCGCCACGCGCCTGCGCGTCGAGGTCGCAGACCCTTCCATCGTTGCAGATAACACGTCGTTTGTCGCGGTGGGCGCCAAGGGCCTCATCATTACGGGTAAGAC
>NZ_JBCPDN010000039.1:5554-21446 GCF_040915425.1 Collinsella aerofaciens | reverse complement strand
CCAGGCGTGGGCGAACACCTCGAGCGCCGTGGCGGCGCAATCGCGCAGGAACGTTACGTCGCTCCCCTCGTTTGCGCTCACGATATTGGCAACGTAGATACCCCCGGGGTTCAGGCTGCCTCGCACCAAACGCAACGCCTCAACCGTCGCCAGCTCGCGTACGGGCTCGACACCGCCAAAGCAATCGCTCACGACCACGTCGTAGCGACGATGGCCCACGCTCGTCACACCCAAATACGAGCGAGCCTCAGCGGTAATCACCCGCAAGCGGTCGCCCACCGCACGCTCCAGCTCGTCCAGGTAGAACCAGCGGCGCGCTAGGCGCGTAATCTCTCCGTCATACTCGATAACGTCCATGCACAAGTCCTCGTGCGACATCAGCGCGAACTTGGGATAGGCAAACCCGCCGCCGCCCAGCATAAGCATGCGGTCGATACCGTGACCGTAAGCGTCGCGCATCGCATCCTCGGCCTCAAACACGTCGTCAAACGAACGATAGTACCTAAAGACGGGCTCCGCCCAACGCTCGCCAACGTAGCTTGCACTTTGGTAGACGCCGCCTTGTACCAATACGCGGACTTCGTCGCCGCCCTCGTCGTGCACGCGCTTCACACGCGCCAACCCATTGCGGGTTCGCGCAACCTGCAGACAGGCAGCACGAACAGCGACGGCGGCCGCACCAAGCGCCGCGGCTCCCAGAGCAACGCCGGCAACGACGCCGGCAGAAACACTCGGCTTGTTCATCTAGAGCTCCTTTTGCAGATAAAGGCCATAGTCATAAAATCCAAGATGGCGATAGTACTCGCGCGTACCAATCGCGCTGATCACGTTGATGCGCGCATAGCCCGCGTCCCGAGCAATATGGCACGCACGCTCCACCAGCGACCGTCCCAATCCATGGTGCTGGGCTGCCTGGCCTTGATCCCCCACGCGCGCCGCCATGCCATACACGTGTACCTCGCGAATCATCGCCTCGTCCGGCATCGTCGGCAACTCGTCCGCATGTGCGGCAACAAAAGCGCGAACGGGCAGCGACAGACGCAAAAAGCCGGCGATCTTGCCTTCGGGCGTCACCCACTGCAAAAAGCGTTCACGCGTCACCGGCGTCTCGTAAGCGACCTCATCAAGAGACAGTTCATCCAGGTCGGCACCCGCGGTACTGATCTCGCGATAGCGAATCTCGCGCACCGTCGCACCGTCACCCCGAGCAGCCAGGCGGTTCTCAACGAGCTGACGCAGGTTGGGCTTCTTGTTGCCCACCATGATGTCGTCGGAGCTAAAGTCGCGGATCATGCGGCTGATGCGGCAGAACGCCGGCGTCACCACGATGTCGTCGGCCAGCACATCGAGCAGTTCTTCCTCGGTATAGGGGCGCCACTCGCCGCGCTCATAGCGGCCCACCAGACGCGAGCCCTCGATGAGCGCGCACGGGTAGACCTTGACCTCGTCGGGCATAAAGGCCCCCTCGGTCATAAAGCGCTCGTAGTCGCGCTTGTCCCCCTCGGGCGTGGCGCCCAGCAAGTTAAGCATAAAATGCGCGTGGATCTTAAAGCCAAACAGACGCGCAAGCGAAAACGCCCGCTCGATCTGAGCCACCGAAATGCGACGCTCGTTGATATCGAGCAAATGCTGGTTGAGGCTCTGGATGCCCATCTGAATCTTGGTGCAACCCAGGCGGCGGATAAGCGTGAGCGCCTGGGGCGTCACGGCATCGGGGCGCGTCTCGATAACGAGCCCCACCACGCGATGCTTCGCCGTCTCGTTGATGCGCTGCTGACGCTCAAGCTCCTCCATCGTTGCCGTCTGCCACTCAGTGACCTCGCCCCACGGCGTACCGGGACCGTACAGACGACGCACCGCACGGTTATAGCCGCCCACGGCAGCATCCACACGCCCCTGCTCGTCGGCAACGCCGGCAGCAAGCTCGACCTCGTCTGTCGCAATGCCGGCGGCCCGATAGCGCTCACGGCGCTCTGCTACCACAGGCGGCAGGGCATCGGCGGGAGCGTCATCGAGCAGACGCCCCGCCTCGGCACGGCTGGTGCCCGGACGCGCCAACATGGGGTTGGCCGCCACGCCGGCGACGGCATCGTCATTGAGCGCGCGGAAAAGCTCCGACATAAACCATGTCTGATAGCCTTCCGGATAGTCGCTCCAGGTACCACCGAGCACGATGAGCTCTATCTTGTCGGTCGCATGCCCCATTTGCGAAAGCGCGGTCAGGCGAGCGCTCACCTGCAAATACGGATCGAAGCAGTTTTGCTCCGCACGGGCGCACGCCGGCTCGGCGTGCAGGTAGCTTTTGGGCATGCGCAGATCGTTGGGGCAAAACAGGCAATCGCCCGAGCATGGCCAGGGCTTGGTGATGACGGTAATGGTCGCCACGCCCGAAGCCGTGCGACGAGGCTTCATGCGCAGGACCTGCAGCAGTTGACGTTCCAGTTCGGAATCGACATTCCACGCAGCCCACCGAGCCGGCTCCTCACGTTTAACCCGCTGGTAAAACGGCAGCAGACGGCGCTTGGCCAAATCGCGTTTGTCGGCACCCTCACGGCGCGCCTCGGCATGTATCAGTTTGACGAGCGCCTTGTCGTCCACGGTCTCGCCGCGACGCAGGGCCTCAAGTATGTTCAAGATAATCTGTTCCATGCCCCCATTGTAAAGGCAAAGGCGCCGGAGCCGACCTCGGCTTCGGCGCCTTCATCAAACAGCGCGTCTATATCTTCGCCTAGGCTTTTGTCTGCCTCACTACTCCGAATCAAACGACATGTCGCCCGAATCGACTTCAAAACTATACACAGCAGACTTATCCCCGTTATCGAATTCAAGATTCAAAATGGTATCGCCGTCGTACCCAAGCGGAAGGAAATCGCTCTCGAAGTCGCCACTGCCCAAGGTGAGGCTCGCCTTAAAGCCCGTAGAGTTCGGAACCGTCATCTCCACATCGCCCGAGCCCACGCTCACGTCCATCGACTTCGCGGGGGCCTGGTAAAGCTCGAACGTCACATCGCCCGAACCGACCTCGGCGCTGAGCGCATCAGTCACGCTGCCCGTAAACTCTACATCTCCCGCACCCAGGAAAAGGTCGAAACCATCACAGGTGACACCGGCAATCTGCAGATCACCCGAGCCCACGTGCGCGTTGACTCCCTTCAGATGTTCGGCAACACGGCGCGGCAGCTCGACCGTAACTGAGCGATCGATTGCCTTACCGTCATCACTTCCAAACTGGGAAACCTTGAGCGTCGAGTCCTCGACAGATGCGATGTTTTGCGTCGCAGCCTTGGAGGCATCCATACCCTTGGCAACGCGCCCCCGCTCGATAACGCGAGCCTTGTTGCCATCAACAACCTTGACGTCCACCGAAGCCGCGGCGATATCGAAATCGAGGTAGCGAAATTGATCGGCATCAAAGGTCGCACTCGAAAGCTGCTGAGGCTGAGCGGAATATTTACCGCCATCGTTCATAAAATCGTCGTCGTCAACCACATCGTCCATACCGGACAAGCCGGATACAACATCGTCGAGATCCCACGGGCCATCAAAATGAATCAAAGTCCGCGAAACGCCAAAAACAAGCCCAACGATGAGCACAAACGCTCCGATGCCGACGCCCAAGCGTACCTTGGATTCATGCGAAAGCTTCATCATTCACCACCCTCTTTGGCAATCGGCTCAGCGGTAGTCGCGGTAGCCACGTCAGTATCAACCGGAGCGGAAACATTCTGAGCCCTAGCGACCGCCGATGCCGGACCAACCTGAATATCCCCGCGCGCCCAATCACCATCGAGCGCACGCGCTACCCAGTGATAGATGGGAATCGTAAAGAAGATCAGCGCGGCAAAGGGGCCGGCACCAAACAGGAACATCAGCAAAAAGAACAGTAGCCAGCACACGGCCCAATACGGGAACGACTGGAACGGGCCCTTCACCGGAGTCGAGCCAACTGCGCCGCCACTCGTCGCCTGCGCCGTAGCGGCATTGGCGGCCTGTGCACTCCAGCTTGCCGCTTGCGCCGCCTTGGCGGCGGCGTCACTCGCCTGTGTTGCCGCCTCGGTAGCTCGTGCCGCCGCCTCATGGGTGCGTGCGCGCTCTGCCGCCTCGGCCTCGCGCTGACGAGCGCGGTCCTCGTTCTCAAACTCGATATCGTCCTCGATCTCGTCGCTCGGATTGAGCAGCTCGTCCAGGCTCACACCATAGAGTTTGGCGAGCGAGATCAGGTTCTCGGTATCGGGCGAGCTCTCCGCGCGCTCCCATTTACTGACCGCCTGGCGCGACAGTCCCAGCTTTCGTGCCAGCCCTTCTTGACTAAAGCCTTTGCTGCGGCGAAGGTCGGCGAGCCGCTGCGCAGTTTCTACATTCATGGTTCCTCCTATGTGATGCCAGCCGTACCGCCGGACCGCTTTTGTTCTTAAGGCGCCTTGCACAGTTAAAAATCTATCCGCCACCGCCAAAAGCATGCCACCTATTCTAGTGAGATTTTTGACAACCGGCGGTTGCGGGCGCATATGAGCTGCGGAAATGTGTCCAAACAAAGCAATGACCCGTAGCTTGGTTGTCCCCGTTGCGGCGTTAACGGTAGTATGGTCGTACTGTTTATTCCGCACCGCCAACGGAGGGAGTTCCGCGCCGTGAACCGCGATTTCGCCTCATCGCTCATCCAGCTCAACAACACGTTCTATCGCGAGCACTCCGCTTCCTTTTCCGATACGCGCCAGGCCCCGTGGCCCGGCTGGGTACGCACCATGGATATCGCGCTCGAACAGCTCGACGTCGCCACGATCGAGCATCCCGTCCGCGTCTTCGATCTTGCCTGTGGCAATATGCGATTCGAGAACTTTGCCGCCGGCGGCGCACTTGCCGCCAAGGGCGTCGATGGCGCAAACCCCTCGGCAGATGCCAGCTGCCCGTTTGAGTTCTATGGTGTCGACTCGTGCCAAGACCTGGCCATCGATGCACATGGCCACGCGCTGCGCATTCCCAACCTGCACTTCCAGGAACTCGACGTGCTCGACGCCCTTATGAAGCTCAACCCCGCCGAGACGCCCGACGTGCTTTTCGACGCCCCGCTCGCCGACATCTCGGTCTGCTTTGGCTTTATGCACCATGTGCCGTCGTGCGAGTACCGTGTACGCGTGCTCGACGCCCTGGTGCGGCAGACGCGCCCAGGAGGCATCATCGCCATCAGCTTTTGGGAGTTTATGAACGACGAGCGCATGGCGCGCAAGGCCGTTCGCGCCGAGGCCCGCGCCGAGCTCACCCCGCCGTTTGAGGGTTACGATTCCGCGCAGTTTGAAGCCGGCGACCACCTCATTGGCTGGCAAAACGACCGCCACGCCTACCGCTATTGCCATCACTTTGACGATCAGCAGATCACCGACCTGGTGCGCGGCGTCCGTACGTTCTACAAGAGCGGCGAGGTCCCCGTGCGTGAGCTTGAGCGCTTCCATGCCGACGGTCGTAGCGGCGAGCTCAACCGCTATGTGATTCTCAAGCGCCTGTAGGCATCGACGACTCGCCGCCGAGCCGCACCGCATCTTCCGGGCAAACTATGCCCGCCCTTTTTCAATCCATTGACGGAACGTGCAGCTATGCGTTCCATACTTATGACCAAGGAGCCTCATGGGAGCCGTCCACGTTCGCACGCCTAAGAACTTTGTGCTCGAGGAGCGCCTGGAACGCTACGCCGATGCGATTGAGACAAACCCCGAGGCTTATGCCGGAGATTGGCGCAAGGCCTGTGCGCCCGCAGGCAGCAAGCCCTTCGAGCACCTTCACCTGGATCTTGGCTGTGGCAAGGGAACGTACCTTGTAGAGCGCGCGGGCCACGAGCCAAACACCCTCTTTATCGGCATGGACCAGGAGCCCATCTGCATTGCCTATGCCGCGCAGAAAATCTGCGAGCAGGAGCTATCCAACGCACTCGTCCTGCCCCGAGGCGCCGCATCGCTGCCACAGCTATTTGCCGCAGGCGAGCTCGATGCCATCACCATCAACTTTCCCACGCCGCAGCCCAAGGCCAAGTACGCCAAAAAACGACTCGTCCATGTCGACCATTTGATGCTCTACCGCCCGCTCTTTGCAGCCAACGCCACCGTCACGCTGCGCACCGACAGCAAACCATTGCGCGATTACGCCCTGGGACAGTTTGCCGCGGCCGGCTACGACACGCTTTGGGTAAGTGACGACGTACGCCGCGACCATCCCGAGCATCCCGAGACCGAGTACGAGCGCCGCACGCGCGAGATGGGTGCCGCCGTCTATGGCATTCGCGCCACACCTGGAGCGCAGCCCAGCGATGAACAGCTCGCGGCGGGCCGCGCGCAGGAGCAAAGCCTTGCCTGCTACCTGCCCGAAAACCTCGATGCGCTCACCTATGTACCTCTGGGCATGGAAGAGGCCGTCGAGAACTTTAGAAACCGCGCCCGCAAAGGCAAGAAGCGCCTGCCGCAGGAGTCCTAGGGGCTTCTGATGGTCGCGGCGTCGGCAAACAAGTGAAAATAGGCGTCAGCGAACGACCCTCAAACCTAAGTGAGTAGACTTTTTTGCAATAGCCAAGCACAACCCGCATAACGAAAACTAAAACCGCAGGTAGAGCTCTTGCGCAAAAGCCATGTGCTCGCGATATTGCAAAAAGTCTACTCACTTAGCTGGCAACTGCACCAAACGGCCGGGCAGAACGCCCATTTCCTGCATTTTCTCGCGCGCTGGCACCCCGCGCCGCCGCTACGCCATAATAGTTGGCGGACAATCGCGAGAGAAAGCAACCACATGGCACAGACCACGACAGATACCGCCGCCAGCACCGTCTCCGGCGCCGGCGCCGCCAGCTCATTCTCGGGCGGCACGGGAACCGAAGCCGAGTTTGGCTCGCTCGGCGCGCTCTCCCCCACCTGGTGGGAGCCCGAGGACGGCAGCGAGCCCGAACCGTGGCTCACGCCCGACCAAGCCTTCGAACGCTTCTTTGAATGGACGAGCGATCGCGGCATTGAGCTGTGGGATCACCAAGAAGAGGCCCTCATGGACCTGGCTGCCGGCGACCACGTCATTTTGGGAACACCGACCGGATCGGGTAAATCGCTCGTCGCGCTGGGCATGCTCTTTATGGGCATGGCGCAGGGCAAGCGCTGTTATTACACGGCTCCTATCAAGGCTCTGGTCAGCGAAAAGTTCTTCGATCTGGTACAGGTGCTCGGCCGCGATAACGTCGGCATGATCACCGGCGATACGCACATCAACACCAAGGCGCCCGTCATCTGCTGCACGGCCGAAATCCTTGCCAACGATGCGCTGCGCGAGGGCGAGGACGCCGACGTGGGCTGCGTGGCCATGGACGAGTTCCATTACTTTGCCGACCCCGACCGCGGCTGGGCTTGGCAGGTGCCGCTGCTCACCCTGCCCCATACGCAGTTTATGCTCATGAGCGCCACACTTGGCGATGTCACTGCCATCGCCGCCTCTCTCGAAGAGCACACCGGCGCTGCTTGCGACTTGGTTGTCGACGCCCCGCGTCCTGTTCCGCTGAGCTACGACTATGTGACGACCTCCCTCGAGGGCACGGTCGAGCTCGCCATGCGCCGCGGCGAGGCCCCGCTCTATATCGTGCACTTTAGCCAGGATGCCGCCCTTGCGACGGCGCAGTCGCTCGCCAATTTTGGCATCGCCAGCAAGGAGCAGCGCGAGGCCATTAAGGAAGCGGCAAAGGGAACGAGCTTCTCGACGGCCTTTGGCAAGATTCTCAAACGCCTGCTTGGATGCGGCGTCGGCGTGCACCATGCTGGCATGTTGCCGCGCTATCGCCTCCTGGTCGAACGCTTGGCGCAGCAGGGCCTGCTGCCCGTCATCTGCGGCACCGATACGCTCGGCGTCGGCATCAACGTACCCATCCACACCGTGGTGCTCACCGCGCTCACCAAGTTCGACGGCTACAAGATGCGTCGCCTGCGCGCCCGCGAGTTCCATCAGATTGCCGGTCGCGCCGGCCGCTCGGGCTTCGATACCGAGGGCATGGTAATCGCCGAGGCCCCGGAGCACGAGATCGAGAACGCCAAGCTCATGGCCAAGGCGGGCGACGACCCCAAAAAACTCCGTAAGATTAAAAAGAAAAAGGCCCCCGAGGGTTTTGTCACCTGGAACAAGCAGACCTTTGAGCGTCTGATTGAGACGCAGCCCGAGACGCTCAAGCCGCGCCTGCGCATCACGCACTCCATGGTGATTAGCGTGGTCGAGCAGGGCGGCGATGCCCGAGCCCGCGTACACGACCTCATCGAGACGAGCCTGCAGACTTCCGAGGAAAAGGCTAAGCTCGAGGTTCGCGCCGACGAAATCTTCGCCACGCTCATCGATTCCGGCGTCGTCGTTCGCACCGAGGTGCCGCCCGCGCCTGACGCCCCGACTGACGCCGCACCAGACATCGACTATGCGCTGACGGTCGACCTGCCCGAAGACTTTGCGCTCGACCAGCCGCTCTCGCCATTTTTGCTTGCCGCGTTGGAGCTGCTCGACCCCGAGAGTGAGACCTATACCATGGATCTGATCTCGATGGTCGAGGCTACGCTCGAGGACCCCAAGCAGGTATTGCGCGCACAGGAGCGCGCCGCGCGCGACCACGCGATGGCCGAAATGAAGGCTGACGGCATCGAGTATGAGGAGCGCTTGGAGCGCATTCAAGACGTCACGTACGAAAAGCCGCTCGAGGATTTGCTCGACGCCGCCTTTGACAAGTACTGCCAGGAAGTGCCCTGGGCAAACGACTACCAGCTCTCTCCCAAGAGCGTTCTACGCGATATGCTGGAAAGCGCGAGCGATTTTAAGGGCTATATCCAAAAGCTCGGAATCGCCCGCTCCGAGGGCATTCTGCTGCGCTACCTGGCAGAGGCTTACCGTTCACTTGACCGCACCGTACCCATCGAGAAGCGCGACGAGCGTCTGCGCGACATTATCTCGTGGCTGGGCTTTGTGGTGCGCTCGGTGGACTCGAGCCTGGTGGACGAGTGGGAGAACGCCGGCAACCCGGCAGCCCTCGATGCTGCGCCGCCGCAGGGCATCGACGAGGTCGTGGCGGACCGTCGCGGCTGCACGCTGTTGGTGCGCAACGCGCTCTTCCGCCGCGTGACCCTTGCCGCCCGCGAGCACGTTCGCGACCTGGGCGAGCTCGACGACAACTGGGGCATGAGCGAGATCCGCTGGCAAAAAGCACTCGACGCTTACCACGAGCAGCACGAGGAAATCCTCACCGACGGAAATGCCCGCAGCGCCGCGATGTTTTCCATCGATGAGTCCGACGAGAAGACCGCGCACGTATGGCACGTGCACCAGATCTTTGCCGACGAGGATGGCGACCACGATTTTGGCATCATGGGCGATGTCGATCTGGACGCCACGCAAGACGGCGGCGAGGTCATCTTCAAAAACTACCGCGTCGGCTTTATCGAGGACCTGCTCGAGGACTAGCCGTACATACTGGAACGAAATGAAGTGGGGCCGCTGGTAACATCGCCAGCGGCCCCACTTTTGCACTATATGCTATGCCTTACTCGGCATCCTCGACCTCATATGAATCCGCCTCGGCGGGCTCATCGTTTGTCTCCGTCGCAGCCCCGCGCGCCTCGTCAAACGCCACCTTCATGGTCTTGTTACCCCAGGTGAGCTTGCGAATGGTAAGATCGTCGGCTTTCTTGTTGGCTAGGCGCAGATTGTTCTCGGAGGACAGCAACGCCTCCTTGGTTTTCTGCAGATGGCTAATCGTCTTGTCGATCTCATCGATCGCCGTTTGAAACTTGCGGCTCGCGATCTCGTAGTTGCGGCCGAAATCGTTCTTGAACTTCTCCATCTTGGCTTCGAAGTTCGTAACGTCGATATTCTGCTGTTTATACTCCGCTAGCTCCTGTTTATAGCGCAGCGAACCCATGGCGGCGTTGCGAAGAAGTGTAATCATGGGAATGAAAAACTGCGGGCGAATCACGTACATCTTCTCGTAGCGATAGCTCACGTCGACTATCCCTGCGTTATAGAGCTCACTCTCGGGCTCGAGCAGTGTGCAGAGCACCGCGTACTCACAGCCTTTCTGGCGACGATCGTGATCGAGTTTCTTAAAGAAGTCCTCGTTTTTATGCTTGGTCGCGGTCTCGTCGTTCTCGTTTTTCATCTCGAACATAATCGAGATGACCTCGTTACCGCTCGCGTCGCACTCGCGGAAGATAAAATCGCCCTTGGTGCCCTCGGATGCATCGTTATCTTTCTCGAAATATGCATTGGGAAACGCCGTCATGCGCAGGCGATTGAACTCGGTCTCGCAGTGCTGCTCGAGCGACTCGCCCACCATCTTGGTGGACAGGCGGACCTTCATGTCCTTAAGACGCTCAATCTCTTCGTCCTTGTAGCGAATCAGGTCATCGCTCGCGCGCTTGGCCTGCGCAAGCTCGAGCTCGTGTGCCGCCTTGGCCTGCTCCTCGCGAGAATCGCGCACCGCCAGCTCGCTCGTCAGTTTGGCACGCGCCTCATCGCGCTCTCGTTCCGCCGCCGCGACTGCCTCCGACAAGTTCATTTTTGCCATCAGCTCCTGCTCGCGCAGCTGGGCACGCAGACCCTCGGCCTCTTGCTCAGATTGTGCCTTTGCGGCGGAAAACTTCTCTTGTACCGTCGCGCGGTAGTCAGCAAGCACGCGCTCGGCCTCGCTGCGAGCGGCATCGAGCTCACGCTGCGACTCTGCCGCGGCAGCGGCAAGCGCCATCTCCTGGGCCTTGTCAGCCGCTGCAAGCCTGGCCTGCAGCTTGGCAATCTGAGCATCACGTGCAGCTAAGTCGTTTTGAGCAGCGTTGCGCGCCGCCGACTCGGCAAGCTTGGCTTCGTCATCTTTGCGTCCCAGCTGCGCACGCAAATTGTCGATCTCGCGCTGAAGCTCGGCATTCTCCTTCTGAGCATCGGCACGGGCCTCAACCGCCGCACGCTGACTTGCGCTCTCGCGCTCTGCGACAGCGCCCTCGAGCTTGGCGCGCAACTCGGCAAGCTCGGCATCGCGCTTGGCGACCTCTTGTGCCAGCTGCTGAGCCGCAGCGTTCTTCTGCTCAACGAGCTGAGCGTTGCGCTGAGACTCTGCCTTTTGCAAGGCGACCGTCGAACGCGAGCGTTCAAGCTCCAGCGCCTGCTCGCCCTCGCGCTGGACTGCCCTCACACGCTCATCCAGATCGCGCGAAAACTCGGCATCGCGTACTTGCTTGACGATATCCGCATAGCCGGACGCATCGACCTTAAAGACTTCGCCGCAATGCGGGCACCTGATCTCATTCATGGCACCTCCTCGATGGACGCAAATTTCAACCGACTATACTCTACCGCGCCGCGCGGACAAAAAAGGCGCCGCCGCCATAATGGCAACGGCGCCAGAACCACCACAAAGGTGCCTGTCCCCTTTGTGGTGGTTCGAGAATTACAGTCCAAAATAGCCGAGGATTTGATCACGACTTACGGGCTTGTAGTCATTGGCGTCGAGGCCCACATCGTAGCGGTAAATGGGGCGCTCGCGATCGCGGTTGCGTGCGTTGGTGCGGTCACCCCTGCTGTGGATATGCCCATGCAGCATAATGGCGCCACGTGCCTTGCCGTTCCAGCTGAGCATGGGGTAGTGGCTCATCACCAGACGATGACCCTTGGCATAGCCGGGAGCAATCTCCAGGTAATCGCGCACGTCTTCCCAAATTTGCGGGGCGTCGGGATCTTCCCAGTCGCCGTCATGGTTACCGCGGATGAGCGTCGCATTCTTGCATTCGATACGCTCGCGCAGGCGCACCGCCTCCGCCATGGGCAAGCGATACGTAAAGTCTCCCAGGATATAGAGGCGGTCGTCCGCAGCCACGCACTCATTGATGGCATCGATGACCTTGCGGTTCATCTCCTCGACCGAATCAAACGGTCGATCCATGTCGTGCAAGATATTCGTATCGCCCAGGTGCAGGTCGGCGGTAAACCACATCATCGTCTATGCCCTCATTTCGCAATGCATCCAACTCGTGCTAAGTATACAGACACAGCGATGCGGCGGTTAGCCAAAGAGCCCGCCGAACAGTCCGCGGCGGCACTCGTCCTTTTTATTCGAACCTTTGCCCTGGGCGTTCTTATCCTTTTGCTTTTTGCGATCCTGCTCCAGCTCATCGTCATCGAGTAGCATATCCCACTCAAACGGATCATCCGTCAAATCGAACAGGTCATCGTCGTCAAGCATGGCAGCCTCCCTTACCGATTAGCGGGCATCCACCACATAGAGGCCAACGCGCACCTGGTGCCACGGGCTGCGCTCGGGGGCAACCTGTTGCACGCGGGCCTCAAACACGTCCTCGTGGCCGTAATACATCATCAAGGACAGTGGACCGACCTCGTTTCCCGGAACGTAGCCAAGTTTGGTCTTGCCATAGTAGATCGCAACTGCCTCGGGGTCATGGGGATTATCGCGCTCGGCACACAGTGTCAGTTTATCGCCCGCTTTAAGATCGCCTAGGACCAAAGCGCCGTCGGCATATTGAAATCCTGCGATATGAAACGACAGAAGAACACGCGAAGGCTCGTACATAGCAGCTCCTCTAACGGCCGGATAAACCGGTGTGTAACCTTATTGAGAAGTCTACGGTCCCGTGCGGACACAAATACATCCTGTCTGCGTCCTTCAATCGTTTGCCTCAACGCTTGCGCGACAGAACGCTTGCAGATAAGATAGGAACACGGATGGCACCCGTTGCCGCGGGTCTTGCCAACTCCGATACACGTTTTCATCGTGAGAAGTGGCCGTCTTCGCTTACGCGGGGGCGGCTATTTCATTCGGCCGATAAACAGACCGAGTTCGATAGCCGCAATCAACAACGCCAATAACGAAATAACATCGCTTACGTTCATACCAAATCCCTTCTAAAGGGAGTTGGCCCATCCGTGCTCCATAACAGTAGTCTAACGCAAAATGCAGGTAATAGGAACACTTGTTCGTATTACCTGCGCCCTTTTCTAATGCACAAACATGCGCACGAACTTGTGCTTCCAGCTTGCGTAGGGCGCATACCGAAACGGCACGTCCAGCCAAGTTGCCTTGTTCACGATACTCTTCTTGTGGCTAAACGTATCGAAGCTCTCGCGTCCATGGTACTGCCCCATACCGCTCGCGCCCATGCCGCCAAAGCCCATATGGCTCGTAGCCAAGTGCATGATCGTGTCGTTGACACAGCCACCGCCAAAGGGCACGTAACGCACGAAGCGCTGCTGAACTGCGCGGTCCTGACTAAAGATATACAGGGCCAGCGGCGTCGGACGATCCGTAATAAACGCTTCGGCCTCGTCTAGGCTCTCAAACGTCAGCACCGGCAAGATGGGACCGAAGATCTCCTCCTGCATCACGGCGTCATCGGGGGTCACGCCGTCTAGGATCGTCGGCTCAATCTTGAGCGACGACTCGCGCGCCGTGCCTCCCAGCACGACCTTATCGGGATCGATCAGCCCGCGCACGCGCGCAAAATGCTTAGCATTGACGATATGCCCGTAATCCTCGTTATCGAGCGGATGCTCGCCAAACATACGGCGGACCTCTTCCTTGATGAGGCCCAGCAGCTCGTCGTGCACGCGCGTATCGACCAGCAGGTAGTCGGGCGCCACGCAGGTCTGCCCTACGTTGAGCCATTTACCAAAGGCGATACGCCGCGCCGCAACCTTCAAGTTTGCCGTCGCATCCACGATGCAGGGGCTCTTTCCGCCCAGCTCAAGCGTCACGGGCGTAAGGTTTTTACTTGCGCGCTCCATGACGAGTTTGCCGACCGGAACGCTACCGGTAAAGAAGATCTTGTCCCAGCACTCATCGAGCAGCGCTTCGTTTTCGGCGCGCCCGCCCTCGACAACCGTCACCAGGCACGGATCAAATGCCTCTTCACAGATTTGCTTGAGCACCGCGCTCGATGCCGGAGCATAGGCACTCGGCTTGATGACCACGGTATTGCCCGCGGCAAGGGCGCCGGCGAGCGGCTCGAGTGTTAGCAAAAACGGGTAGTTCCACGGAGCCATGATGAGTGTGACACCATAGGGCACGGCTTGCGTTTTGCACACGCTCACGGCGTTAGCGAGATCGCACGGACGCAGGCGCGGACGACTCCATCGAGCCACGTGAGCGATCTGATGTCGAATCTCGGAAAGCGACGTACCAATCTCGCACATATAGGCCTCGTCATGCGACTTCCCCAAATCGGTCTTGAGCGCATGGGCGATATCGGCCTCGTGGGCCCGCACCGCATCGCGTAAACTCACGAGCGCGCGACGTCGAGCATCGACATCAAACGTGGCGTGCGTCTTAAAGTAGGCGCGCTGATCGCCGACGATGCGCGCAATTTCCTCGGTGTTCATGGACCCTCCTAATTCTCGTCCTCAAACATACCACCTGCAACGACTTCGTACATATGCTCGAGCTCCAAGCGGTCCATTAGAAGCGGAACGGGGTATAGCGGATTGGCCTCGGCATCGGCATGCGCCGCCATCTCGGGAATGTCAGAGTGGCGAATGCCCAAAACATATTTGGGGATTCCCAGGGCCTCGTTCATGCGGTCGACCCAATCGATAAAGGCCTCGGCCGCAAGACTATCCTGCGCGGTAGCCGGCGCAATGCCCGCCATGTGAGCAAGATCGGCAAGCTTGGGGGCGGCGGCGTCACCATAAGCGCGAAGCATGTGCGGCAGGATGATCGCGTTGGCCAAACCGTGCGGAATTCCGTATCGGCCGCCCAAACTGTGCGCGATGGCATGCACATATCCGACATAGGAGCGGGTAAACGCAACGCCCGCCTTATACGCCGCCAAAAGCATATTGCGACGAGCGCACATGTCGTCACCATGCTCATAGGCCTCGAGCAAATTGTCGTGGATAAGCTGCACCGCCTGTCGCGCCATCTTGCGCGTATAGGGCGTGGTGCTTCGCCCGATAAAGGCCTCAACGGCATGCGTCAGGGCGTCCATGCCCGTCTGCCCCGTAATGGAAGCGGGCAAGCCGCACGTAAACTCGGGGTCGTGGACTGCAAAACGCGGGATGAGCACAAAGTCGTTAATGGGGTATTTGTAGTGCGTCCCGTCATCGGTAATTACCGCCGCAAGCGTGGCTTCGCTTCCCGTACCGGCGGTAGTGGGAACGGCGATGAGCAGCGGCAGGCGACGATGAATCCGCAGCAGGCCGCGCATCTTGTTGATTGGCTTGTTTGGCTGCGCAATGCGTGCGCCCACGCCCTTGGCACAGTCCATGGCCGAGCCACCGCCAAAGCCGATAATGGCCCGGCAGGCGCTCTCTCGATACAGGGACGCCGCTTCTTCCACGTTTGAAACCGTGGGGTTTGCACGCGTTTCGGCATAGACCGTAACGCCAATCCCCCTGGATGCGAGCGCCGTCTCGAGCGGTGCCGTGAGCCCCAGACGGGCAATGCCGGGATCCGTCACGATAAGGACCTTCTGGATCGAGCGCTTTTGAAGCACCGCGGGCACATCCTCGGCATGCTCTAAAATGCGCGGCTCGGTATAGGGCAGGATCGGCAATGCAATGCGAAAAACCGTCTGATATGTTCGGCACCAGGCACGACGGGCTAGATGCATAAAGGAAACTCCTTCATTTGTTGATAGGTCAACATTTGCTCGCCCGATTGTACTCAGCGGCGGTCAAAGACGGCCTGCCAATCGTTAATCAATCAACATCTTCATATCTCGAAATTGTTTTATTAAAAATCATTCCTAATAGGCTTCACATTTGGTTGCATTTATGGATAATAGAACTCGTCAAGACGCACGTCCGGAGAGGGCCCTTACGGGACCGGACGAGCGCACAATCGCCATCGATCGAAAGGATCGAATCATGAAGTTTGTTTGCCCCGTTTGCGGTTATGTGGAAG
>NZ_JBCPDN010000039.1:0-5402 GCF_040915425.1 Collinsella aerofaciens | reverse complement strand
CTCCGAGGACATCGTTGCCGACCTGCGCGCCAACTTTGAGGGCGAGTGCTCCGAGGTCGGTATGTACCTGGCCATGGCTCGCGTCGCTCATCGCGAGGGCTATCCCGAGATCGGCCTGTACTGGGAGAAGGCTGCCCACGAGGAGGCCGAGCATGCCGCCAAGTTCGCCGAGCTCCTGGGCGAGGTCGTGACCGACTCCACCAAGAAGAACCTCGAGATGCGCGTTGAGGCCGAGAACGGCGCCACCGCCGGCAAGACCGATCTTGCCAAGCGTGCCAAGGCCGCCGGCCTCGATGCCATCCACGACACCGTGCACGAGATGGCTCGCGACGAAGCTCGCCACGGCAAGGCTTTCGCCGGCCTGCTCAAGCGCTACTTCGGCTAAGCCAAACGCCTGAGAGATAATCTTTAGGTCGATAAGGCCCGGACCGCATGGTTCGGGCTTTTTTTGTGTCTCGAGAACTCGCAAACGCCCTGAAATAGGACCGCCTTCGACATCGGTTTCTCGTCAAAAACCAAGTGAGTAGACTTTTTGGAACTTGCCGAGCACGCCGTCCAAAATGCTTTATAAAGCCGCAGGTAAATGACTTGTTGCAAAACGGCCTGGTCGCCATCAAGCCAAAAGTCTACTCACTTAGTTCCCCAACCGTCCACGATCGAGTTGTTTTGTGTCTAACGGGCGTCTTTCCGTCAATTACTCCCAATTTTGTCCAGTCAACGAATAGTTCAGACCGGAGTAATGCCTCAGCCCTTTGCTCATCCGAGCTTTTATCACGATATTCAGCATCGAGCATCCTGCATACGGCCTTAACGATCGCGCGGAATCTATCCTCATCGGATATCTGTCTGTGTGTCAGGAGAAGTACATCATAGCCCATGGCCTGAAGGGCCGTCATGCGGTCAGCGTCACGCAAGCCATCCCCTGCGCGTCCGTGCGAGGCCTTTCCCTGACATTCAATGGCCACCTGTCGCCTGCCGTCCGGCGAAGACAGAAGTAGATCGATATACACACGGGACTTTCCCACAATCGCTCGAGCACTTGTGCTTAACGTCACTTCGACATTGAGCTCTATGCCGCAAAAACCTTCGCCTCCCAGGGCTCGCGGCAGTCCAAGCAACAAATACGCCTCGACCTCAAAAGGCGACGCGGCACCCAATGGAACGAGTTGCGATACCGCCATAAATCTATTGCCGTAACGCATCCCGCAAACATCTGAACAAAAACGGTCAAGGTCTCCGCCCAAAACCAAAGCGTCTCGACGCCATAAATTTGAGGCGGTGCCGTCCTCGGACGGGCAGCGCACCCAACCGACCGTTGTCGAAATCGCGCCCGAATCAATTGCACGCGAAAGCTCCGCCTCAAGTGCCGCCGGCAGGGCACACACCGCAAACAAGCCACACATCTCCGCCAATACCAAAAGAAGCTGAAGATCCGTCAGATGCCGCGACATGATGAATGTCGTCAGTAGAGGAGACGTAACCAAAAACCCATGCTCCGTTTCCAGCACGGATTCCCTGGGGAGCTCACCAAGAAACAGCCGCTGCCTAATGCTGGCAGGACAAGTCCGTTTGTTTCTCGTCCGAACCAATGTATACAACGGAAAACCGAGCGCGACCGCAGCCGTCGGGTTGCGGGCGAGATCATATCGCTGCCGGTCTTCTTCCGGTCGTGGAAGCGGCGGACACAAAGCGCGGACTTGAGGAGGCAAACGCCAGTACCTAAAAGCCGATATGTCACAAAGTAGATCCTTCATAGGCACAGGAAAACACAAATTTCAACCCAGTCAGTCACACATTGGCGCGAACGCGCCAAAAATGGTGCCGAACGGACTGCCAAGTTTTCAACAGCCCTCCCCAACTGGCCAAAAGCTTGCCGAGAGCTGGACGAAGTTCTGTTGAAACCCCATTTTTTCTCATGCAGAAGCTTTGCGCGACAAGTGAGTAGACTTTTTTGAACATCCCGAGCAGCCCGGTCATCCTGCTTTTCACAACCGCAGGTAGATAGCTTGTTACAAAACCGCCTGGTCGCCAAAGTTCCAAAAGCCTACTCACTTAGGTTGCAGAGTGCTCCCGTTAGCTGCGATTCCAAGGTATTTAGCGCTTTTGGACTCAAATCGTCATACTGAACAAGAATTTGACTTAAGTTTTCAAGGACAGATGCGCCATCGGCACACCAATAACAGTCACTGATATCGACAAAAGGGATACTCGAGCGCGTGAGGGCCCGCACAAAAGAGCTTCCGCCCGCTCCACGCTCCGCAACCACGATACAGTAAAGGCCCGCGTCTGCATGCTCGATCGAGACCTCTCCTGCCGGAAATACCTTCCGCACAAGCGCCATCAGGCCATCACGCGCCTCGCGAGCACGAACGCGCACGCGGTTCACATGTCGCTCGTAATCACCCGATTCCAGCAAACGCGCCAAAGCGACCTGATCAACAGAGCTCACCGACGAGGCGTAGAAACCAAGGTTGCGCCTAAACCGCTCCATTAACTCATCGGGCAACACCATGTACGCCAAACGCAACGCCGATGAAAGGCTCTTCGAAAACGTGTTGGTGTAGATAACCGACTGGGCGGCATCGATCGACGCGAGCGCGGGAATCGGCTTCCCGGCAAGGCGAAACTCACAATCAAAGTCATCTTCGATGAGATACCGACCTGGTCGCTCGGCGGCCCAGCTCAGAAGCGCATAGCGCCGCGCAATGCTCGTCACAAGGCCGGTCGGATACTGATGGGACGGCATCAGATGAAGTACATCGGTCCCGGTTTTCTGCAGAGCGCTCAAGTCCACGCCCTCATCATCCAACGGGATATGTCGAACTTTGCAGCCCATAGCCTGATAGATGCGCGTCAGACGTAAATAGCCCGGGTCCTCAACGGCATACACCTTGTCAGCGCCAAGCAACTGAACCAACATGGTATCGAGCAGCTGGGCGCCCGCGCCGATAACAATGTTATTGGGATCGACATTCATGCCCCTTGTCCCACGCAGGTGGTGAGCAATTGCGCGTCGCAGCCGAGCGGTGCCCTGCGCCGGTGCGGGCGAAAAGATTTCGCGCTCATCTTCGGATGCCAGCGTCGCCCGTAGTGCGCTTTGCCAAAGCCGCGCCGCCTCCAAAGAGGAAGGAGAAAGTGCATCGAATAGCTCGACCTGTCCGTTGACATCATGCGCGCTGGGACCCGCAGAGGCGGCATCTCGGTCGATGCCCTCCGCAGCCGAAGCCAAAACCGGTGCATCCGGAAGCTCGCAAGCGTAGTAGCCACGACGCGGCATTGAGCAAATATAGCCCTCGGCAAGTAACTGGCTATATGCATTCTCGATGGTAATGACACTGATTCCCAGATGACTGGCAAAGGCGCGCTTAGACGGAAGATGCTCCCCCGCCGCAATACGTCCAGCAACAATATCATCTCGAATTTTCTGGTAAACATACTCATAAAGCGATGCTTCGCCGCGTTTTTCCAAATTGTAGTCAAGCATGAGCCTATCACCTGACCTTATTAAGCCATTCAATCTGGTATTAGTCTGACCTTGTTATTATCTTGAAAACTGAGTATTTCGCCATACCCAGCTCCCCGATAGGATGTTCCGTCAAGCAATGCACATGCCAACCAAGGGAGCAACCATGGCAGAACAGACCAGCAAGGCCGATCGCGTCAAACTCAATCGCGAACTCGCGCAGATGCTCAAGGGCGGCGTCATCATGGACGTCACCACGCCCGAGCAGGCACGCATCGCCGAGGAGGCAGGCGCCTGCGCCGTCATGGCACTCGAGCGCATCCCGGCCGACATCCGTGCCGCAGGCGGCGTCTCGCGCATGAGCGACCCCAAGATGATCAAGGGCATCCAGGAGGCCGTCTCCATCCCCGTTATGGCCAAGTGCCGCATCGGCCACATTGTCGAGGCGCAGGTCCTTCAGGCCATCGAGATCGATTACATCGACGAGTCCGAGGTTCTCTCCCCTGCTGATGACGTCTATCACATCGACAAGACCCAGTTTGACGTGCCGTTTGTCTGCGGCGCCCGCGATCTGGGCGAGGCGCTGCGCCGTGTTGCCGAAGGCGCCACGATGATTCGCACCAAGGGTGAGCCGGGTACGGGCGACGTCGTTCAGGCCGTGCGTCACATGCGCAAGATCCAAAAGCAGATCCGCGACGTAGTTGCCCTGCGCGACGACGAGCTCTTTGAGGCAGCCAAGCAACTGCAGGTTCCGGTCGAGCTGGTGCGCGAGGTCCATGCCACGGGTAAGCTTCCCGTCGTGAACTTTGCCGCCGGCGGCGTAGCGACCCCCGCCGACGCCGCGCTGATGATGCAGCTGGGCGCCGAAGGCGTCTTTGTCGGCTCGGGCATCTTTAAGAGCGGCGACCCCGCCAAGCGCGCAGCCGCCATCGTCAAGGCCGTGGCAAACTTCACCGATGCTAAGCTCATCGCCGAGCTTTCGGAGGACCTGGGCGAGGCCATGGTGGGCATCAACGCCGACGAAATCGAGATCATCATGGAGGAACGCGGGCGCTAGTCCAGCAGAAAGGATCGCACATGAGCGATTATGCAGACCAGACGGTCGCCGTGCTGGCGGTCCAAGGTGCTTTTGCCGAGCACGAGGCAAGACTGTCCGAGCTGGGCGCACGTTGTATTGAGCTGAGGCAGGCGGCTGATTTGAAGCAGGACTTTGACCGTCTGGTACTTCCCGGCGGCGAGTCTACCGTTCAAGGGAAGCTACTTGATGAGCTGGGCATGCTCGAGGAGCTTCGCACCCACATTGTTGAAGGCATGCCCGTCCTTGGCACCTGCGCCGGCTTGATTCTATTGGCGCGCGATCTTGCCGCACACGACGATAAGGGAACGCCGCGCCTAGCAACCATGAACGTACTCGTTGAGCGCAACGCTTATGGCAGACAGCTCGGCAGTTTTCGCACCAAGGGCCAGGTGTCCGGCATCGACGGTGAAGTGCCATTAACATTTATCCGTGCACCTCGCATCGTCGAGGTCCACGGCGACGCCAAGGCCTTAGCGAAAGTCGACGGCCGTATCGTCGCCGCCCGTCAGGGCAACCAGCTCGGCGTAACCTTCCACCCCGAACTCGACGAAGACACCCGCCTCCACGAACTGTTCCTACAAATGTAGGTATCGAAATCAACAAACGAAACGAGAGTGGACAATCTCCAGCCTTGAGCATGAATATGGGCTCAAACCGGGAGATTATCCACTCTCATGCTATGTAGTCGTTGGGGACGTTCTTAAACGACTGGTCAAACAAGAACGTCCCCAACGACTATCTTTTAGCAGATCTGGATCATGGCAATGCCGATGCTTTGGCAACGACAGACACTATGACCCAATCCAAGGGCACGGAAACGACAGGAGCCCCCGCTCGTGACCGCGGGTCGGGGCTGCGACA
>NZ_JBCPDN010000038.1:0-21615 GCF_040915425.1 Collinsella aerofaciens | reverse complement strand
GTTCTGGCCAACGAGCTCAACCTCGTCTTCGTGGGCTCCGCCTACAAGAACAAGGGCGTCCAGGAGCTGCTCGACGCTGTCGTCGACTACCTGCCCAGCCCGCTCGACGTCGAGGCCGTCACCGGTACCGATCCGGACACCGGCGAGGAGATCCAGCGTCATCCTTCCTTCGACGAGCCCTTCTCCGGCCTGGTCTTCAAGATCATGACCGACCCGTTCGTCGGTAAGCTCACCTACGTCCGCGTTTACTCCGGCCGCGCCGAGTCCGGCTCCTACGTGGTCAACGCTTCCAACGGTCAGCGCGAGCGCCTCGGCCGCATCCTCGAGATGAACGCCGCCGAGCGTATCGACCGTGACGACGCTGCCGCCGGCGACATCGTCGCTTGCGTCGGCTTCAAGAACTCCACCACCGGCGACACCCTGTGCGCCGAGGGCAAGGAGATCGTCCTCGAGAAGATCGAGTTCGCTAAGCCCGTTATCGACGTTGCCATCGAGCCCAAGACCAAGGCCGAGCAGGACAAGATGTCCTTGGCTCTGACCAAGCTCGCCGAGGAGGACCCGACCTTCCAGGTGTCCACCAACCACGAGACCGGCCAGACCATCATCGCCGGCATGGGCGAGCTGCACCTCGAGATCATCGTCGACCGTCTGCTCCGTGAGTTCAAGGTTGACGCTAACGTTGGTAAGCCCCAGGTTGCCTACCGCGAGACCGCTGGTCACGACGTCGAGAAGGCTGAGGGCAAGTTCGTCCGTCAGTCCGGTGGTCGCGGTCAGTACGGCCACGCCGTCATCAAGCTCGAGAAGATGGAGGAGGGCTTCGGCTACGAGTTCGTCAATGCTATCGTCGGCGGCGTCGTGCCCAAGGAGTACATCCCGTCCATCGACAAGGGCATCCAGGAGGCCCTGAACACCGGTGTTATCGCCGGCTTCCCGGTCCTCGACGTCAAGGTCACCCTGTTCGACGGTTCTTACCACGAGGTCGACTCCTCCGAGGCCGCCTTCAAGATCGCCGGTTCCATGGCTATCAAGGACGCCCTCAAGAAGTCCGACCCGCAGCTGCTCGAACCGATCATGGCTGTCGAGGTCGAGACCCCCGAGCAGTACATGGGCGACGTTATGGGCAACCTCTCCGGTCGTCGCGGCAAGATCGAGGGCATGGAGGATCGCAAGAACAGCAAGCTCATCCGTGCCAAGGTGCCGCTGGGCGAGATGTTCGGTTACGCTACCGACCTTCGCTCCCAGACCCAGGGCCGTGCATCCTACACGATGCAGTTCGACTCTTATGAGCCCGCGCCCAAGTCCATCGTGGACGAGGTCATGAGCAAGAACGCCTAAGTTCGAGCTCCCTGTTACGTAATCCGCGAGAACATCTCTCGCACTCTTTGGAGGTTTAAGTTGGCTACCCAGAAGATCCGCATTCGCCTCAAGGGCTATGATCACGAGGTCGTCGATCAGTCCGCGAAGCTCATCGTCGAGACCGCTCAGAAGACCGGCGCTCGCGTTTCCGGTCCTGTCCCCCTGCCCACCGAGCGCAACCTGTACACGGTTATCCGCTCGCCGCATGTGAACAAGGACTCCCGTGAGCAGTTCGAGATGCGCACCCACAAGCGCCTCATCGACATCCTCGACCCCACCTCGGGCACCGTTGATTCGCTCATGCGTCTCGACCTCCCCGCTGGCGTCGACATCGACATCAAGCTCTAAGCGATATTGCTCATAGCTTAAAGAGCCCCGCTGCCATTATGGTAGCGGGGCTCTTTTGTTTTGAATGGTGGCCTTGGGGGCCCGGATAATGCAGCCGAATGGGTGGCTATGGCGTCTTATTTACCCATGGGGCGCAGCGATGCCTCCTCAAAATGGAAGGATCGCAAGTCGTCTTCTGTCTCGATGCACGCGCGACCAAAGTCATCGACCGTTTGAAAGATTCCACGCGCCAGCTCGTCCCCAGCGGGGGAACGGGCGATAACGTAATCCCCAATCCAATTGAGATGACCGATATATTCGCCGTGGACGGGCGCGAGCGGTCCGGCGTCTTCTTCCATGGCGTTGAGACGCTCTGCCCATGTGTCTACAGCGTTCACGACCGCGTGATAGACCTCCTTGAGTAGCACATCGACGGCGGGAACATTCTCGTTGAGGTCCGAGAGACCGATTGCCGGCAGGCCGCCATCGGGAACCTCCGAAGGCACATAGTTCACATTGACGCCAATGCCGCAGACGGCGAAAGGTTTGCCTTCGTTATCGCGTGCGGCCTCGACCAGAATGCCGCCGAGCTTGCGTCCTCGCGCGACCAGGTCGTTGGGCCACTTGAGGGCTATTTCGCTTGCAAGGCCTTGCTTTTCGAGTGCTTCGAGCACCGCTAGGCCGCTGACGGCGGCAAGACCAGAGTACTTTGCGGGATTAACGCATGGACGCAGGACAATCGAAAGCAATAGGTTGCCGGCGGTTGAATCCCACTTGTGGCCGCGCCGGCCGCGTCCTGCCGTTTGCGCGCGGGCGGCAAGTCCTGTGCCGTGCGGCGCACCCTGTTTTCCTGCCTCGAGCAGGTCATCGTTGGTCGATCCGGTTACATCGACAATCGTTAATTGGGCATCCATAGCGGCTGCTACCTCCTTATTGAATAAGTGAATGACGCAATGGTGTCGAGAGATAGACACAATGTGAAGCCTTTGTCGCATTTGGACAATTTAATGTTAACACGTCAACAAAGACTGAAATGCGTTATCCTCTCTTGGTCGATGTAAACACGTCAACAACTCAAAGGAGGTTAGTGATGGGTTTCACGATTCTTGGAACAGGTTCGGCACTTCCTGAGCGCAGTGTTTCCAATGACGAGCTGTCTGAGTTCCTCGATACCTCGGATGAGTGGATTTTTACTCGCACAGGTATCAAGAGCCGCCACGTCTGCACCACCGAGTCACTTGACGACCTTGCCGTAGCAGCGAGCGAGCGGGCACTCCAGGTGTCCGGAATCGACGCGAGCCAGCTGGATCTGATCGTCTGCTCGACGACGACGGGTGACCACCTTGTTCCCGCCGAGGCGTGTGCTGTTGCTGAGCGACTAGGCGCGACGTGCCCTGCCTTCGATGTCTCGGCGGCTTGTGCCGGCTTCGTATTTGCGCTCGATGTCGCCGAGGGCTATATCGCCCGCAGCCGTGCCGAGCGCGTGCTTGTTGTTGCTGCCGAGCAGATGACGCGCGCGCTCGACTGGACCGACCGTGCCACCTGCGTGCTTTTTGGCGATGGGGCAGGCGCCGCAGTGATTGAAGCTGGGGGAGACAGCCCCCTTGCCGTTGAGCTTTCGACGGCGCCCGACGTCGAGACGTTGCGCGTTCCCGGTCTGGTCGGTACCTCGCCGTTTAAGGCTTCTGCAGATAGCGCGAGCGTGCTGTCCATGAATGGCCGCCGCGTGTTCAAGTTCGGCGTCAACGCCATCTGCGACACGGTCCATAAGCTTGCGATCGATGCGGGCATTTTGGTCGAAGACATCGATCATTTTGTATTCCATCAGGCTAACGAACGAATCCTGAGCCAGGCGGTCAAGCGCCTGGGCGTGCCGGACGAGCGCGTGGTTCGCACGTTGCGCGAGACCGGCAACATTTCGAGCGCATGCATTCCGCTTGCCCTCGACCGGCTGGCAAACGCCGGTGCACTTCACACAGGCGACACCATCGCCTTGGTTGGATTTGGCGCCGGTCTGGATATAGGTGGCTATCTGCTTCGTTGGAAGTAGTCGCACATAGGAAATAAAAACGCCCTAGGGCACAACCAAAGGAGAACTACCATGGCAGATCAGAAGACCTTCGAGCGCGTTTGCGACGTTATCCGCGAGACCGCCGGTCTTGACGATGTCGAGATGAAGCCCGAGTCCACGCTCGAGGAGATTGGTCTCGACAGCCTGGGCACCGTCGAGATCCTCGTTGCCGTCGAGGACGAGTTTGGCATCCAGCTCGATACCGAGGAGAACCCCAAGACGGTCGGCGAGTTCGCCGATACGGTCGAGGCGGCATTGGAGAAGTAGAGATGCTCAAGACTCCTCTCTGCGATCTGCTCGGCATCGAAAAGCCCGTGTTCCAGGGCGGTATGGCCTGGATTGCCGATGCCTCGCTGGCGTCCGCAGTGTCCGAGGCGGGTGGCTTAGGCATCATCGCGGCCATGAACGCCGACGCCGACTGGCTTCGCGACCAGATTCATGAGCTGCGCGCCAAGACGGATAAGCCCTTTGGCGTCAACGTCATGCTCATGAGCCCGTTTGCCGACGAGGTTGCACAGGTCGTGATTGACGAGCGAGTGCCGGTCGTCGTGACGGGCGCCGGCAATCCCGCCAAGTACATGAAGGCGTGGAACGAGGCGAGCATCAAGGTCATCCCGGTCGTTGCCTCGGTGGCGCTGGCGCGCCTCGTGGCACGTCGTGGAGCCACGGCGGTTGTTGCCGAGGGTACCGAATCGGGCGGCCATATTGGCGAGACCTCGACGATGGCACTGGTGCCGCAGGTCGTCGATGCGGTCGACATTCCCGTCGTGGCCGCCGGCGGTATTGCCGACGGCCGCGGCGTGGCGGCTGCCTTTATGCTGGGCGCAGCCGGCGTCCAGGTGGGTACGCGCTTTCTCGTTGCGAATGAGTGCACCGTCTCGGAGCAGTACAAAGAGATGGTCCTGAAGGCCAACGACACTTCGACGCGTGCGACCGGTCGCTCGACGGGGCATCCAGTGCGCGCCCTCAAGAGCCCCTTCACCAACGCCTATGCCAAGAGCGAGGGTTCCGGTGCGAGTGCCGAGGAGCTCGGTGCTATGGGAACCGGTGCGCTGCGTAAGGCCGCCAAGGACGGCAACTACGAAGAGGGTTCGTTTTTGTGTGGACAGATTGCCGGCATGGTCAACGAGCGCAAGAGCGCACGCGAAATCGTTGACGACCTGGTCGATGGCGCCGAGCACGTCCTGAAGGGTGCGTGCGCATGGGTGGCGTAGCGTTTTTGTTTGCCGGCCAGGGTGCCCAGCACCCCGCGATGGGCGTCGACTTGATCGAGACATCGCCGGCGGCCGCCGAGGTGTTCGTCATTGCCGATGAGGTGCGCCCGGGGACGAGCGAGCAGTGCCGGAGCGCCTCCAAGGAGGAGCTCTCGCAGACCGAGAACACGCAGCCTTGCGTGTTCGTGCACGACTTGGCTGTCGCCGTCGCCCTGCGCGAGCGCGGCGTGGTGCCTGCCGCCTGTGCGGGATTCTCGCTGGGCGAGGTCGCTGCACTCAGCTTTGCGGGGGCATTCGATACGCGAGCGGGTTTTGAGCTCGTGTGTGAGCGCGCGGCATTGATGGCCACGGCGGCCGAGCGTCACCCTGGCGGCATGCGCGCCGTCATCAAACTTGATGCTGCGCAAGTCGAGAACCTGGCTGCGCAGGCCGGCGAGGACTGCTGGCCGGTCAACTACAACAGTCCCCAGCAGACGGTTGTGGCCGGAGCGCCCGATGCGCTGCAGACCCTCGACGTCCTAGTAAAAGAGGCTGGCGGCCGCGCCATGAAGGTCGCGGTGTCGGGTGCATTTCATAGCCCCTATATGGCCGAGGCGACCTGTGGCCTTGCCGCATATATTGAGGCCGGTCACGCGCCGTCCCCGTTGCTCATTCCTGTTTTGGCAAATATGACAGCGGCGCCCTATCCGGCGGACCCCCAGACGGCATCGGATGTCTTGGCCAATCAGGTGAGCAATGCCGTGCGCTGGGTCGATACGCTGCATGCTCTGCAGGATCAAGGCATCGACACATTTATTGAGGTCGGCCCCGGCAAAACGCTGTCCGGCCTGATCAAGCGTACGTTGAGCGACGTTCGTGTGTATTCGTGCGAGACGGCCGAGCAGGTCGCAGCTATTGCCGACGAGCTCGCATAGTCCACAGGGCTGTAACCCGAAAGGAATGACATGGGCAACTTGAACAATGGCGCGCTCGAGCGCAACGACTCACGTCGCGTGGCACTGGTCACGGGCGGCTCGCGGGGTATCGGCCGCGCCTGCGCTATCGGTCTGGCGGAGGATGGCTACGATATCGCCGTCGTCTATGCCGGCAGCGTCGATGCGGCGCGCGAGACGTGCGACGCCTGCGAGGCGGCTGGCGCCACGGCGCGCTCATATCAATGCGACGTGGCCGACCCCGCTGCCGTCAACGCGTGCGTGGAAGCGGTCCTCAACGACTTTGACTCCATTTGGGCGCTCGTCAACAACGCTGGCATCACCCGCGATGGCCTGCTCATGCGCATGGGCGATGACGCCTTCGATCGCGTGCTCGATGTCAACCTTAAAGGAACGTTTAACACGACGCGCGCGCTCACCAAGACCTTTATGCGCCAGCGCGGCGGCTGCGTCGTCAACATGAGCTCGGTTGTGGGCCTGATGGGCAATGCCGGGCAGGCCAACTACGCTGCCTCCAAGGCGGGCGTGATCGGCCTGACCAAGGCGGTGGCGCGCGAGCTTGCGCCCCGCGGTGTACGAGTGAACGCGGTCGCCCCCGGGTTTGTCGAGACCGATATGACGGCAAAGCTTTCGGAAAAGGTTCGTGCGGCAACCGAGGAGCAGATTCCCCTTAAGCGCATGGCGCGCCCCGAGGAAGTGGCCGGCGTGGTGCGCTTTTTGGCGAGCGATGCGGCTTCCTACATTACGGGCGAGGTTGTACGCGTTGACGGCGGAATGGCGATGTAGAAATCAGGGCCGAAGAACGGCTTGGATGAGGAGACCATGATGGAACAGAGAGTTGCAATCACCGGCATAGGTGCCGTATCGCCGCTCGGCAACACCGCGCTTGCCACCTGGGCGGCAATGTGCGCTGGCACGTGCGGCATCGGCCCGATTACGCACTTCGATACCGATGCATTTGCCGTCAAGGTGGCGGCCGAGGTCAAGGGCTTTGACGGCAACGAGTACTTTGGCAAGCGTGACGCCAAGCATCTGGACCCCTGCGTTCAGTTTGCGATGGCGGCTTCGGACGAGGCAATGCACGATGCGGGCTTTGATGTCGAAGGCGCCATCGATCGCGAGCGCCTGGGCGTCTACGTGGGCTCGGGCGTGGGCGGCATGCAGACACTTGTCGACAACGTCCACACGATCGCCGATCGTGGACCCCGCCGCGCATCGCCCTATATGATCGCGATGATGATCCCCAACATGGCATCGGGCAATATCGCGATCCGTCACAAGGCAAAGGGGCCGACCCTGCCCGTCGTGACCGCTTGCGCGACGTCTGCCCATGCGGTGGGCGAGGCATTCCGTGCTATCAAGCACGGCTATGCCGACGCGATCCTCGCGGGTGGCGCCGAGGCGGCCATTATCCCCGATGCCGTTGCAGGCTTTACGTCCTGCCGCGCATTGACCACCAACCCCGATCCCGCGACGGCTTGCCGCCCGTTCGATGCAGACCGCGACGGCTTTGTGATGGGCGAGGGCGCCTGCGTGCTGGTACTCGAGAGCATGGAGCATGCGCAGGCGCGCGGTGCGCACATTTATGCCGAGGTCGTGGGATACGGCAACACCGATGATGCCTATCACATCACGAGCCCCGATCCCGAGGCTGCCGGCATTGCCCGCGCGATATCGCTAGCGGTTGCCGAGGGCGACGTCAAGCCATTCGAGGGCCTCTACATCAATGCCCACGGCACCTCGACCAAGCTCAACGATTCGTCCGAGACGGCGGGCATTAAGCGCGCGCTCGGCGAGGACGCGGCGCGCGCCGCGCATGTCTCGTCGACCAAGTCGATGACCGGCCACATGATCGGTGCCACGGGCGCCATCGAGGTCATGGCCTGCGCCATGGCGCTTGAGCAGGGCGTGGTGCCGCCGACCATTAACTACCACACGCCCGATCCCGCCTGCGATCTTGACTACACGCCCAATCGCGCAGTTCGCGCCGACCTTACCTGGGCGCTTTCGACCAACCTAGGCTTTGGCGGGCACAACGCCGCCATCGCGCTGCGTAGATATACGAGGAGCTAGAGCATGGATTCCAAAAGACTTGCCGAGATAGCCGATGTGATGGAGGACCGCGGCCTCACGCGCGTGCGCGTTGAGGAGCCCGATGGCACCGCGGTCGAACTCGAGCGCGCGAGCGCCGCACAGCCGGTTGCCGTGCCCATGCCCATGCCGAGCGCTATGGCCGCTCCAGTTGCAGCTCCCACAGTCGCGCCTGCCGCACCGGAGCCCGCCGCGCAGACACCTGCCGCCGCACCGGAGCCCAAGGGCACCGAGGTGACCGCTCCCATGGTCGGCGTTTTCTATGCCGCCCCGGCGCCGGGCGACGAGCCGTTTGTGCACGTGGGTTCCAAGGTCAAGGCCGGCGAGACCCTCTGCATCATCGAGGCCATGAAGGTTCTCAACGAGGTGACGGCAGAGGCGGATGGCGAGGTGCTCGAGATCTGCGTGGCCGACGGCGACCTCGTGGAGTTTGGCAGCTGCCTCATGAGGATCGGATAGGTGATATCCATGAACAAAGAAGAGCTTAAAGAACTGTTGCCGCATCGCGAGCCGATGCTTTTGCTCGACGAGGCCGAGCTGGTGGGCGATGAGGCCCGCGGCAAGATCACGATTACGGGCGACGAGTACTTTTTGCAGGGGCATTTTCCGGGAAACCCGGTCGTCCCCGGCGTGATTCAGTGCGAGATGCTCGCCCAGAACTGCTGCGTGCTGCTGATGGGCGATGAGGAGGCGCGCGGCGCGACGCCGTTCTACACGAGTCTGGACAAGGTGCGCTTTAAGCGTCCGGTGCGCCCGGGCGACACGGTGGACCTGGTGTGCTCCATCACGCGTGCGCGCGGGCCGTTCCGCTTTGCGACGGGTACTGCGAGCGTCAACGGTGAGGTCTGTTGCCGCGCCGATATGTCTTTTGCACTCATGCACGAAAGTTAAGGAAGGCTTCATGTTCGACAAAGTGCTCATCGCCAACCGCGGCGAAGTCGCGGTCCGTGTTATCCGCGCGTGCCGCGATATGGGCATCAAGACCGTCGCCGTTTATTCCACGGCCGATGCGGACGCGCTGCACGTGCAGCTTGCCGACGAGGCGTATTGCATCGGCGGTCCGCGTCTTGCCGAGAGCTACCTCAACGACGATGCTGTGCTCACCTGTGCCGTAAAGTCGGGAGCTAAGGCAATTCATCCCGGCTATGGCTTTTTTTCCGAGAAGGCGAGCTTCGTGCGCGACTGCGACAAGTATGGCCTGACGTTTGTCGGTCCTTCGGCCAAGGTGATCGACAGCATGGGCGACAAGGACGCCGCACGTCGAACGGCTGCCGCGGCGGGCGTGCCCATCGTACCGGGCTGCGATTTGCTCAAAAGCCCCGAGGAGGCGACCGCCGAGGCCGAGCGCATTGGCTGCCCCGTGCTTATTAAGGCGCGTGCAGGTGGCGGCGGTCGCGGCATTCGCAAGGTCGAGCGCGTGGAAGATGCGGCAAAGGCGTTCATCGAGGCGCGTGCCGAGGGCGAGGCCGTTTTTGGCGACGGCGAGTGCTACATGGAGAAGTTCGTCGCGCCGGCGCATCACGTTGAGGTGCAGATTATGGCCGATAAGCAGGGCCATGTGTTTTCGCTCGGCGAGCGCGAGTGCTCGGTGCAGCGGCGCAACCAAAAGCTAATCGAGGAGAGCCCCGCGCCGTGCCTCGACGGACACGACGACATTCGTGCTCGCATGCACAAGGCAGCGCGTGACCTGGCTCGTGCCGTCGGCTACGAAGGAGCCGGTACCATCGAGTTCCTGTATTCGGACGACGGCAATTTCTACTTTATGGAAATGAACACGCGCTTACAGGTGGAGCATCCGGTTACGGAGTTTGTGACCGATACCGACTTGGTCAAGTGGCAGCTGCGCGTGGCGGCCGGCCAGCCTCTGCCCTTTGAGCAGGAGGACATGCCGGTCCGCAACCATGCTATGGAGTGCCGCATCAATGCCGAAACGCCGGACTTTCTGCCGTCATGCGGAACGGTCACCGCGTTGCGTGTGCCGGGTGGTCCGCGCGTGCGCTGGGATTCCGCCATGTTTGCCGGTGCGAAAGTTCCGCCGTACTACGACTCCATGCTCGGCAAGCTCATCGTGTGTGCGCCCACGCGTGACGGCGCCATTCGCAAGATGCGCTCGGCCCTGGGCGAGCTCGTGATTGAGGGCGTGAGCGAAAACAGCGAGCTTCAGCTCGACGTGCTGGCAAACGACGAGTTCTTGTCGGGCATGTATCACACCGATCTAATGGGGCATCTCTATGCTGATGAATAGAAAAGCGAAGACGGTCAACGTCCTCGAGGGACCGATGACCGAGTCGTGCGCCGAGTTTCCCGCGCGCCACGTGTTTATCAAGTGCCCGGAGTGCCGCCGCGTGATCGATGAGGCGCGCCTGCACGACAACCTCGAGGTCTGCCCCCGTTGCGGCAAACACTTTCGCGTGAGCGGGCGCGACCGCATGCGCATGACGATTGACGAGGGCACGTTTGAGGAATGGGATGCCAGTCTGGCGCCGGAGGACTTCCTTTCGTTTCCCGGCTATGCCGACAAGCTCAAGAGCGTGAGCGAACGTTCGGGCGAGCGCGATGCCGTTGTGTGCGGCAAGGGCAAAATCTGCGGTTGCGATACGGCGCTCTTCTTTATGGACGCCAACTTTATGATGGGCTCGATGGGTTCCGTGGTGGGCGAGAAGATCTGCCGCACATTTGAGCGTGCGACCGAGCTGGGACTGCCGGTCGTTGGCTTTACCGTATCGGGTGGCGCCCGCATGCAGGAGGGCGTGACCTCGCTCATGCAGATGGCCAAAATCTCTGCGGCGGTTAGGCGCCATAGCGAGGCGGGCGGCCTGTATATCACGGTGCTCACTGACCCCACGACCGGAGGCGTAACCGCGAGCTTTGCCATGGAGGGCGATATTATCCTGGCCGAGCCCGATGCCCTGACGGCATTTGCCGGCCCGCGCGTGATCGAGCAGAACATGCACAAGCGCCTGCCCAAGGGATTCCAGCGCTCCGAGTTTTTGCTGGAGCACGGCTTTTGCGATGCCGTTGTTCCGCGTGGCGAGATTGCGCTCACGGTAGGCGAGCTGCTGGCGCTGCACGAAGGGCGCGCGCCCGGCCTGGGGGCACCGCATGAGATCGTGCATACGGGTCGCCGCGGCAAAAAGCTGGGACACTTGTTCAAGCGCTCGGCCGCACCAAAAACCGCGCTCGAGATTGTCAAGCAGACCCGCTCGGCAGATCGCGCCACGGCAGGCGAGATGATCTCGCTGGGCCTGGATGGATTTGTGGAGCTGCACGGCGACCGCTACTTTGGCGACGACGCTGCTGTGGTGGCTGGCATTGGCTGGAAAGACGGACGCCCCGTAACGGTCATCGCCATCGAGCGCGGCACCACGACCAAAGAGCGCATGCGTCGCAACTTTGGCATGGCACATCCCGAGGGCTACCGCAAAGCGCGTCGCCTGATGCGCCAGGCCGAAAAGTTTGGTCGACCGGTTCTGTGCCTGGTCGATACTTCGGGCGCGTTTTGCGGCATCGGTGCCGAGGAACGCGGCCAGGGTGAGGCGATTGCCCAGAACCTCATGGAGATGAGCGGCCTTAAGACGCCGATTGTCTCGGTGGTGACAGGCGAGGGAGGCTCTGGTGGCGCGCTGGCGCTGTCCGTGGCCGACCGCATCCTGATGCTCTCGAGCTCGGCCTATTCGGTCGTGAGCCCCGAGGCCTGTGCATCGATCCTGTGGAAGGATACCGAGCGCGCGAATGAGGCCGCCGAGGCGCTGAAGCTCACGGCTCCCGACCTGTTGGCGCTCGGCATCATCGACGGCATTGTTGACGATAGGGGCCTGTCGCATGAGGAGATCGCCGGTGCCGTCATGTCCTCGGCATTTGATGCCTTCGATACGCTTGGGCGTCTCGACGACGCGACTCTCACAAACCTCCGCTACCAAAAGTACCGCGCAATCGGTCAGTACCGCACGATGTGACAAAGGGACAGCCCGCATGTCATATTGGGAAAGGCGTTCCATGCTACAAGTTTCTAACACCTCGTTTACAACGTCGGTTTCATCAAACGCCATGGCCGTGGTGGACTATCTGTCCAAAAGCATGATGTCGGCGCTGCCGTTTATTGTCTGCGCGGCGTTGTTCCGCACCGTCGCCGTCATTATGGGCGAAGGCATGCTGGGCCTGTGGTCTGCCGATTCCGAAATCTATCGCCTGTTCTACAGTTGGCTCTATAACGCCGGCTACTACTTTTTGCCCATTTATCTTGGTTGGGCGGCCGCCCGCCAGCTCGGTTGCTCGGAGCAGCTGGGCATGATGCTGGGCGGCGTATTGATTGCGCCCGATCTGCTTAAGCTCGTCGATGCCGCATCGACGACGGGGGCATCGATGACTTCCGTGTATGGTCTGCTTCCCGCGCCGGTCAACGATTACACGACGACTGTTATTCCAGTTCTCCTTTCGGTGCCTGTGCTATGGCGAGTGGAGTGTTTCTTTAAGCGCGTTATCCCTAGGGCCGTGGCGTTTTCGTTTGTTCCGTTTGCGACCATGCTTGTCATGGTTCCGGTTTCGCTGTGTATTACGGCACCGGCGGGCAGCTATCTGGGCATGCTGTTGGGCCAGCTTATGTTTATGCTTGGCAATTCCGGTGGCATCGTGTCGCTGCTCACGCTCATGGGGCTTGCCGCGGGCTGGGAGTTCCTAAAGATAGCGGGCGTCAGCAACGTCGTTCTATCGCTTGCGTACGCGCAGTTTATGAGTGTGGGAACGGATTCGTGCATCCTGATTGCCGCGACGATGGCGACGTTCGCCGTTTGGGGCATGCCTTTTGGCGCGTCGCTCCGCGTTGCGGATAAGGACGAGAAGGCGCTCATGCTGGGCTACTCAATCTCGGGTGTTCTTGGCGGCGTAAGCGAGCCGGCGCTGTACGGTTGCGGCTTTAAATATGGCAGGTGCCTGACGTGCATGGCCATTGGCGGCGCCGTCGGAGGCCTTGTTGCAGTCGTGGGCCACGTTACGGCCTATACCATCGGCATGACGAATGTCCTCATGGTCATTGGCTTTGCCACGGGCGGCATCTCGAACCTGCTGTGGTGCTGCGCTGCCGGCGGTGTGGCATTTGCGGTGTCTGCGGCGCTGAGCTACTGCTTTGGCGTGGTGCCGGCGAAGGGACAGACGATGGGGGACGGAGCCGATTCACCCGAAACCTCGAAGAGCGTGGCCGAAGTAAGCGCGTAAACCTGTGCGACACAAGGACGATTCCTTTGCCATGCTCCAAGGCCGTGGCCCGTGTGGGTCGCGGCCTTTTTGTATCTGAAGGACAAAGTGGCTACACTACAATCCGTTTGAGCAATAGATATATATAGGCAGTACCGTGGGGGCTGATGAAGATGGTCGAGTGGATCGTTCGTCGTGCGCAGGGCGACCGTGCGCGCGTGGGCACGTTGACGGGCATGGTGTGTATTCTCGCTAATGTTGCGCTTTGTGCTGCGAAGGGCGCAATTGGTGTGCTGTCGGGATCGGTTTCGATTGTGGCGGATGCCATGAACAACCTGTCCGATGCCAGCTCGAATATCGTGAGCGTGCTGGGCTTTAAGCTGGCGAGCAAGCCGGCGGACCCCGAGCATCCTTACGGACATGGCCGCTACGAGTATCTCTCGGGTCTGGTCGTGGCGGCGCTCGTGCTGCTGATCGGCGTTGAGCTGGTGAAGTCCTCGGTTGAGCGCATCATCCACCCCGAACCTGTCGAGTTCTCGCTTGCCCTGGTGGCAGTTCTAGTGCTTTCGATGGTCGTAAAGCTCTGGATGGCGGCCCTCAACCAAAAGCTCGGCGATCGCATTGAGTCCGAGACGCTGCATGCGACCGCGCAGGATTCCAAGAACGATGTCCTTGCCACAGGCGCCGTGCTGGCATGTGCGATTGTTTCGCAGGTGACGCACATCAATCTTGACGCATGGGTTGGCCTTGCCGTTGGCGCCTATATTGGCTGGAGCGGCCTTGAACTTATTCAAGATACGGTGAGCCCGCTTTTGGGCCAGTCACCCGATCCTAAGCTGGTCAAGCACATTCGAGACAAGATCATGAGCTATCCCGGCGTTTTGGGCGTTCACGATTTGATGGTTCACGACTACGGCCCGGGCAGGAAGTTTGCAAGTGCGCACGCCGAGATGGCGGCCGAGGCCAGCCCGCTGGAAAGCCACGACACGCTCGATAACATCGAGCAGTCGTTTAGGGACGAAGACGGCATGATCGTCACGCTTCACTACGATCCCATCGTGACCGATGACCCCAAGGTGGCGAGCATGCGCTTGCGCATTCACGCCATGGCTCAGGAGATCGATAACCGCCTCTCGATTCATGACCTACGCTGTGTGCCGGGTCCTACGCACACCAACGTGATCTTTGACTGCGTGCGTCCCTCGGATCTGCAGATGAGTGCCGAAGACTTAAAGCGCGCGCTGGCACAACGGGTCGAATCGGAATATCCCAAGTCGATTGCCAAGATTACGATCGACGAAGACTACGTAGGGCATACCCACGAGTAAAGCTGTGCCGGCAAAGCAGGTTATGCAGAAGGGGAGAGCATGAAGAAGCTTTATCTACTCCGCCACGGTCAGACGGAGTTCAACGTCAAAAAGCTGGTCCAGGGCCGCTGCGATTCGCCGCTGACCGATCTGGGCCGTCAGCAAGCCGGGATGGCAGCCGCGTGGCTCAAAGCCCACAACGTCGTTCCCGACAAAGTGGTCTCCTCCCCTTTGGGCCGAGCCATGGCCACGGCAAGCCTCGTCGCAACCGAGCTTCTCGGCGCAGACGCTGACGTTGAGCCCTGCGAAGGCATTATCGAGCGCTGCTACGGTACCTTCGAAGAGGGTCCGCACGACGCGCTACCCACCGACGTCTGGGATCCAGGCGAGGACTTAATCCCATTCGGAGGAGAAGGAAGCCAGGCACTGCAAGGGCGCATGGTAGACACCCTCACCAATATCATGGACGTCGATGGTATCGAAACCCTCCTAGCAGTAAGCCACGGCAGCGCCAGCCGCCAATTCATCAAGGTCGCAGCCCCAGAGGGCTTCGAGCTCCCAGCAAAACTCCCCAATTGCGCCATCATGATCTTCGATTTCGATGAGGCAAAGCCACAAGCAGAAGGCGAGCCTCATCAATGTAAGTTCACCCTCCAGCAAATAGTGGACCCCCAACAAAGTCATTAGCCTGAGCGAGCAAGGTTTAGCAGACATCAACGTGGCGTTCCCAGTGTGCGGCGGAGGGGGCTGGCCTGAGACATATTAAGGTTGTCGCGAGTTCCGCACGAACAGGAGAGCACTTAATGTGCTCTCCGTCGTGAGCAGGACTGTAGAGCAGCAACCTTAATATGTCTCAGGCCAGCCCCCTCCGCCGCACACTGGGAACGTGCCACGCACTTTACCTGCGTAAACAATGTGAGTGAAATATGAATCTCGATGGATACGCCCGCAGCCGTGTATACTAAACAGCTGTGTGAAACCAGGGGAGTATTCTGGCTGGACAAAATGCCTGCTTAATAGGGTTGTCAGGTAGTCCGGGCGAAATACAAGGCTGGGGAGCACGTCGTGTAAGTAGTGGTCCTCTAGGGGCGTACGCTCGGTGGTGTACGCATTGTCCCAAGACCACGCGAGAGTTGGGATCATATCTTGATCAGCATGATTCTCGGCCGCAAGATTGGCATGACCCAGGTTTGGGACGAGAACGATAACGTCGTTCCCGTCACGGTCATCCAGGCTGGCCCCTGCGCTGTCTCGCAGGTTAAAACTCAGGCAACCGACGGCTATGACGCCGTCCAGATCGGTTTCGGCGACATCAAGGCCAAGAACGTGAACAAGCCCATGGCTGGTCACTTCGCCAAGGCTGGCGTCGAGCCTGTCCGCTTCCTTCGTGAGGTCCGCGTCGAGAACGGCGAGGAGCACAAGGTCGGCGAGGTCGTCACCGTCGCTGATTTCGCTGATGTCGAGAAGGTCGACGTCATCGGTACCTCCAAGGGTAAGGGCTTCCAGGGTCGCATCAAGCGCTGGGGTCAGCGCCGCGGTCCTATGACGCATGGTTCTCACTTCCAGCGTCACCCCGGTTCTATCGGTCAGTGCGCCTATCCTGCGCGCGTCCTCAAGGGCGTCAAGATGGCCGGTCACATGGGTAACGAGCGCGTTACCGTCAAGAACCTTTCCGTTGTCCGCATCGATGCCGAGCAGAACCTCATCTTGGTCAAGGGCGCTGTCCCGGGTGCCAAGAATGGTCTCGTCGCCATCCGTATGGCCTAAGGGCCCAGCCCATTTAGCCCAGCGTCATACCAAGGAGAACACTTAAATGGCAAAGTTTGAAGTAAAGAACAGCGAGGGCAAGAAGGTCGCCGAGGCCGAGCTCGCCGCTGAGGTGTACGGCATCGAGCCGAACATCCACGTTATGCACCACATCGTCAAGTGCCAGATGGCCTCTTGGCGTCAGGGCACCCAGTCTGCTAAGGGTCGCTCTGAGGTTTCCGGTGGCGGCAAGAAGCCTTGGCGTCAGAAGGGCACCGGCCGTGCCCGCCAGGGTTCCATCCGTGCTGCCCAGTGGCGTCACGGTGGCGTCGTCTTCGCCCCCAAGCCCCGTTCCTACGCTAAGCGTATGAACAACAAGGAGGTCAAGCTGGCTATGCGCTCCGCGCTGTCCGCCAAGCTGGCCGATGGCGAGCTCGTGCTCGTCGACGACTACGGCTTCGAGAAGCCTTCCACCAAGGCTGCCGTCGCCATGCTCAAGGCTCTCGGCCTTGAGGGCAAGCGTCTGACCATCATCGTTCGCGATGAGGACGTCAACGCCTACCTGTCGTTCCGCAACATTCCCAAGACGTTCATCATCACCGCTGACGAGGCCAACACCTACGATCTCGTCAACAACAACGCTGTGCTGATGCCCGCCGACATCGCCGCTCACTTCGGGGAGGTGCTTGCATAAATGACCGCCCACGAGATCATCATCCGTCCGATCGTGTCCGAGCGTTCCTTCTCCGGCATGGAGCTGAACAAGTACACGTTCGAGGTCGCCAAGGATGCTAACAAGTATCAGATCAAGGACGCTGTCGAGGAGATCTTCGGCGTCAAGGTCGTTCGCGTGAACACCCTGACGGTCAAGCCCAAGACCAAGCGCGTGCGCTATGTCGCCGGCAAGACCCGTTCTTGGAAGAAGGCCATCGTCACGCTGGCCGAGGGCGACACCATCGAGGTCTTTGGCAACCAGGCCTAAGACTCGCTGCTGTTGAGTGAGCTCATGCCTCCCAAATAGGGGAGGCGGGAGCTCAAGGTTTTGGGCGTATAAAATGGACACGCCCGGAACCGTGTATACGTCCGGTGTCATCGCACCCGAGGCAGAACCTCGAATCCCTGTCTGCGATGGCTAACGGATTCCTATTGAAAGGGATTGTAATGGCTGTAAAGCACCTTAAGCCGACCTCCGCTGGTAGGCGTTGGCAGACGATCTCCGACTTCTCCGAGATCACCTGCACCAAGCCCGAGAAGTCTCTTCTCGAGCCCCTGCCCAAGAAGGCCGGTCGTAACAACAACGGCCGCATCACCACCCGCCACCAGGGCGGCGGCGTGAAGCGTCGTTACCGCGTGATCGACTTCAAGCGCAACAAGGACGGCGTGCCCGCCAAGGTTGCCACGATCGAGTACGATCCGAACCGTTCCGCTCGCATCGCTCTGCTGCACTATGCTGACGGTGAGAAGCGCTACATCCTGGCCCCCAAGGGCCTCGAGGTCGGTCAGACCATCATGTCCGGTTCTGACGCCGACATCAAGCCGGGCAACGCTCTGCCCCTCGCCGACATCCCCGTCGGTACGCTCATCCACGCCGTCGAGTTCCAGCCGGGCAAGGGCGCCGCTATCGCCCGTTCCGCCGGTAACTCCTGCCAGCTGATGGGTAAGGAGGGCAAGTACGCTATCGTCCGTATGCCTTCCTCCGAGATGCGCCGCATCCTCGTTACCTGCCGCGCCACCGTCGGTGAGGTCGGCAACGCCGATCACTCCAACATCGTCATCGGCAAGGCCGGCCGTAAGCGTCACATGAACGTGCGCCCGACCGTCCGCGGTACCGTCATGAACCCTGTCGACCACCCGCACGGCGGTGGCGAGGGCAAGAACCACACCTCTGGTCGTCCCTCTGTTACCCCCTGGGGTAAGCCGACGAAGGGCCTTCGTACGCGCAAGAAGAAGAAGGTCTCGAACCAGCACATCATTCGTCGCCGTAAGAAGTAATTTCGGATACCGAGTTTTAGGAGAAAGCACTTATGAGCAGAAGTCTCAAAAAGGGCCCGTTCGTGGAGACTCGCCTTCTCTCGCGTATCACCGCGATGAACGAGGCTGGCAAGAAGGACGTCGTGAAGACCTGGTCCCGCGCGTCCACCATCTTCCCCGAGATGGTTGGTCACACCATCGCCGTCCACGACGGCCGCAAGCATGTGCCCGTGTATGTTACCGAGTCCATGGTTGGTCACAAGCTCGGCGAGTTCGCGCCGACTCGTACGTTCCGTGGCCACAAGGCCAAATAGGGGGTTAACCGTAAATGGCAACTAAGTCTATTGAAACTGAGGCCACCGAGGTTCGCGCCGTCGCTAAGTACGTGCGTGTTTCCCCCAGCAAGGCCCGCCTGGTGGTCGATCTGATCCGCCGCAAGCCTGTCGCTCAGGCCTTCGACATCCTCCACTTCTGCGACCGCGCCGTCGCCGTGGATGTCGAGAAGGTTCTCCGTTCCGCCGTTGCGAACGCCGAGAACAACAACGGTCTGCGTGCCGACAACCTGGTTGTCGCCGCTGCCTATGTTGACGAGGGTCCGACGCTTAAGCGCATCCGTCCCCGCGCCAAGGGTTCCGCTTCTCGCATTCTGAAGCGTACTTCCCACATCACCGTCGTCGTTGCTCCTCGAAAGGAGGCGTAAAGCTGTATGGGTCAGAAAGTCTACCCCACCGGCTTCCGTCTTGGCATCACCGAGAACTGGCGCTCCCGCTGGTTCGCAGAGAAGGATTACGCTAAGACCCTCGGTAACGATCTCGAGATCCGCAAGTACCTCGAGAAGCGTCTTTCCCGCGCAGCTGTCTCCCGCGTCGAGATCGAGCGCGCTGGCGACAAGGTGAAGGTCATCATCCTCACCGCTCGCCCCGGCGTTGTCATCGGTAAGAAGGGTGCCGAGATCGATACCCTCCGCACCGAGCTCGAGAAGGTCGCTGGCGTCTCCAAGGGCCAGCTCTCCGTCGACGTTGTCGAGATCAAGCGCCCCGAACTCGACGCCAACCTCGTTGCTCAGTCTATCGCCGAGCAGCTCGAGGGCCGCGTTGCCTTCCGTCGCGCTATGCGCAAGGCTGTCCAGTCCGCCCGCAAGGCAGGCGCTAAGGGCATCCGTATCCAGTGCTCCGGTCGTCTCGGCGGTGCCGAGATGGGCCGTCGTGAGTGGTACCGCGAGGGTCGCGTGCCTCTGCACACCCTCCGTGCCAAGATCGACTACGGCACGGCTGTCGCCAGCACCACCATGGGCGCTTGCGGCGTGAAGGTCTGGATCTACCTGGGCGAGAAGCTCCCGGGCCAGCCTGTTCCCAACCCTGCACTCGAGGGCTCTTCCCGTCCTCGTCGTCGTAACTCCGAGAGGAGGGGTCAGTAGTGCTTGCCCCTAAGCGTATTCTTCACCGCAAGGTGCAGCGTGGCTCCATGAAGGGCCAGGCCAAGGGTAATACCGAGCTGCATTTCGGCGAGTTTGGTATCCAGGCTCTCGAGGCCCATTGGATCACCAACCGTCAGATCGAGGCCGCTCGTATTGCCATGACCCGCTACATGAAGCGTGGCGGTCGTGTCTACATCACGATCTTCCCCGATAAGCCCATCACCAAGAAGCCTGCCGAGACTCGCATGGGTTCTGGTAAGGGTAACCCCGAGGAGTGGGTGGCCGTCGTCAAGCCCGGCCGCATCATGTTCGAGGTCAAGGGCGTGCCCGAGGAGGTCGCTCGCGAGGCCCTGCGTCTTGCTCAGCACAAGCTCCCCATCAAGACCAAGATTGTGGTTGCCAAGAACGCTGAGCAGCGCATCGAGAAGGAAATGGCTGAGGAGGCCGCTCTCGAGGCCAAGTGGGCTGCTGAGGACGCCGCCGCCGCCAAGGAGGAGAACTAATGAAGCCCGCAGAGATTCGTGAGCTCTCGGACGCTCAGCTCGTTGAGAAGCTGAAGGAAATGCGCGCCGAGCTCTTTAACCTTCGTTTCCAGATGGCCACCAGCCAGCTGGACAACACCGCTCGCGTCAACACCGTGAAGAAGGACATCGCTCGCGTCCTCACGGAGCAGCGCGCCCGCGAGATCGCAGCGGAGAAGTCCGCTGTCGCCGAGTAGGACCTAAGGAGAGAACATGACTGATTCGCGTAACTCGCGTAAGGTCCGTACGGGTGTCGTTACCTCCGTCTCCGGTGCCAAGACCATTGTTGTCACCATCACCGAGCGCAAGCGTCACCCCAAGTACGGCAAGATGATGACCAGCTCCAAGAAGCTGCACGCTCACGACGAGGAGTGCACGGCTGGCGTGGGCGATACCGTCCGCGTTATGGAGACCCGTCCTATGTCCAAGATGAAGCGTTGGCGCCTCATCGAGGTCGTCGAGCGCGCTAAATAAGCAGTCGCTCTTACGACTTGTACGTTTCCGAAGATGTGCGTATGCCTGGCTTGCATACCACAGGCTGTATAAAGGCTGCGCACCTCTCTTCGGTTCTTAGTTCGGAGGAACATCTACCATGATTCAGATGCAAACCATGCTGAACGTCGCCGACAACTCCGGCGCTCGCAAGATTCGCTGCATCAAGGTGCTTGGCGGTTCCAAGCGTCGTTATGCAGGCATCGGCGATGTGTTCATCGGTGCTGTCCAGGAGGCTACTCCTGGCGCCAACGTCAAGAAGAAGGACGTTGTCCGTTGCGTCGTCGTTCGCACCGTTAAGGAGATCCGCCGCAAGGATGGCTCCTACATTCGCTTTGATGAGAACGCCTGCGTTGTCATCAACAACGATGGTTCGCCCGTCGGCACCCGTATCTTCGGGCCCGTCGCTCGCGAGCTTCGTGACAAGAAGTACATGAAGATCGTCTCGCTCGCTCCCGAGACCCTGTAGTTAGGGGAGATATATGTATATCAAGAAGGGCGATAAGGTCCAGGTTCTCTCTGGTAAGGATCGCGGCAAGCAGGGCGTTATCCTGCGTGCTCTCCCCGCCGAGAACAAGGTCGTTGTCGAGGGCGTTTCGGTCGTCAAGAAGGCCGTCAAGCCCAACGCTGCCAACCAGCAGGGCGGCATCGTTTCGCAGGAGGCTCCCATTGACGCCTCCAACGTCAATCTCGTCTGCCCCGAGTGCGGTAAGGTTACCCGCGTCGGTCACGAGAAGGACGGCAAGAACAAGCTGCGCGTCTGCAAGAAGTGCGGCCACAAGTTCTAAGCTGCCCGCAACATCAAGTTGCTAGCAAAGGCCCGGATGCCACGGCACCCGGGCCTTTTTCTATCCCTACTCATTGGGGACAGACTTAAATGAGTACCCTAACTGGGTAAGCATAGGCTTATAGGACAAAATGTGTGTCTACTTTAGGGGTATCGGCGCAGTTCGATGCCCCTTTTTCAGCCGTTTAAATTC
>NZ_JBCPDN010000037.1:8308-22133 GCF_040915425.1 Collinsella aerofaciens | reverse complement strand
GCTCTACAGTCCTGCGCAAGACGGAAAGCACATTAAGTGCTTTCCTTTGCGTGCGGAACTCGCGACAAACTTAACCCCCGCCCTCAGCCCCGGAGACCCTCCCTGCCGTCACATTATTCAACCAGTTTTGCGGGCGTGCGCCGCTGCGCGGCTAGCCCGCGTGCTCTTCGGCGGGGTTGGTCTGATGGATCTTGTTGAACTTCGGCCTTTGGCTTAAAGAAAAACGGGGGACGCATTGTGCATCCCCCGTTTTTGTTGCGGTTAGTCTAGGTCAATAAACTTGGTACTTATGATCTTGCCGTCTTTTACTAGCATTCTGGCCATGGTGGGGCCTCGGGTGCCTCTGGGGTAGCTGGCGCTGCCCGGGTTGAGGACTAAGCAGCGGCCCACTTGGGCTTCTTTGGTTACGTGGGTGTGGCCGTTGATGGCTACGTCTACGGATCCCACCGGAAGGTCTTCGCGGTAGTGGGCTACGGCGAATTTAAGGCCTTCGTAGGTAAAGAGCGCAAGACGGTCTACATCGGGGCCGTAGTCGCGGTAGTAATCGTTGTTACCCAGTACGGCCCGCACGGGGGCGATAGTGCATAGGTGCTCGTAGTCCATCTCCGACGTAAGGTCACCGGCATGGATAATCAGGTCTGCGCCCTCAAGCTCATCCAGGAGCGCAGGCGAAAGATAGCCGTGGGTGTCCGAGATGATGTCGATGCGCTTGGCGCTTGCACTGTTCATGGGATCCCTTCCGCAAAAAACGATTCGGCAGATACATACAAAAAAGGCCCCACGGCTCCGCAGACGATGGGTCTACAGGGCTGCGGGGCCAGTGTGCTAGAGACTCAGAGCCTTCTTGAGCGGCACGACGCGGCGGCGCGAAACCGGCACGCGTTCGTCGACGCCCGTAATGCCCAGCTGGATGGCGCCCGAGGGCACCGTCTCCACATCCGTGACGCACGCCAAGTTGACGATATAGCGGCGGTGAACACGGAAGAAGCCAAAGTCGCAGAGCTTGGCCTCAAACTGTGCCAGCGAGGTCGTCGACAAAAAGCGATCATCGACGGTATAGATGCAGGAGTAATCGTCCTTAGCCATGATAAAGCGAATGTCGTCCACGGGAATGAGCACCTTGCGGCCGCCCTTTTCCACCGGGATACGCTCGATGGTCACCTTGCTGTCCGTAACCGGCTTGGCGCGTTGCATGACCTTCTCGATCGCGCGATCCAAGCGAGCTTCTTCGACCGGCTTCATCAGATAATCGACGGCATCCACGTCGAATGCCTCGACCGCATGGTCACTATACGCAGTCACAAACACGATCGCCGGCGGATTTTTGAGCTTATGCAGCGCCTCGGCAAGTTGCAGGCCCGAGGCACCGGGCATCGAGATATCGAGAAACACGACATCCACGCGACTTTCCATAAGCATCTCGATGGCGGAGCGGACGCTCGACGCCTCCGTGATCGTGCCGATCTTGCCCGTTTGCTCGAGCAGGAAGCGAAGCTCCGAGCGAGCCGGCGCCTCATCATCCACAATCATCGCACGCAGCATAGGGATAAAACCTTTCGTCAACTAACTACGCCGGGCATCCGTCGCATGACGTTGAGCCCGTAGCCTTTTATTTTACTCTTGAATGTCGAAGATGCTCTCTGACAAATCAAGATGAAGGAGCACTTTGGTGCCCTTGCCCGGCGCCGATTCGACACGCGTATAGGAGTGCGGCCCATAAAAGCGATGGATGCGCTCCGAAATATTGTGCATGGCCACACCGGCGCCGCCACCCTGGGGAGAGCTGGCGTCGGGACGGGCAGAGCGCTCGTCAAACAGTCTGGCGGCGGTACCCTCATCCATGCCCACGCCATTATCGGCCACGGCAATCAAGATTGCATCCTCGCCGTCTTGGTGAACGGTCACGTCGATCCTCAGGGCGTCGTCATCGCCCATACCATGACGTACGGCGTTCTCGACAATCGGCTGGATCACGAACGCCGGCACCAGCGTATCTTCCACGTCCTCGGACACATCGAACGTCGCGAGCACGCGGTCCTCGCCAAAGCGGGCCTTCTCAAAGGTAAGGTAGCGCTTGGTCTGTGCAACCTCGCGCGAGACCGGAATAAGCGATCCCGAGTTGTCGAGCGTGGCACGATAGAACGATGAGAACTCACGAAGCAATTCGCGGGCCCGCAGCGGGTCGGTGCGCGTAAACGATGCAATGGTGTTCAGCGTGTTGAACAGGAAGTGCGGGTTAATCTGCGCCTGCAGCGCACGCACCTCAGCGCGCGCCGTGAGTTCCTTTTGCACCTCGAGCTCGTGGATGGCGAGCTGTGTGGACAAGATCTCGGCAAAGCCCGAGGCAAGCGCGTACTGGGTACGGTCGACGGCGCGCGGGGTCTTGTAGTAGAACTTGAGCGTGCCGACGGTACGATCGCCCACCTTGATGGGGGCGATAATGCCAGCGGGGACTTGGTTGTGCGAGCCGTCCGAGCCCACGACATCCACCATACGGTTGAACGACTGCACGATGCCATGTTCGATAACGTAGCGTGTGGCAAGCGTGTGGATGGGAGAATCTGGCAGCAGTTTTTCCTCAAACTCGCCCGCGCAGGCCAACACGTTGCCCTCGTCGGTGATGGCCACCGTCATGGCGCGCGTCTCGGGCAAAATGCGCCGGCACACCAAACGCGCCGACTCCTGCGTCAGACCGCCCTTAATGTCCTCGAGCATGGCCGAGGCCACCGAGAGCGTCTCCTCGGTGTACTGGGAGCGCACCGAATCGGGATTGAGCGTCAAAAAGATAAAGATGCACAGAAAGATGCACAGCAGCGCGCAGGCAATCACCGTGGCGATCGGCTCGATACCGGTCACCAAGGCAAAAATAAAGTACACCAGCACGCAAATGGCGCAGGCAACGGCAATGATGCGAAAGATTGATATTGAACTATCGCGCTGGGCGCGGCGGTCGATCATTCGGCCCCCTCCAGGATACTGATCAGTTGTGCGTCACGCCAAAGCCCGTCCATGATCTTGGGCCAAAAGCTCTGGAAACGCAGGTAGCTTGCAGCGTTTTGGCGCGCATAGGCCTTTGCCTCGCCGATACCATGGCGCCAAATGCGCAGGTAGCCCTCATGCTCGCGGGTAAACACGCTGCGGACCATAGCGGTCTTGCGCACGCGGTCGTCGAGCTCGCGCGAAATCCACGGGCCCGGGTAGGGCATGAGCGATGCCGCCGTAACGGGAATGAGCTCCTTTTGATGCGCGGCGAATGTCAACTTGGCCCGTTCGTAGTACCAACGGTATACATCCTGCATAAAGCGCGGTGAGCGCTTTTCGGACTCCGGAGGCAGATGGCGCACGGTCCACTCGTTATCGAACCACACGTCGTAGCCAAACATGCGCATGTTAAAGAGGTAATCCAAGTCCTCGCCGCGGGTGATAAACGGGTCAAAGGCTACACGCGTAAAGGCGCGGGCGTGCAGGGCCATCAGGCCGCCGCACACGTAGTTGGAGCGCGAGATGCGGGTGCCCGAGAGCGCCTTTTTCATCCAACGGTTGAACTCGATGCGCTTGGTCCACCAACGATGGCAGATGCCCGCCTTGTCCGTGGGAGCCAGCGGCGAGCCGTCGCGATCGTAGAAATAGCCGCTCTTGACCAAGATCGGCAAGCCCTGACGCGTCTGCTGCCCCAACGCATAGGTCGCGCGCTTCATAAAGTCGGCGTCGATGACAGTCTCATCGTCATCCAAAAAGATAACCGCGTCATGCCCCAGCACAGCGGCACAGGCTAGCCCCATATTGCGGATGGCACCGTAGCCTCGCAGGCTCACGCACTCGCCCGAACCCTTGGGCGCGATCTGAGCAACCCGGTCTGCGATGCGCGAGGCCTGGGTGTTGGTGACAACGGTGACCTTGAGCGTGGGATGCGCGTCGACAATCTCGTGCACGCGCAGCGACACATCGGCTGTGGCAGAAACGGGACAGACCACCAAAAGGATGATGCGCGGGATGTCACGTACCTGCTCAAGCGAGGCCAGGCAGCGGTCGAGTTCGGGATTGTCGGCGTTGAGTCGCGTCGAATGGTCATAGGTGCCAGGGGCGTTTGCGCAAGCGTCATCGCCCGCCCAATACGTTGGAATCACGACTGTGGCGTTCATGCCTTACCCTCCCTGCAACACAAAAACGGGACGCCGCCAAACACAGGCGACGCCCCGCGACCTAGCTGATTCCATCATACCCACTTGGGCAAATCATTGCTCGCAAGTCGCAATGTTTATTGCGGATAACCCCAAAAGAGTACCGTGGACAGGCACAATAGCCGCTCGCTCCTATGCGGCATACTCTGCCGCCCGAGTCATGCGGGACAGGCGGACCAGCAGCATAAAGCCAACGACCAGCAGCACACCAATGGAAAGGACGCCCAGCGACGGGTTGCCGGTCAGCGAGGTGACGACCGACACCAGGAAGGTGCCCATAACGCTTGCATAACGACCGAAGATGTCAAAGAAGCCGTAGTACTCGTTGGACTTTTCCTTGGGGATAATGCGGCCAAAGTAGCTACGGCTGAGCGCCTGCACGCCGCCCTGGAACAGGCCGACCATAATGGCAAGCACCCAGAATTCAAAGGCGGTCTTTAGGAAGAACGCGGCGAACAGCACAATGCCCATATAGGCGGCGACTGCCACCAAGATCATGTTGAGCGTGCCCACGCGTCCGGCAAGCTTGCCGTAGATGATGGCGGACGGAAAGGCCACGAACTGCGTGACGAGCAGCGCCAGGACCAACTGGGTCGAATCGATGCCCAAGGCCGATCCGTAGCTGGTTGCCATGGAAATGACCGTATGCACACCGTCGATATAGAAGAAGAACGCGATCATGTAGACCAGCACGGTCTTGTTGTGGGCGATCTCGCGCATGGTGTGTCCGACCTCGGAGAACACACCGCCCACGATGTGGCCGATGGTGTCCTCGGGACCGCGCTCGCGACCGTACTTTTGCTTATAGGTGCGAATGAGCGGCAGGGTAAAGATGAGCCACCAGGCACCGGTGATGATAAACGACAGACGCGTTGCCAGCATGGTGGGGACACCAAGAGCGGGGCCACCCATGATGAGCGCCAGGCAGATGACGAACGGCACGGTGGAACCGATGTAGCCCCAGGCATAACCCGAGCTGGACACGGCGTCCATGCGCTCGTCGGTGGTAATGTCGGGCAGCATGGCGTCGTAGAACGTCATAGAAGAGTTAAGGCCGATGGTGCACAGCACGTACACGGTCAAAAATGCCATGGCGGACATTGGGATAGCCTGCGCCAGGCAAAGCACCAGGCCCGTGAGGAAGAAGCCCAAGAAGAACTTGATCTTGTTGCCGGCGTAGTCGGCAAGCGCGCCCAGAATGGGCATGAGCATGGCGATGACCAGCGAGGCGATCGTCTGCGCATTGCCCCAGGCGACCACCAGGTCGGCCGAGGAAGCGCCGGTATTGATGGCGTTAAAGTAAATGGGCACCACCGAGGTATTGAGCAGCACAAGGGCCGAATTGCCCACATCATACATAACCCAGTTACGCTCGAGCTTGGTGTATTTCATGGACAGGGACCCTTCGTATTCGCCCGATATGCAGTTAGTTCATCGTACCCCAATTGTCCAGAACCGCCGGTAAGGATTCGGCAAAGGGGCACGCACGGGCCCTATTCCTCGCGGTCGAACTCCTCATCGGCATTGAGCACGCGACCGCTGTAGTTGACGTGACTGGTCACGGCATCCATGTCACCGGTCTCGATAAAACGTGCGACCGTGCACTCGTAATCGACCAGCGCGCGATCAAAGACCTCGGGGAAACTCTCGTTCGAGGCCTCGTCGGTAAAGGGATTCTTCCATGTCAGATGGCCCAGGTTACCGGTGCGCTCGGGCAGCTCCGTCGTCACGCGATGGGCAAGGCCGTCGAGCAGCGAGTAGTCGTGCACCAAGCCCTCAACCAGCGAGATCGCGCGCGTCTTTGCGGAGCCGGCCGGCTCAATCGCGCGGTAAAGTCGCTGCATATTGGCAACGGCAGCACCGTACTCCCCCGCCGGAATGTCAATGCCGTACACGCGTCCGGCAACATAGCTCATCAGCACGCCGGCCACACGATTGATGCGATCGGTGGTGACGATCTCGCCCGCCGGCGGGTAATCGTCGACCGTAGCGCCATCGCGTTTAAGCTGCAGCATCAGTACATCCAGGTCGCTCTCGATCACGGCATGGACCTGACTGCTCGAATCCTCAAGCTCTGAATCGGACTCCACGATGCCAAACTGCTGCTCATAGACAAAGGGATGGGCGTTGCGGTCGAGCACGTAATGAGACAGCAGGCCCAGCGCAAAGGCGCGACCCAAGCTGGCGTCGCGCGGCAGCAGATGTGACACGCCGTCGCGCAGGCACGCAAACTGACGAGACATGCGCGACCGATGCATGACCTGTGCCAGCAGCGTGCAGTCGGAAACACGCGGTGTCAGAATGTGAAAGAAAAACGGGTCGGGGCCTTGGTTGCCCAAGATAAAGGCAATGCGCTCTTCATCGGACGTGATGACGCCCTGCGGAAGACGGTCGATGCTTTCCTCGCCAAACAGATGATGGGTGATAAGCGCGGGCATAATGATCCTTTCGATTTCATTCGATGCCACCCATTATGCCCACCGCGCGCCCATGCCAAACCTGCGATGGTAAACGACGGCACGCAGACCGTCTACGCAAGCCCCAGGTGCGACTTGACCTCGGCGGCACGACGACGGGACACCGGTACCGTCGAGTTCACGCGGTCGAGCCTGAGCTCCATCAACCCCGTGGAACCGATCTCGACATTGTGCACGTCTTCCAAATTGACCAGATAGCTGCGGTGGACACGGATAAAGCCCTCGGAGGCCAGGCGCCGCTCGAGCGAGGAAATCGACTCATTGATCAGGTACGTTCCCTCAGCGCAGATGGCGTTGCAAAAATCGGCGCGCGCCTCAAAGTAGCAGACGTCTGCGGCGGGAATGAACACCTTTTTGCCCCCGCGGTCCACCGTCAGACGCAAAGGCTGGCGCGGAGTATGGATAACACGACGGGCACCCAAGGCCGCCTCGATCTTGTCGAGTGCCTTTGACAGGCGTGCGTCCTCGACCGGCTTGACGACATAGTCGACCGCATCGAGGTTATACGCATCGGCGGCAAACTCGGCAAACGCCGTCACAAACACAACCACCGGCGGCGTCTTTAGGTTCTGCAGCGTCTCGGCAAGCTCAATTCCCGAGCGACCGGGCATGGTAATGTCTAAAAACAGCACGTCGGGCTTGTTCGACAGAATCGACTCCACGGCTTCGGTGACATTGCCCGCCTCGGCAATCTGGCCCACACGCGTATCCTTTTCCAACAGATAGCGTAGCTCAGCCCTAATGGGAGGTTCGTCATCAACCACCAAGATGTTCCAGCCTTCGGACATATGTGCTTCCCCTCTTTTTCTCTCAATCCAACCGCGTGCTACGCCGTCAACGGCGCGGGCTCATGCGGCTCGCCGTTCAGCTCGACGATGACCTGCGTTCCCACGCCCTCCTGGGACTTCACGCGCATGCCGGAATCTTCTCCGTAAAAGAAATGGATGCGCTGAAGCACGTTGAAGAGCGCCAGGCCGCAACCTCGCTTGACGGAGCCGTCGGCGGTAATGCTCTCGGGCTCCTCTCGGCGATGTTGCTCAAACAGATGCGCGCAGACCTCTTCGCTCATACCGATGCCGTCGTCCTCGACGATGATCTCCAAACCGTCATCGGTCTCGAAAGCCCTAACATGAATAGAAAGCGGCTCGGTCTCGCGCTGCGCGTGCTTGATGCAGTTTTCGAGCAACGGCTGCAAGATAAACGGCGGCACCATGCAATCGCGCACCTCAAAGTCGATATCGACCGAGACGCGCAGACGGCCGTCGCCATACCGGGCCTGCATAAGATTGATATAGCGAGTACCCTGTTCCACCTCGTGCTCGAGCGTGGTGAGCGTATCGGAATCAGAAAGCGTCTGACGGTAGTAATTGGAAAAGTCGATCAGCAGCGATCGCGCCTTGTCGGGCTCGGTACGTACGAGCGACACGATGGTGCTGATGGTATTGAATAGAAAATGAGGATCGACCTGCGATTGCAAGGCGCGCAGCTCCACGCGGGCCGTAAGCTCGTCCTGGCGCTCGAGCTCAAAGCTCGCAAGCTGCGTGGAAATGAGGTCGGCAAAGCCCGAGGCAAGCGCCGTCTGGCGCATATCGATGCTGCTCAGACGGGGATAATACAGCTCGAGCGTGCCCACGCAATGCCCACGCACGGTAAGCGGTGCGACAATACCGGCGCGCAGGCGCGGAAAGTAGCCACCCGTCTCGGTCGAGGCATCGCGCGAGAACACGCTTTGCTCACCGCTGTTGATCACGTTGAGCGTAGTCCGCAGCACCACCGGGGTGCCCGCGGGGCATTTTGCCGAGTCCTCGCCCCAGCTTGCCAACACCTGCTTGCCGTCGGTAAAGCAGATGGCAGAGGCGATAGTTTCGGACAGGATGATCTTAGAGGCGCCCAGGGCAGCTTCGGGCGTAAGGCCGCGCGACGTGTAGGCGAATATTTTTGAAGCGATGGCGAGCGTGCGGTCGGTTGCGCTCGATGTGAGGTCGTCGGGAACGACAAAGACGTACGAGAAGAAGAAGCACAGCATGACCAAGCCGGCAATGACGACAACGGCCGGAACGGGATTGGGATTATCGGTTAGATCCCAGATGAGCAGCAGGATAAGCAGCGGAACGACAATACCGAGCAAAATGGCTTGAACCACATGCTGAGCGGTACGAAAGACCTTGGTAGAGTTGTAGCTCTTGCCCAGAATCAGCCTGTTTAAATCCACCGTCATCCCCTCTTGTCCATAGCACCCATAGCAATAAAGAGGGCCGCAAGCGACCCTCTCCATTGCATTATGCAATCAAATACTGTGTTTTACATCCAGCCATCGACAAACGGTATCTTAGGCGCTGTATTTGTTGGCCTCGCCAAAGGTGCCAGCCTCGACAATCCAGCCGTCCTTCATGATGACGTCCATGTTGTCGGTGTTGAGCACGTGGATGTCGGCGGCGACGTCACCGTTGACGACCAGCAGGTCGGCGCACTTGCCGGCCTCGATGGAACCGGTCTCGTCCTCGATGTGGCACATCTTGGCACCGTTGAGGGTGGCGCAGGTGATGGTCTCGACCGGAGTGAAGCCGATCTTGTCGACGAACTCGTACATCTCCTCGATGGAGCAAGTGCCGTACGGGGTGACGAAGGAGAAGGAGTCGGAGCCGATCGTCATGACGACGCCGCGCTTCTTGGCCTCGCGCAGGCAGTCGTAGTTGCGCTGCAGCTCCTTCTCGACCAGAGTGCCCTCGTACTTGTCGTGCAGCTCGGGAACGTAGACGGGCGGATAGGTGGCGTACCAGGTGGGCAGGAAGGCGATCGTCGGAGTGAAGAAGGTGCCCTGCTCGGCCATGAGGTCCATGGTGCGCTCATCGATATCGAAGCCGTGAATCAGCTGCTCGCAGCCAAAGCGAACGGAATCGTAGGCAGCGGCGTGGTTGTTGTAGCAGTGGCTCCACACGGGGATGCCGACCATCTTTGCCTCTTCGACCACGGCCTGAATCTCCTCGGAGCAGTAGTGCTGGTCGCGGCCGGAGTCCCAGCGCCAGATGCCGCCACCGGTAGCCCAGATCTTGATGGCATCGGGGTTCTCGCGCAGGCGACGGCGGACGGCCTTGCGCAGATCCCAAGGACCGTCGACCTGATCGCCCCAGGGGTGCGATTCCTTGTTGAGCTCCTGGCTGCAGTGGTGGGAGTCGCCGTGGCCGGCAACGCGGCAGAAGCCAAGGCCGGTGGCCAGAACGCGCGGGCCCTTGAAGACGCCCTTGTCGATGCAGTCACGGATCTGGATACCAAAGCGGCCGATCTCGCAGACGGTGGTGAGGCCGTGGGTGAGGCAGTCGTAGGCCTGCTTGACGGCGACGGCCTGCTTCTCGAGGAGCGGCTGCATGACCCAGTCGGTGTCATCGTCGGTCAAGTTGCCCGAGAAGTGCAGGTGGGTGTCGATCAGGCCGGGAAGGACGGTCTTGCCGGCGGCGTCGATGACCTCAACGCCCTCGGGAAGGTCCTGCATGGCGCCGGCGTACTCGATCTTGCCGTTGTCGTCGACGAGAACGAGGGAGTTCTCGACCGGCTCGGCACCGGTACCGTCGATGAGCTTGCCGCCAACGATTGCATACTTAGTGGACATGGTTCCTCCTTATGGATCCATATAGTGGGCGAGGCCGTGTTGGGTTATGGCCTCACAAAGCTACCCAAGTGGTGCCGGGTTCGGTGCGCGGAAGAGAGGGATCCGCGCACCCGATCCGCCCCGGCTAGGCGTTATTTTTTGCGGGAATTGGTGAAGGCCATGAGGGCCAGGCCAACGGCCAGCCAGCCGATCACGATGCTCCACTCCACCATGTTGAGGGAGGCGGGAGAGAACGGGACCACGAGCAGGCCGATGATGACGGCGCAGGCAGCGACAGCGAGGCTGATGCCAAACTTGCCGCCGGGCACCTCGTAGGGACGAGGCAGGTCGGGCTCGGTGAAGCGCATGCGCAGGCAAGCGAGGGCGACCATGCCGCAGGAGAAGATGAAGGCGAGAGCCGACACGTTGGTCAGAGGGATGAGCATGTTCTTGCCCAGGAACGGACCGATGACGGTGATGACACCCAGAACGGCGCAGGCGAGCTTGGGAGCGCCGGACTTGGGATCGACCTCGGCGAACTTCTCGGGCAGCTGGCCCTTGCGGCCCATGGCGAGCATGATGCGGCTCGTGGCGCCGTAGAAGGAGTTCATCGGGCCCATGGGTCCAAGCGTAGCGATGACGAGCATGGCCAGGTACAGGAGCATGTTGATGCCCTTGAGGCAGGCAAGCGCGGGAACCGGGCTCTTAACAAACTCATGCCAGTCGAGGATGGTGCCGAACGAGTAGATGCAGACCATGTAGAAACCGCCGGCGGCCAGCAGGGCCAGGGAGATGATCTTGCCGAACTTGTTCCAGTTGAGGCCCTCGGCTGCTTCCTCAGCCTGCTGAGGAATGGTATCGAAGCCGGCGTAGAAGAACGGGGTCAAAACCAGGACCGACACGATGCCGGCAAACAGGCTGGTGCCCTCGGTAGCGGGCTTGCCGCCGCCAGCACCGGTGACCTGGGAGAACACGGGCATGGCGTGTTCCGGCGAACCGGTGAACAGCGAGACACCCATGGCGAGCAGCATGCCGCAGAGCAGAGCCTTGGTCAGGAAGGCCTGGAGCTTGGCGGCCGAGCTGGCACCGCGGAAGTTGAGGAAGATGACATAGACTGCAAAGCCGAGCGCGATCAGCGTCGGGAACAGGTAAACGTCGGCCCCCAGGATGGTGTAGAGCTTGACGGCGCGCAGCCACTCAAGGCCGGGCAGGCTGCCGAACATCTCGGACACGAGGGTCGAAATGGCGATGGCCTCCCACGGGCACAGGATGCCGTTACCCAGGGCCAAAAGCCATCCGGTGATGTAGCTCAGCGTACGGCCAAAGCTACGATCGACATACTCGACGATGCCGCCCGAGATGGGGATAGCAGCCGTGAGCTCACCGAAAACAGCTCCGACGGGCACGAGGAAGATTGCACCCAAGAGGAATGCGATCATAGCGGGAACGGGACCGCCGCCCACGACCATCCAGTCGCCGACCTGCAGAACCCAACCGGTACCGATGATGGCACCGAAACCGATGGTGAAGAAGTTCCAGAGCGAAAGCGTTTTCTTCATGCCGCCGTTATCCTCGACTGCAACTTCTGCGTTCTTGTCCGCCATTGTTCCCCTCCTTTCCTTTTTGACGCCCTTGGCGTCACCCCTTGCGCGGTCCGTTTTGCCGCGCGCTTTTATTTCATGGCTTTAAGATACGGCCTTGGCACAGCAGCGCCGCTTGTAGCTCGACCGAAGGCAGAACTGCAAAACGAGCGGCGCCGTTTTTGGGACGAACGGCGGAAGACGTCATTCGTCTTGGACGCTTTCATCTTGTCTGCTTTTGAATACCTGTTGCCGTGACGCTTGGCGCGCGGCGCGGCAACGTTCATACCATTTGTCAGGCTTTTGGCGCACATGCCCATGTGTCGTGCATCTTTTTATGTAGGATAGACAAGTTACACATGAGGCAAGGTGATTCGAATGGCATACGGATACAATGACGGCGGCCAACGGCCACAAAGCGTGCGCCTTGCCGGCCGCACCACGCCAACGCCAGACCGACACATCGCAGCCCGCCGCTACGATCGCCGTAAGACCGACTACTACGTCAAGCGCTCCTTTTCGCGACCTCAACGCGATCGCGGCAATTCCGCCCCTCACCCCGCGTCGCACACCACAAGCCACGCGCTTCCGGCCCGCCGCCTACGCCTTGCGCTTTGCTCCATCGCCGCCTGCCTCGTCTTTGTGTTTTTGGGATCCTGTATCTCCCACGGATCAGCCGGTCTTGAGCCCACTGCCGAGGACAAGCTGCTTAAAGCTCCCGTCGCACCCGGTTACTCCTTTGCGTTCTCGACCCCACGCTCGCAATGGCAGGCCGGCGCCATGCCCCACATCTACCAAATTGACCCCGCATGGTCGGAGCTGCCCTATGCCGGTGGCACTATTCGCGAAAACGCTTGCGGTCCTACCTGCCTCACCATGGTCTATATCTTTAAGACCGGCCATACCGATAAGACGCCGGTCGATATATGCGCGCTGGCCGAAGCCGGCAACTACGCCCCCACTGGTGCCACCGAGTGGTCGTTTATGACAGGCGGTGCGTGGCAGCTGGGGCTCAACGGAACACAGCTCTATAACGATCGCGAATCGATTACACAAGCACCTCGCTCGGGTGCGCCCGTCATCGCTGCAGTGCGCCCCGGTACGTTTACCAACGTAGGCCACTACATCGTGCTCTACGGCATCGACGATGCCAACCAGATTGGCGTCTACGACCCCAACTCGGCCAGCCGCAGCGCCCGCCGCTGGGGCGTCGTGGAGGTCCTCAACGAAGTCGAAGCCATGTGGGCCTACTACTAGTCATTGGGGACAGACTTAAATGAGTGGTCATTGGGGACGCTCTTGTTTGACTAGTCATTTAAGAACGTCCCCAATGACTAGGTGAATAGCAAAAGCCCCGCAGTCGGAGCGGACCGCGGGGCTCATGAAGAGAGGCTAGTTTGTGGGCGCTTTGCCTGGCGCCCACGGGAGAGGCAACGGAGTAGGGGCTACTCGTGGATGCGGGTACCGGAGAGGCCGGCCATGGTCTCGGCGGCCTTGTCCAGGGCGCCGATGATGCAGGTGCGGCCCTTGCGGGAGCGGGCGAACTTGATGGCGGCGCGGACCTTGGGCTCCATGGAACCCTTGCCGAACTGACCCTCGTCGGCCAGGCGCTCGGCCTCGTCGGCGGTGAGGTCCTCGAGCTCCTCCTGGTTGGGCTTGCCAAAGTTGATGGCGACGTGCTCGACGGCGGTCAGCAGGAACAGGACGTCGGCGTCGCAGTCCTCGGCCAGCAGCTCGCCGCCCAGGTCCTTGTCGATGACGGCGGGAACGCCCTTGTAGCAGCCCTTGTTCTCGTAGTCGCGGACGACGGGGATGCCGCCGCCACCGCAGGCGATGACGATGAACTCGTTGTCGAGCAGGTTGAGGATGGAGTCGGCCTCGACGATCTTCTTGGGATCGGGGGAGGCGACGACGCGACGCCAGCCGCGGCCGGAATCCTCGACGAAGACCTTGGAGGGATCCTCGGCCATGAACTCCTTGGCCTGCTCCTCGGTGTAGAAG
>NZ_JBCPDN010000037.1:0-8157 GCF_040915425.1 Collinsella aerofaciens | reverse complement strand
GGACATGGCGCCGCACTCGGGCAGCGGCATCTCGGGAGTGCCGATGGCGTCGTGGGCGGCGGCGAAGGCGTTCTGGATCATGCCGACCTGCGGGCCGTTGCCGTGGGTGATGATGATCTCGTTGCCCTGCTCGATCAGGCCGAGAAGAGCGTGAGCGGTGTTGCTCACGGCCTCGATCTGCTCAACGGGGTTGTTGCCGAGGGCGTTGCCGCCAAGGGCGACGACGATACGATCGGGCTTGCCAAGAGGCTTAGACATTGCTGGAATCCTTTCTGTAAAAGGCCTACAACCCATTAATAACCTGCGTCCGTGCGATACGCGAGTTTATTAAGGTTTATATTCTCTTTATCGCTCATTTTATTCATTTTGAAAATAGCGGAACGGTGAACGGTCGTTTTTGTCCGCTCAGCGTACAGAACTCCAGCTCAGACATATCTACGTAATTTACGTGCGACTTTATTTAAATGAAGCGAGGATTATGTCGGATTATGCAAACTACATCTCTGCTAAACACAAAACAGACAGCGCAATATCTTACTCGCACTATACGAGATTCTATGCACATATAAGTCGAGTATGCACCCCTGCAAAAACAAGGGGCTTTTCATCCAGCATAAGGAATAAAGAAGAGCTCCGAAAAGGCGGCAACAGCCAAGTCCCCCATCCATCCCCAAAGTGGCGCGAGGTTTCGCGGCAAAGCCGCGAAACAGCGAAAGGGACGGAATACCCGCCAACTACGTCCTTCATCCGCCCACACAATCCGAGGACGTAGTCGTAGCAGGATCTGAGGGCTGACCTTCGCGGACACTCCGCAGGACGAAAGAACCCCCGCCGCACGTAGTGCGCAGCGGGGGTTCTTTCATGTCCGAGGGCGTCCGCGAAGGTCAGCCCTCAGATCCTGCGGTGGGAGACCTAGGCCTCGTTGTACACCGTCTTGAGCTTCAGCAGGTGAGCGTAGCGGTCCATAGCGGCCTGCTCGTTCTCCTTGAAGAGCTCCTCGGCGCGCTCGGGGAAGGAACGCGTCAGCGAAGCGTAACGGGCCTCGTTCATCAGGAACTCCTGATAGCCGCCCGCGGGCTCCTTGGAATCGAGCGAGAACTTCTTACCGGCAGCAGCCTCGGGGTTGAAGCGGAAGAGGTTCCAGTAACCGCACTCGACAGCCTTCTTCATCTCGGCCTGGCAGTTCTGCATGCCGCCCTTCTTGATGGAGTGCATCTCGCAGGGGCTGTAGCCGATGATGAGGGACGGGCCGTCGTAGGCCTCGGCCTCATGGATGGCCTTGAGGGTCTGAGCCGGGTTGGCGCCCATGGCGACCTGCGCCACGTAGACGTAGCCATAGCTCATAGCGATCTCGGCCAGGGACTTCTTCTTGGTCACCTTACCGGCAGCGGCGAACTGAGCGACCTGGCCCAGGTTCGAGGCCTTGGAGGCCTGACCGCCGGTGTTGGAGTAGACCTCGGTGTCGAAGACGAAGACGTTGACGTTGTGGCCGGAAGCCAGGACGTGGTCCAGGCCACCGAAGCCGATGTCGTAGGCCCAACCGTCGCCGCCGAAGATCCAGAAGGACTTCTTGGTGAGGTAAGCCTTGTCGGCGAGGATCGCCTTGGAAGCGTCGCAGCCGCACTTCTCGAGCTCGGCAACGTAGGCAGCGGCAGCGGTCTTGGAGGCCTCGGCGTCGTTGACGGAGTCGATCCAAGCCTGACCGGCGGCCTTGAGCTCGTCGGACGGACCGTCAGCGGCGATGATCTCCTGCGTAGCAGCGATCAGCTTCTTCTGAACGGCCTCGTAGCCAACGGCCATGCCCAGACCGTGCTCGGCATTGTCCTCGAACAGGGAGTTGTTCCACGCCGGGCCGTGACCGTCCTTGTCCTTGCAGTAAGGAGCGGTGGCAGCGGGGTTGCCCCAAATGGAGGAGCAGCCGGTGGCGTTGGAAATGAACATGCGGTCGCCGGCGACCTGGGTCACCAGACGTGCATAGGCGGTCTCGGCGCAGCCGGCGCAGGAGCCGGAGAACTCCAGGTAGGGCTGCTTAAACTGGCTGCCCTTGACGTTGGCCGCGATGAGCTCCTTCTTCTCGGAGACGTTCTCGACCATGTAGTCCCAAACGGGCTGCTGGTCCATCTCCTGCTCGGTGGGAACCATCTCGAGGGCGCCCTTGGGGCAGACCTTGACGCAGTTGGTGCAGCCCATGCAGTCGAGCGGGGACACGGCCATGGTGAACTTCATGCCCTTGGCCTTGGGACCCATGGCGTCGAGCGTGCGAGTAGCCTCGGGCGCGGCGGCAGCCTCGTCCTCGGTCATCGCGAACGGACGGATGGTGGCATGCGGGCACACATAGGCGCACTGGTTGCACTGGATGCACTTGGTCTCGTCCCAGTGAGGAACGACCACGGCGACGCCGCGCTTCTCGTATGCGGAGGCGCCCAGCTCAAACTGGCCGTCGGCGCAATCGACAAAGGCGGAAACGGGCAGGCTGTCGCCATCCATGCGATCGATGGGCTCGAGCAGGTTCTTGACCTGCTGGGCGATGGCGGACTTGGTCTCCTCGGAGAGCTCGACGGGAGCGGCATCCTCGGCAGTTGCCCAGTCGGCCGGAACCTCGAACTTACGGAAGGCGGTAGCGCCGGCATCGATGGCCTTATGGTTGGCGTCGACGATGGCCTGGCCCTTCTTCATGTAGGACTTGGTAGCCGCGTCCTTCATGTACTGCAGGGCGTCCTCGGCGGGCAGGACCTTGGCCAGCGCGAAGAAGGCGGACTGGAGCACCGTGTTGGTGCGCTTGCCCATGCCGACCTTGGCAGCCAGGTCGATAGCGTCGATCAGGTAGACGTTGACGTTGTTGTTCGCGATGTAGCGCTTGGCCACGGCGGGCATGTGCTCGGCGAACTCCTCGTCGCTCCACTGGCAGTTGACCAGGAAGGTGCCGCCCGGCTTGACGTCGCGGACCATCTTGAAGCCCTTGACGATGTAGCTGGGGTTGTGGCAGGCGACAAAGTCGGCCTTGGTCACGTAGTACGGCGAACGGATCGGGGAATCACCAAAGCGCAGGTGCGAGACGGTGACGCCGCCGGTCTTCTTGGAGTCGTACTGGAAGTAGGCCTGAACGTACTTGTCGGTGTGGTCGCCGATGATCTTGATCGAGTTCTTGTTGGCGCCGACGGTGCCGTCGCCACCCAGACCCCAGAACTTGCACTCGATGGTGCCGGGGGCTGCGGTGTTGGGCGCATCCTCGGCCTCGGGCAGGCTCAGGTTGGTCACGTCATCGACAATGCCGATGGTGAACTCGCGCTTGGGCTCGTCCTTCTTAAGCTCCTCGAAGACAGCGAACGCGGACGCGGGAGGCGTGTCCTTGCTGCCCAGGCCGTAACGGCCGCCGACGACCTTGATGCCCGTCTTGCCGGCCTCGTAGAGAGCGGAGACGACGTCCTGGTAGAGCGGCTCGCCGATGGAACCCGGCTCCTTGGTGCGGTCCATGACGGCGATCTTCTGGACGGTCTCGGGGAGAACGTCGACGAAGTGCTTGATGGAGAACGGACGGAACAGGCGAACCTTGACCAGGCCGACCTTCTCGCCGTGAGCGTTTAGGTAGTCGATGACTTCCTCGAGCACGTCGCAGAAGGAGCCCATGCACACGACGACACGATCGGCGTCGGGAGCGCCGTAGTAGTTGAACAGGCCGTAATCGGTGCCGAGCTTCTCGTTGATCTTCTTCATGTAGCCCTCGACGACGGCAGGGAGCTCGTCGTAGACCTTGTTGCAGGCCTCGCGGTTCTGGAAGAAGATGTCGCCGTTCTCGTGGCTGCCGCGGGTGTGCGGGTGCTCAGGGTTGAGCGCGTGATCGCGGAAAGCCTGGACGGCGTCCATGTCGCACATCTCGGCCAGATCCTTGTAGTCCCACATGGCGACCTTCTGGATCTCGTGGCTGGTGCGGAAGCCGTCGAAGAAGTTAAGGAACGGGGTCTTGCCCTCGATGGCGGCAAGGTGAGCCACCGGCGAGAGGTCCATGACCTCCTGGACGTTGCCCTCGGCGAGCATGGCGAAACCGGTCTGGCGGCAGGCCATAACGTCGGAGTGATCACCGAAGATGTTCAGGGCGTGGGAAGCGACGCAACGCGCGGAGACGTGGAAGACGCCCGGGAGCTGCTCGCCCGCGATCTTGTACATGTTCGGGATCATCAGGAGCAGGCCCTGAGAAGCCGTGTAGGTGGTGGTCAGAGCACCGGCGCCCAGCGAACCGTGAACGGTACCGGCTGCACCTGCCTCGGACTCCATCTCGACGACCTTGACCGGGGTGCCAAAGATGTTCTTGCGACCCTGGGCCGCCCACTGGTCGACATGGTCGGCCATCGGGCTGGACGGCGTAATGGGATAAATTCCCGCTACCTCGGTGTACGCATACGAAACATATGCGGCCGCCTCGTTGCCGTCCATAGACTTAAACTTACGCGCCATATACCCCTCTCCTCTCATATAGGTATACAGGCCCCGGCGATTGCCGGGATGTTGGCGTGATGGGATTTTCGCTGTTGCTTCCAATCATCTGGCAGGCAGACTGAGCAGCAGGCACATGGCGTGGAGAGAAGGCATGCCAAGGCGAGGGGCGCTTGCGCACCGCAGGCCCAGCTACCCGTCTTGCATATGACCGAGCGCCGCAAAGGCCGCATGCCGGATGCTCCCGGGCACGCCCCGGCGATGGGAAGCGCCCGCAACGGAAATCCGCATGCGGGTTTATTGTACCCCGCCGTCAAGTGTAATTTCGACAAATATAGGTGGGAGGTAAAGGTTTACCTCGGGTGGCTATCACACGGCCGCTGCCAACGAACGCAATCCCCGGGGACCACGCAGCAGTTGCGGTGAAATAGTTCTTGGATGCCCGCCTCAAGGGCCTCATCAGGAGCTATTTCACCGCAACTTATTTAGGAGATGAGTTAGAGGGCGCCGAGGAGGATGGCGTAGGTGGTGGATTCGCCGAGCCTGAGTTCGTCACCGGGGTTGAGCTGGGCGCGGCGGCCGGGCTCGACCTGAGTGCAGACGTTCGTCGCGCCGTTTACCACCACGGTTCCGTTGGTGGACGACAGGTCCTCGACGTACCAGGCATTTTGATCATCGCACCACACGTGGGCATGGCGAGCCGAAACGTCATCGCCCACATCGGTGATATCGCCTTCCCCCGTCGCCAGCGCACCGATCTCGACGCCCTGCTCACTCGGCTGAATCCAGCGCGGGGCACTTACCACGTAACCGCCTTGCACGCGAAGCAGGCCCAGCGGGTGCGCAGGCGCCGCCTCGTGATCGCCCGTGACCGTCGAGGTGCTCAGCGAGCGCGGCGTCGACGTGGCGCCGCCGCAGGTCGCATGAGCGCGGCGGCTCGCCCGACTTGGAACCAAGGCGGGCGTGAGAGCAAACGGCATAGGGAACGAATCTTGCGGATGCACTCCTCGACGTCAGGCAGGTAAGCCCCACTAAGTCGCCGAGGAGGCCCAAGCGGCCCGGCACCACTTCCAGATTCTGACCAGGGCGAGTCGTTCGCCGATAGCTGAAGGCTCGCTCCCACCCAAAAGGGGAGATTCGCGTTGTTCCCCAATCGCTCTCGCATCTTTCATTTTGCTCGAGGTGAGCTATAAAAAACTTTCCTGGTGAAAGGCGGTGATTGGTTTCTTTTTTTCTAGAGGAGCGCGCCTGTAATCTGTTTTCATCCTAAATCAAGTTAAGATCGGACCTTCCAGAGGCAAGTCGACTCAAACTGCGAGGCTCCATGCTGGAATAAAGAGCGCTGTCGAAGTGCCAACAACGCAAAGCTTGCCAGTCTCAAATAGAACCTTTTGGGAGTCCGATTGGGCCGCACGCCGAATCCCCGCTGTTGGTTTTTTATAGCTGCGTAACAATAAACAAGGTTAGTGCCAGTCCAGCATGAAATTGAGGAACGTATGCATTTTTTCTCAGTAAGTGATCGTCGTTACTGCTTCGATGAGGTCACTCGCAATTGCTTTCAGGTTGACCAAGCATCAGAAGATGCGCTTCGCGTATTTGAAGCATCGGGAAGAACGGTCAACTCGAAGTTGCTAACGAAGTCACTTGCTGCGAAAGGCTACGGCCAAACGACCATAGCAGAACTTGAAGACGACATTGATGAGTATCAACGATTGTCTGAGCGGACTTTCTTAACAAAAGACACGCCTCGAAAACTTAGATCCATCGAACTCCACGTTTCACATGCATGCAACCTTGGTTGTAGTTACTGTTTTGCCGGTAAAGGAGATTATGGGACGTCTCCTCTGCTGATGACAGACGAGATAGCCTTCAAGGCGGTCGACTACCTCGTCGCAAGTTCATCGGAAAACGAAACGCTTACGATCGTCTTTTTTGGTGGGGAACCCATGATTAACGAGCCGCTGATATGGAAAACGGTCGACTATTCAAAAAGAATATACCCCAATAGAAACTTTACCTATTCTATTACGACCAACGGAACGCTTTTGAATGACACTGCTGTGAATTCTTTCAAGGAGCACGGGTTTTCTGTTCTGATTAGTCTCGATGGTACAGGATGTAAGCACGATGCATCGCGCCCGTACAAGACGGGAGGTGGCTCTTTCTCCGATATCGACAAAAACGTTCGTCGTTTTTCCGAGTCGTTCCCCTTCGGCGCAAGAGCGACCTTAACAAAAAATAACTGTAACCTTGTTGAAGACTATCTTCAGTTTAAAGAGATGGGTTTCAGAAGGATTTACTTCTCGCCCGTAAGCTCATTCGATGAGAATATCAAACTCGACGAACACTCATTAAACAAAATCAGGGCGGGCTTAATAGATTTGGCGGATCAATATCTCAAACAGATTGATCAAGGGGAAAAGCCCTTGTTTAGAACATTGAAAACTGCAATTGATTTGATTATGAGCAACAGGATCGCCTTTGTCGGATGCGGGGCTGGCAGGCGTTTTATTTCTGTGACTCCCGAAGGAGACGTATACCCCTGTCACAGGTTTGTCGGGATGATGCGATTCAAAATGGGCAACATCATCACCGGAATTGACGAAACTAGGTATATTGAAAACTGGAGTCAGGGTGTCGAAAAAAGAATTGACTGTACGGACTGTTGGGCTCGTTCTTTCTGTGGTGGGGGCTGTAGCTGGGAGGCTGCAGACGAGCACGGCTACTTGCCCAAGAGTCTACACCCTGCATCATGTGAATATAGAAAAATGTGCTACGAGATAGCTTTTGACCTTATTTCCCGCCACTCATCTTCGCAGGAGAAAAATCAACGAGAAGCTACTGTATCGGAATAAGCGGTTCAGCGCATTGCTGTCACCATTGTGGAGGTGTTCGTTCTTCTGATTACCGTCTGCAAAGCTTATTGCTACGTTCGCCGAAACCATTCTAGAAATATGGTGAACTAGACATCTTGGTTTGTTATACACAATATTGAGGTTTTTTCTGCACTCAAAGGGAGGTAGTCGTGAAGCATATTCATCCGATTAATCCAGGAAGTAGCGACGAGGCAGGCGTGAAGCCGATGTCTTTTGACTGCCTCTTGGGCATTACTGACATCTGTACTGTTTATGATAAAGCAGATGGCTGTGGTGCATACGATTACTGCGACTATGACATGGATGGCGGCAGCATCTGCGTTGTAGATCACTGTGGCATTGATCAAACGTAGTCTCTAATTGGATTAAGGTGAGGAGCTGTTATGAAGCATATCCATCCTGTTGGTTCAAGTGGAAATGAAAATCCTCCCGTTGAGCCTTGTTGTCTTGGAGTTGATATATGCAATTTTTACGACATCGCCGAGTGCCCTGTTGCGGATTGGTGCTATGTCGATAAAGAATCAAGCTGTGTTTTGCCAGCAGATTGGTGCGATCCAGTTGACGAGTAGTTTTTGTGGCTAGAAACTATTTGATCCAATTCAGAATAAGATGGGAACAAATACCAAAATCTCGTGTCTGGGAGGAGTTATGCCATTATTGCAAGGTCTCGTTGGATTAGCCTTTATACTTGCATTATATCTGGCACCTTTTTTACTTTTATTCTTCATTATCCGACTCTTTCTTCGGAAAAAATAGGAGTATCACGCAAACATGGGGGTGCGGACAGAAAGTTGGACCGCGGGGCGGTCCGGACTGGAGGTTCGCATGTACAGCAGGGAGAAGGTCGAGC
>NZ_JBCPDN010000036.1:0-22777 GCF_040915425.1 Collinsella aerofaciens | reverse complement strand
CCGACGGGAAACGAAAAAGCCCGGTTTAAAACCGGGCTCGAACAAACACGCCTATTGACAATGGCTTTCTCATATTAGAGGGGTCGACGCCGTTAAGGCATTGACCCCTTGAACTAAGTAACGGCGCTGCCCAGCTATCACCCTTGGGCTGCCGTCGACTTTATTCTACCCACGGTTGCCAGGTTTAACAAATGAATTTTCAGTAATGGAGCCTCGGAGCCCGCTCGCTCAACCACCTGGCCATCGGATTAGCCGGATTCTGGGACACGCCTTCCGTCCCAGGCCTCTACCGGAAAATGCGTCCCACCCTGAGGCTCGATTCCGGGACACGGTTTCCGTTTGAAGCCCCAATGGGAAAGCGTGTCCCGTTCCGAGAGCTCATTCCGGGATGCAGTTTCCGCCAGAGATGCCACCGGGAAAGCGTATCCCGTTTTGGAGCCAAATTCCGGATCGTAGTTTCCGCCTGAGGGCCGATCCGGAAACGGCATCCCATTCTGAAGCCGAAATCTGGAACGCACTTTCTGCCAAAGGTCGCAAAAGGAAAGCACATCCCATTCCCAGCATCAAATCAGGACGCGCTTCATTATCCCCGCTCACACATCTCGGCAAACGAAATCAGCTTGACGTCTCCCCTACTCTCCGCGGCATCCCGACATCCCTGCGTAAAGCCGCTTTTTGAGAATAGTGCATAGCTTTTTCGTTGCCGTCTAAAGAGCTCGCTGCGGTGCACGAGCTTTTGCAGCACGTCTTCGCCCACCGGTTCATTGCGCCATTTGCACTCCGCAAACAGCGCAGCGCCCTCGCCATCGTCAACAATCAAGTCGATTTCTTCCTGCGTATGCGTGCGATTATCCGTCCCCCACCAGCGCCCAACGCTTGCCGGAACCACATCGAGCTGGCCCGCGCGTGCGAGTTCGTACACGTATTGCCTGCATATAAGCTCAAAGACCGCGCCCATGTAATCCGATACGTGCGGCTCAATGCGCTTATACGCCATCGCGGCCATATCGTTTTGAATCAGCCCGATGTTCTGCGGAACAAACTTGTACCAGAACCTAAACATCTGATCGCTCAGCAGATACACGGCTCGCTTATTGCTCGTCTCGTTTAGGGGCAGCTCGCGCTCGACAATCCCAAGCGACGCCAGCTTATCCACATAGCTCTTTACGTTGCTCGCAGGGATTCCCGTAGAGCTCGCAATCTCCGAGATCCTCGAGCGCCCCTGAGCAATTGCTTGCACGATCGCATCATATTGCTCGGGATTGCGGCACTCTTGCAATAGCAGGTTACTCGGCTCCTCAAAGAGATAGCCCGTAGGAGTAAGAAAAAGACGTTTGATGTTGTCCTTGAGCGGTGCGGCAGGATCGACTTTCTCGATATATGCAGGAATGCCGCCCGTCATGCCATAGCAAACTGCAGCATCTTCGCGACTCATGCTCTGCCACAGGCCGAGGGTCGTCGTAAAATCGAGCGGCATGATCTTAAACTGGGCCGTACGCCTACCGTATAGTGGGCTCTCGTAGCCCAACACCTGTTCCTCCATAAACGAAAGAGACGAGCCGCATAGGATCAGCATGAGCCTGGTCTCTTTGTACAGGTGATCAATCTTGTCTTGCAGCAACGAGCTGATCTCGGGATTCGATTGAGCGAGATAGGGATACTCGTCAATCACGACAATCAAACGTTCCGTGCGGGCCATGGTGGCCAATGCATCGAACGCTTCATCAAAGCTACGAAACGACACGCCTGCAGCACCAACCGAACCCGCAAGTATCGCCTGGCTAAAGCCGTGCAGGTTTGCCTCCGCATTGGTACGACGAGCCTGAAAGTAAATAGCCTTCTTGCCTTGGATGAACTCTGTGATAAGGCGCGTTTTACCCACACGACGGCGGCCGTAAATCACAGGCATCTCAAAGGAGCCCGTGCCATACAGTCGATTGAGCTCGGACATTTCCACTGTTCTTCCGATAAACATAGGGCCATCCTTCCTTTACGTTATAGCTAGCTATATTATACCTTACTATAATATAGCTAGCTATAACGTAATTCGACAAGCGGCGCACGAAAAGGGGCGACACACCGCCGCACGTGGACCGTTCCGGAAAATGCATCCCGTTCTGGAGCCAAAAACTGGGCCGTAGTTTCCGCCAAACATGCCATCCGGAAAGCGTGTCCCGTTCTGAGTGGCAATTCCGGGACACAGTTTCCGCATGCGGCCCGTTGGGAAAGTTCATCCCGCTCTGAGGGCTCGTTCCGGGATGCAATTTCCGCTTGAGGCCCGATCCGGAAACGGCATCCCACTCCGAGGCCGAAATCTGGGACGCAGTTTCCGGTTGAGGGCTGTTCCGGAAAGCGCATCCCATTCCAAGCGGCAATTCCGGGTCACAGTTTCCGCAGATACAAGACGACAATCCGTCGCCCTTATCACAGACCTTCAAACATGCGATCCAGAGACACAAAACAGCAGATAGAATGCTCTTTTTCAAAAAAGTACACGTCCCGAAACTTACCCATTCTTCATAACTCGCTACCGTTCAAGGTCGCCAATTACCGCCCACCGATTCAGCTTCAAAAAATGACGTCAAAACCAGGCCATCTGCCTGCATGGTTAGATTTTGGTCAGCTTTTGGTCAGCTGAGCGGCAAGTTCCAGCTGATACGTTTTTGCTACCCAAAAGGAGGCGGTAGCTCATGACCCATTGCAATGACCAACTCATCGACCAGCTGTTGAACCAAGTCGAACAAGAGGGGCGCTGTCTGATTCCCCCGAGCGCGGCGATCCGAAAAGCGCTCCTTCGGCGCATCGGCAGCACGGTCGTCTCCCCCATGCCGGGATTGTTCGCGCGCAAAATACGCTGGGATGAGCTCAACCGGGCGCAGCGTCATTGCGAGATTATTCGCGCCCTTGCGATCATCCACCCCTATTGGTCGTTCTGCTCGTTTTCGGCAGCTTGCCTGCTGGGGCTCGAGGTCTCGTGGCGACACCTGAATGTCGTGCATGTTTGCAGCTCGACAAAGCCGTCGGCTCGCCCGGGCGCACATATTCAGCGACACCAGATTGAGTCGGCCGGAGCAATACGCAGAGCCGGCATATCGGTAACGCCGCCCATCCAAACGGCCACAGATTGCCTGCTGCAAACTGGTTTTGCCGACGGCATGCCCATTGCCGATTCGGCGATCTCAAAGCTCGGCCTTGCGTCGGAACAGCTGATGGAGGCCGTTGAGCAACGAGCGACTGCCCGCAATGGTCGCGCGATTCGCACCGCCCTCACAACGCTTCGATATGCCGACGCCCGCGCCGAGAGCGGCGGGGAATCAGTCGCCCGCGCCGTCATGATCGAGACCGGCTTCGCACCCGACCAACTGCAATACGAGCTGACGGACCCCTTCGATTCGACCGAGACTATGCGAACGGACTTTGCCTGGGAGCGCCAGGCGCGGGAGCTCACGTTGGGAGAACTCGACGGGTTCGTCAAATATACCGACCAGGCCATGTTAGCCGGGCGCACCACCGCCGAAGCACTCGTTGCCGAACGGCAACGCGAAGCGCACCTGTCGCTCTACGGCCATCCCTTGCTGCGCTTTACCATGAGTGAAGTCCGCTCGACAGGAGTGCTCGCAAAAAAGCTGCAGACAGCAGGCATCCGGCAGACCGCGCTGCCGACATGGCTCAACGACGTGGACCTGTAGGAGCTGCTAGGCCACGCATCGCCGGATCGCACCCCCCTATTTGGGCCGCGTTTTCCCAACGACCACGCCAACGGAAAGCGCGTCCTAGCCTGGACGCTCAAAACGGGATGCACTTTCCGGATGGCGGGCCTAGCGGAAAGCGTATCCCGGAATCAGGTCTCGGAACGGGTCGTGCTTTCCGGTTGAGTCCTTCAGCGGAAACCGCATCCCGGAATAAACGCTCAAGCTGGGATGCACTTTCCAAGTGAGCGGTTAACGGAAAGCGCATCCCATTCTGAGCGCCGAATCCGGGACACAGTTTCCGCATGCGGAGGCGCTCCAAACAAAAGGCCCCGGCTCGCGATGGGGCTGGGGCCAAAGGTGCAGCGTATGTAGTTGATGTTCAGCGCGAACAGCCCGTCAGCAACGGCCGTGCGCGCCCTACCCTACCCGCGGTGACGGGCGCGGCTGTAGGGCGTATCCACCATGGGCAGATCTGGACGCAGCTTACCGTCAAACGCGCGGTAGGCATTCTGCACGGCGGGCGCCGTGGGGATCGTTGCGATCTCGCCGATGCCCTTGCCGCCGTATGCCACGGGCAACAGCTCGTCCTTCTCCACGTAGATGGCGTGGATATTCGGAATCTCGGGCGCGCGGAACAGCCCGAGGGTGCCGTACCTGGCCTGGGGCACGCAGTCCTTGAGCGGCCAATCCTCGGTAAGCGCATAGCCCATACCCATGAGCACGCCGCCTTCGATCTGACCCTGGATGGAGATGGGGTTGACCACCTTGCCGGAATCGTGTGCGGCATAGACCTCGCTCACGCGGCCGTCATCATCCAGAATGACCACATGCGTGGCAAACCCGTAGCAGATGTGGCTCTTGGGGTTGGGAACGTCGGCGCCCAGCTTGTCGGTCGGCTCCAGGTACACGTAGCCAAACTCGCATCCCTCGAGCGCCTTGATGGCAGCCGCGGGATCCTGAGGATGCATACCCTGGTCGGCGACGAGCTCCTGCGTGCGCAGCTGATAGGCGCGACCGTCGTCGTACTCGATCTTGACGCCGTCGCCGTGGGCGCTCACCGGGCCAGTAGGCGCAGGCTTGCCGGCCTCGACGTCAAGCATGGCATCGCGCAGCAAGAAGGCGGCACCGCGCACAGCCTCGCCGGTCACGACCGTCTGACGCGAGCCAGACGTGGTGCCGGAGTCGGGAGCGTTCTCGGTGGAGCACTCGCCGTTGGCGATGCAGCGAAGCGGCAGGCCGCATGCCTCGGCAACGTCTTGCAAAAAGACGGTGTTACAGCCCTGGCCAATGTCGGACGTGGCGGCATAGACCACGGCCGCGCCGTTCTCGATGCGAATCTTGCAGCGGCCGGCATCGGGCAGGCCCACGCCCACGCCGGCGTTCTTCATGGCGCAGGCAATGCCGGCGTGTCCGGGATGCGCATAGTAGGCATCCTTGACCTCGAGCAGTGTCTCCTTCAGCGCCGTGGAGCAGTCGGCAATCTGACCGTTGGGCAAAATCTCGCCCGGCTCGATGGCGTTGCGGTAGCGAATCTCCCACGGATCCAGGCCGACCTTCTCGGCCAGCAGGTCGATTAGGCTCTCGAGCGCAAACTCGGACTGGCAGACGCCAAAGCCACGGTACGCGCCGGCGGGCGGGTTGTTGGTGTAGTAGCCATAACCGCGAATGTCGGTGTTCTGGTACTTGTAGGGGCCGACAGCATGCGTGCAAGCGCGCTCGAGCACCGGGCCGCACAGCGACGCGTAGGCGCCGGTGTCAAAGTTGATCTCGCAATCCAGGCCGGTAAAGTTGCCCTCGGCGTCGCAACCCAGCGTAAAGGTACCGTCCATGGCATGACGCTTGGGATGGAACGCGAGCGACTCGGCACGCGTGAGCTTGCACTTCACAGGACGCTGGAACTTATAGGCAGCAAGCGCGGCCAGGTGCTGGATCGAAACGTCCTCCTTACCGCCAAAGCCGCCGCCCACGAGCATGGTCTCGACGACCACGCGCTCGGGTTCGCTATCCCAGCCAAACATATGGGCACACTCTTTGCGCGTGTCGTAGGCACCCTGGTCGGTCGACTGCACCTTGACGCCGTTCTTGTACGGGAAGGCAACGGCGCACTCGGGCTCCAAAAAGGCGTGCTCGGTAAAGGGCGTGGTAAAGCGCTGCGTCACGGTGAATGCGCTCTCCGCCAGCGCCTTGGCGGCGTCGCCACGCGTCACGTGACGGCTCTGGCATACGTTGTCCTTGAGCTCCACCGTGTTGCCAAAGGCAAAGAAGCTGTCGTGCAGGCGCGGGGCATCGGCAGCCCTGGCCTCGGCGATGTTGCGCACGGGCTCCAGAGGCTCGTAATCGATCTTTACGAGCTTCTTGGCCTTCTCGAGCGTCGCCTCGTCCTCGGCAACCACCAGCACGATGGCGTCACCCACGCAGCGGGTGATATCGCCCTGAGCAATCATGACGTCCCAGTCCTGGATAAGGTGGCCGACCTGGTTGACCGGCACGTCCTCGGCGCGCAGGATGCCCACCACGCCGGGCAGGGCCTCGGCCTTGGAGGTATCGATGGAGAGCACACGGGCGCGCGGGTACTTGGAGCGCACGGCGCTGGCATAGGTCAGACCCGGCTGATCGAGCTCGTCGATGTCGTCGGGATACTTGCCCTCGCCGAGCACCTTCTTGCGCACGTCGATACGGAAGGCGCGCTTGCCCACGCCGTAGTCGTCGCCGCGCTCCAGATCCTCGTCGATCTGCTTTTCGCCGCGGAGCACCGCAGCGGCCAGCGCAATGCCCTCGATAATCTTTTTGTAGCCGGTGCAGCGGCAGACGTTGCCGCGGATGGCGTACTTGATCTGCTCCTCGGTGGGCTCGGGGTCCTCGGCGATGAGCGCCGCACCCGCCATGACCATACCGGGGATGCAAAAACCGCACTGCACGGCGCCCACGGCGCCAAAGGCGTACACAAAGGCCTCGCGCACGTCCTCGGGCAGGCCCTCGACGGTCACGATGTTGCGGCCGGCGGCAAGAGCGGTGGTCAGCACGCACGCCTTGACGGCTGCACCGTCCACATGGATGGTGCAGGTACCGCACGCGCCCTCGGAGCAGCCGTCCTTGGCGGAGTGAATGTGTAGGTCGTCGCGCAGGTAGCGCAGCAGCGGTTTATTTTGGGTCGTCGTGCGCTCGACGCCGTTAACGGTAAAAGTGAATTCCTGTGCCATGGTGATTCCCTTCTACACGCCGGCGGCGATGCCGGTGCGGTCGTGGATAGCGCCATGCGGGCAGACGACGGCGCACATGCCGCACGACAGGCAGTCCGCGCCGTCGATATGGGCGCAGTTGTCCTCGATGCGGATAGCGCCGGCGGGGCACTTTTTAGCGCACATGCCACAACCGATGCAGCTCGTGTCGCAGATCTTGCGGGCAATGGCGCCCTTATCCGTGTTGTTGCAGCGCACCAGGATGTTCTGGTAGCCGGGAACGAAAGCAATCACGCGCTGCGGGCACGCCATGCCGCACAGGCCACAGCCCGTGCACTTGGAGCGGTCCACGCGGGCGACGCCGTCGACCAGTACGATGGCACCGTGGGGGCAGGCCGTGACACAGGCACCACAGCCAATGCAGCCTTCGCTGCAACGGGCGTCGCCGCCTGCGGAAGCACAGCCGCTTCCGCAGGCAACGTAGGCCACGTTATGTTGAATGGATTTGGCCATAAGAGACTCGCCTATTTCTTAAGAAGGTACGAATAGTTGTCGCGCACGGCCCTGATGGTCAGGCGGACGGCCTCGGGCAGACCGGTGTTGACGGCATCGACCGAGACGGTGCGGACCGTGCCGGCGACGCGGACCTTAAAGTGATCCTCGTCCACGGCCAGGAAGCCCTCGTTCTCGGAGTTCTCCATGTCCTCCTCGCTCCAGAACAGGGTGAGCTTGTCCTTGTAGGGACGGCCCTCCTGGTAGGGGCAGAACACGGCGCAGTTGCCGCACTCGTTGCACATGCCATCGACGTGAACGACCTGATGCTTGGCCAGACCCGGCACCTTAATTGCCACGTTGGCGCGGTTGGGGCACACGTCGCAGCAGACCTCGCACACCGAGCCGCAGCCCAGGCAGCGAGTCTTGGTGCAGTTGCGCTTGTCACGGCACAGCGACCCCTTACGCTCGTAGCAGGTGTCCTCGCGACCGGCCTGCTCGTTGCAGTCGGCGTACTTGTTAAAGTCCACGCCGGCGATGGCGCGGGCGACTTCGGCGGCATCGGAGATGGCCTCGACCACGGTGGCAGGACCGCGGCGACAGTCGCCCGCAGCCCAGACGCCCTCGACACCGGTGGAGGTGGCAGCAAGGCGGCCGCGACGGTCGTGCTCGACGCCCGCGGCGTCGTACAGGCTGGCATCGATGCCCTCGCCCACGGCGCAGATCACCGTGGTGGCGGGAAGCTCGACGGTCTCGCCCGTGGCGACGGGGCTGCGACGGCCGCTTGCATCCGGCTCGCCAAGCTCCATAACGTCGCAGGTCAGCACGGCGCCGTTGAGTGCCTTGGGCGCCAGCAGCTCGCAGAACTCAACGCCGTCGGCAAGAGCAAGATCGAGCTCTTCCTCGTCGGCGGGCATCTGCTTCTTGGTGCGGCGATACACCAGGCGCACGTTCTTCACGCCTGCCAGGCGCTTGGCCACGCGGGCGGCATCCATGGCGGTGTTGCCGGCGCCAATGACCACGACGTCCTCACCCAGCTCGAGTTTCTCGCCCTTCTTGGCGGCCTCGAGGAACTCCAGCACGTCGAGCTCGGCACCCTCGCCCAGGCCCGCAGAGCCGGGCATCCAGGCACCGGTGGCCACGACCACGTCGGTAAAGCCCTGGGCCTTGAGCTCGTCAATGGAATCCACGCGGGCATTGAGCTGCACCTTGGCACCAAAGGCCAGGCAGAGCTCGGCATCGTGGGAGATATCGTCGCTCGCAATGCGGAACTCGGGAATCACGTGACGGACCACGCCGCCGAGCGAATCGCGGGCCTCAAAGATGGTGACGGGCACGCCGGCACGCGTCAGGAAGAACGCTGTCGCCAGACCGGCCGGACCGCCGCCGATAACGGCAACGTTGCGGTCGCTGTCGTTGGCGATGGCCTGGGCGCGCAACTTGGGCAGCACGGCGGTCATGGCCTCGCGGGCGGCCTTGAGCTTGCTGGCGCGAATCTGGGCGCCCTCGGGCTCGTAGAATGCACGCTCGCAGGCACGGCCGCAGGGATGCGGGCAGATGGTGCCGGTAATGAACGGCAGGGCGTTGCGCTCGATGATGATGTTGAGTGCGTCCTCGAAGCGGCCCTCGTCAACAGCCGCCAGATAGGCGGGGATATCCTGCTGGATGGGGCAGCTCGTGCGGCACGGCGTGGTAAAGCAGTCGGAAAGCGGGCTCTTGCCGGCGACCTTGCGGTCGGGCAGCGGGCGCAGCGGCTTCTTGTAGAGCGGATTGGTGAGCGAGTCGGCCTGGATCGCCGTCACGGCCTCGAGCGAGACGCCCGCAAACGGCTTGCCATCCAGGTCGGTAAACTCGCCGGCCATCTGGCTAAAGCGCTCGTAGCCACCGGGCTTGAGCACGTCGGTCGCCAGGGTGACGGGCCAAATGCCGGCATCGTACAGGGCACGGATGTTGTAGACCGTGGCACCGCCGGAGTAGCTGATGCGCAGCTTGCCATCGAACTGCTCGGTAATGCGGCGAGCAGCCTCGATGGTCAGCGAGAACAGCGAACGGCCGGACATGTACATCTCGGTGGAAGGCAGCTCGTTCCTCGTCACGTCGACGGGGAAGGTATTGGTGAGCTTGACGCCAAACTCCAGGCCGCGCTCGGCGCACAGGGCAATCAGGCGCTCGAACATGGGCACAGCATCGGCCCACTGCAGGTCCTCGCGGAAGTGCGTATCGTCGAAGACGATGTAGTCAAAGCCCAGCTCGTTCAGACGCTGGCGGGCAAACTCATAGCCCAGCAGCGTGGGGTTGCACTTGATGTAGGTGTTGAGACCCTTCTCGGTGATGAGGTAGGTCGCGATGCGCTCGATCTCGGCGGGCGGGCAGCCGTGCAGGGTGGACTCGGTGATGGAGTTGGAGACGCGCGCCGGGATGGACTCGACAAACGCGGCATCGACATGCTCAAACTTGTCCAGGTTGGCGAGTGCCCACGTGCGGCACTCGTTCCAAACCTCGGAGCCGCTGGCGTCCTTCATGCCCTCGATGTAGGCGTCGACCTTGGGGCTCTTGATGCCCTCGAGGTCATAGCCCACCGACATGTTAAAGACAAAACCGTCCGGGCTGCCCAGGCCGTACTCGCGAGCGATCAGGTGGCAGGCAAACCATGCCTTCACGTACTCGGCAAAGGCCTGCGGAACCTCGAGCTCGGTCGACCACTCGCAGTTGTAGCACTCGTCCTGCGCCACAATGCAGGGTTTGTTCACACACTTGGAGAGCTCCTCGCCGTCCATAACCTGGACGGTCTTGAGCTCAAAGAAGCGGGAACCGGCCACGTAGGATGCCACGATGTTCTGGGCAAGCTGCGTGTTGGGGCCGGCGGCCGGGCCAAACGGAGTCTCGATGCGCTCGTCAAAAATGGGAAGCGCGCCCTCCTGATTGGTCGTGACCATCTTACGCACGCCAAAGATGGCGTCCTGAGTCTTATGCTCCTCGATGATCCAGTTCATCAGCTGCGAAAACGGGATCGGCCTCATGATGTCGCTCATAGTGAGCTCCTCTCTGTAACGCCCGGCGAGACCGCGCGGCGGGCGCAAATACGGTGTAGCGCTAGCACAGCGCCGGCGACCCCGCGGAGGTCGCCTATACGCGCGTCGGATGCGGCGAAACATCCGGCGCGCGTGAATCTACTTGTAATTAGTAGGTGCAATCGTTGAGCGTGCTCCAGAGCTTCTTGGACTCGGCCATGGTCCACGCGTTAATCTTGTCCTCATCAATGCCAACGAACTCGCGATCCTTGTACAGGACGCGGCCGTTGATGATGGTGGTACGGCAGTTTTTGCCCATCATGCCAAAGAGCATGTGACCGTCGATGTTCTCCTCGCTCAGCGGCGTAAAGGGCTTGTAGTCCATAACGATGACGTCGGCGGCAGCACCGGCCTCGAGCACGCCGAGTTTGCGATCGAAGTACTTGCTCGCCATCTTGGCGTTGTTCTCGAACAGCATCGTCATGGCCTCGCACCAGCCCACGTTGGGCATGGCGGCGTTGTGGCGCTGAATGATCAGGAAGACCTTAAGGCTCTCGAGCATGTCGTGGGTGTAGGCGTCGGTGCCCATGCACACTGGGATGCCGCGGCGGAAGAACTCGAGCACGGGGGCGCAGCCCACGGCGTTGCCCATATTGGATTCGGGGTTGTTGACGAGCCAGGTGCCGGACTCCTTGACGATATCCATCTCGGCAGGCGTCACGTGGATGCAGTGGCCCAGCATGGTGTCGGGACCCAGCAGGTTGTGCTGCAGCAGGCGCTCGACGGGGCTGATGCCACCGCGGTTGAGGCGGGAGTCCCACACGTCGTTCATGCCCTCGCACACATGGATGTGGAAGCCGGTCAGGCCGTTGTTGGCCTCGGCCATCTTATCCATGGTCTCGTCCGAAAGCGTAAAGGTAGCATGTCCGCCAAACATGGCGGCGATCATGTGGTTGTCGTTATCGCGACGCTCCTTGGCGGCCCACTGGGCAAATTCGGCGTTCTCGGCAATGGCCTGGTCGCACTTTTCCTGGCCGCGGCGATCGGAGACCTCGTAGCACAGGCACGAACGCATGCCCAGCTCCTGAGCTGCATCCTTAATGGTAAAGAGGCTTCCCGGAATCTCGCAGAAGCTCGCATGGTGATCGAAGATCGTGGTGACGCCATCACGGATGGAGTCCAAAATCGTAGCATAGGCGCTGGCCTTGGTGCCGTCGAGCGTCAGGTTGTCGTCGATCTTCCACCACTGCTGCTCGAGATTCTCCAAGAAGTTGGTGGGGTTGCAGCCCTTAATGGCAAGGCCGCGGGCCAGACCCGAGTAGATGTGGGTGTGGCAGTTGATGAGTCCGGGCATGATGAGGTTGCCCTGGGCATCGACGTACTCGGCATCCGGGTACTTGGCCTTGAGCTCGCGCTCGGGGCCCACTTCGACGATCGTATCTCCGTCAATGGCGACCGCACCGTTTGGAATAAACGGGGTCTGAGCGTTGCGGGTAAAGACGGAACCGTTAGCGACCAGAAGCATGGATGCTCCCTTCAACATCAGAGGCGGGGTTTGACACCTCTGACATGGCGGAGTGCGAAGCGCCGGCCTACACCGGAAACGGGCCCTCTCCCGTCAACGCTTCACCAAAGGGACAAACCCTTTGAAGTGCGGCTTGGTGCCGCATGGCGTCGGCGGACGAGGCGATGCGTCCGCCGACGAATAGCACCGAATTGGTTACTTCTTGCTCTCGGGCAAGACCAGATCCACGGCAGCGTCCTTGGCAGCATCGATGTGCTGAGCCACGACCGGCGTCTGCGGAAGGATCAGGTTAAGGACAATGGCCATGATGGCGGTGGGGGTTACGGCATTGGAGCCGATGACGGTGGACACCCAGGTGGGCATGCCCTCGCCGGCAAGGCAACCGCTGGCCATCCAGATACCCAGGCCAAAGACGACGGAGGTGCCGACGATGGTGGTAGTGCGCTGCGTGAGGCCCTCGCGGGTGAACATGCGCACGCCGTTCATGGTGATGGTGCCAAAGACGCCGACGGTCGCGCCGCCGATGACGGGCTGCGGGATAGCGGAAAGGACGGCAGAGAGCTGCGGGAACAGACCGGCGATGGCAAAGACGGCCGCAATGATCACAAAGACCCACTTGTTGACGACCTTGTTGGAGCAGATGATGCCCACGTTCTGGCCAAGGGCGCTGGTGGGAAGACCGCCCAGCAGACCGCCGACCATAGAGGTGAGGCCCTGGGACACGATAGCGCCGGAGAGCTCGCGCTCGGTGGGCATACGGTCGATGGAGCCCAGGCAGGCGGCGGAGACGTCACCGATAACCTGGATGGCAACCATGGGGAACACGACGGCGAGGGTAATGCAGACCTCGGGATCAAACTCGAGCGCGTAGGGCATGAGCTTGGGAAGAGCGAAGACCTGAGCGGTGGCGACGCTGGAGAAGTCGATCATGCCAAAGGGGATGGAGACGATCATGCCAACGATCATGCCAAAGAACACGGATCCCAGCTTGAGCGTGCCCTTGCCAAAGTTGGCGAGCGCAAAGACCACGGCGAAGGTGATAAGAGCGACGCACCAGGCCTGCGGGGTGCCCCACAGCGGCGTACCCATACCGCCGGCCATATACTTGACGGCCGTGGGATACAGCGAAACGCCGATGGAGAAGATGACCGTACCGGTCACGACGGGCGGGAACAGCCACTTGATCTTGCTGTAGGCCAGACCAAAGAGGACCGCGACGGCGCCGCCGACGATCTCGCCACCCAGCAGCGCACCAAAGCTAAAGCCCGAGGCACCCATGGCCTGCAGGGCCGGCAGGAACGCGAACGAAACGCCCATGACGATGGGCAGGCCGCCGCCGATGCGACGGAAGGGAGCGAAGGCCTGAAGGGCCGTGTCGATCGCCGAAAGAATGAGCGCGACCTGGATGATGTCGGTACTCTGCTGGCTATTAAAGCCGTAGACGCCGGCCATGATGACCGCCGGGGTAATGATGCCGGCAAACGATGCCAGTACGTGCTGAAGGGCACACGGGATCATTTCCTTAACGGGAGGCATGCCTTCGCGAGTGAACAGGGCTTCAGTGCCGTTCGTAACCGTCTCCTGGGTCATTTGACCACCAATCCTCGAAGTAGTTGTTTTCGCATCTGACGCTCTATTGTGACGCAGTGCGGGGTTGAGGTTGTGCCTTCATTGCATATCGTATTAAAGATGATTCTCATTCTCAATAATAATTTTTTGTTATCAGACTATTCTTCAGCTGAAATTACGCATTTCCGCAGGTCAGGAAAGTGTCTAGTCAAAATAACATCTAACATTTCTTTTGGTCAACCGTTTACCGCTAAATTCCTACCGTTCGTCTGCATTACGCAATGTACCTGCGGATATACGAGATGATGGGCAGCGTGTTACCATGAGAAAAAATTGTTATGAACATTTCCGATTTCGCCCAAAGGAGTTGCCCGTGAACGAGACCGTACGTCGCTTTTTGCCGATGGTCGATTTTCTGGAGCAGATACTCGGCAAAAACAGCGAAATCGTGCTGCACGATTTCTCGGATCCCGACCACGCCATCGTCGATATTCGCAACGGCATCGTGAGCGGCCGCAAGGTCGGCGGTCCCGCCACCGATCTGGCACTCAAGATCATGCACGACGCCAAGTATCGCGACCTGCCGTTTATTACGGGCTACGAGGGGCGCGGTGCCGGCGGCAAGACGTTGGAGTCAGCGACGTACTTTATCCGCGAGAATGATGAGATCGTCGGTATGCTCTGCGTCAACACCGACCTCTCGACCGTGCGCTCCATCAACGCCATGGCGCAGCAGCTCATGGCGTGCTTCGACGCGGCGCCGACGCGCACGGAGCCCGCCCCTATCGAGGTCGAAAGCCTTTCGGAGTCTACACAGGAGCTCATCGACCGCAGCATTGCCGAGTTGCTGAGCGCGCGCGGGCTGGATGTAGCGTCGCTTGGTCAGAGCGACCGCGTGGACGTCATTCGCCACCTCAACGGTAACGGGGTGTTCATGCTCAAGGGCGCCGTGGCCTGCGCCGCCGCCGCGCTGGGCATCTCTGAGCCCAGCGTCTACCGCTACCTGCAAAAAGTCCGCAAGGAAGGCTAACGAGCAAAATGGAGTGCGGCTCCACAAGCGATCCGTCACTTGATAAAAGACCCTGCAGCTCACACGCGCTGCAGGGTCTTTTTGCATGTCATGTTTAGTTGTGGCCAACGCCTTAGAGAGCGGCAACGACCTCGATCTCGACCAGACCGCCAGCCGGAAGGGCGGCAACCTGGAAGGCGCTGCGCGCGGGGAACGGGGCCTCAAACTTGGAGGCGTAGATCTCGTTCACGGCGGCGAAGTCGGCGATGTCGGCCAGGTAGACCGTGGTCTTGACGACATCGGCAAAGGTAGCGCCGGCAGTGGTCAGCAGGGCCTCGACGTTGGCGAGGGACTGCTTGGCCTGGGCCTCGACGCCCTCGGGCATCTTGCCGGTCGCGGGATCGATGCCCAGCTGGCCGGACAGGAACACCATGTTGCCGGCCTGGATACCGGGGGAATACGGGCCGATGGCTGCGGGTGCGTTATCGGAAGACACGACGGTCTTGCTCATGTTTTTCTCCTTACGATCAATTGAGAGAGCGTGAGCGCGGTGTTCACACCGGGAGGCACAGTTCGGTCTGAACACCGCGCTTGATTGGGATAGTACTCAAGGTTTCTGTTTGATGCAAGAATATTATCAGCTTGCGAGAATATTTTATCGCCCAACGGTTTCCCCGAACCGCTGAACGGTTCTCATGTGGAGCAGCCAGTCCAAGCTGCTGAAGACTTTGTCCTGCTTAGGCTGCGGGCGTCGCCCACCGCAGCGACGCCACTATACTTTTGAATATCTGAGCATTTTGAAAGGCAGGATATGACCGCAACCGCCAGTCGAACCACCAACCGCAGACCCGAGCTTTTGGCGCCCGCCGGAGGCCCGGAGCCCTTTGCCGCCGCGCTCGCTGCCGGGGCAGACGCCATCTACTGCGGCATGGGCAGCTTCAACGCCCGCCGCAAGGCCACCAACTTTACCGACGAGGCCTTTGAGCAAGCCTGCCGCGCCGCGCATCTAGCCGGGTCGCGCGTCTACGTCACGGTCAACATCGTCATCAAGCAGTCCGAGATGGGCGATGCGCTGCAACTCATCCATCGCTGCTCCACGCTGGGCGCCGATGCCTTCATTATCCAGGACTGGGGTCTGTTCTTTGAGGTCAAGCGCACGATGCCCGGCATCGAGACGCACATCTCAACCCAAGCAAACATCCACGACGACCGCGGAACCCTTTGGTGCCGTGAGCAGGGCGCCGACCGAGTGACCTTGTCGCGCGAGCTCTCCATTGACGAGATCACTGCCATCCACGACGCCGCACCCGATGTGGACCTCGAGGTCTTTAGCCACGGTGCCATCTGCTTTTGCTACTCGGGCCTGTGCCTGCTCTCGAGCTTTGCCATGGCGGGCCGCTCGGCCAACCGCGGCATGTGCGCCCAGCCCTGCCGCCTGCCCTACGAGCTGATCGACGAGAACGGCCGCTCGCTCTCCCCTGCCGGTCGCGAGCGTGCGCTATGCCCGCGCGACACCAACACTTCGCAGCTTGTTCGCCGTCTGTATGACGCCGGCGCCGCATCGCTCAAGCTCGAGGGCCGCATGAAGGCCCCCGATTACGTGTATTCCATCGTCGATGTGTATCGTCACCAGATTGATGACATGCTGGCCGGGGTCGCCGTAGATAAGGACGAGGTAGCCGCCCGCCAGCGCCAGCTCAAGCGCTGCTTCAACCGCGACTTTACGCACGCCTATCAGGACGGCACCTCGGGCGACGAGATGATGAGCTATGAGCGTTCCAACAACCGCGGTCAGATCGTGGGCACGGTACTGGGCAGCCGTCTGGCCAACCGCGATGTGCGCGGCCTCAAGCCCGACGACCGCCGTCGGCGCGCCGCCATCGCCCGCATTGAGTTGTTTGAGCCCGTGGGCAAGGGCGACCTGCTGGAGCTTCGCCACGATAACGAGTTTGACCAGTTCCTGACCACCATTGCCGCCGATGATGCCGCCGCCGGCGACATCATCGAATGTCGCGTGCCCCGCAGCATGCCCGAGGGCTGCCGCGTCCGCGTGATTCGCAGTCAGCGCGCCATCGACGCCGCCGGCGCCGCGCTCAAGCGCGATGCGCTGCGCCGCCGAGCTGTTGACGTGTCCGTCGTGGCGCGCCTGGGCGAGCCGTTTACTGTCACACTCACCTGCTGTGACAACCCCGCGCTCACCGCCACCGCCACGGGCTTCACCGTCGAGGCCGCCAAGACCCGCGCCGTCGAGGCATCCGATCTGGTTGAGCATGTGGGCCGCATGGGCTCCTCGCCCTTTGAGGCCGCAAGCTTTGACGTTTCGCTCGACGCCGGCTGCGGTATGGGCTTTTCCGCCGTGCACAAGGTGCGCGCCACCGCTTGTAAGGCGCTGGAAGAGGCCATTCTGGCACCGTACGAGGAGCGCGCGAAAACGCTCAAGCTGCCGGCGATTGTAACCAGTGATTCCCGCCCCGCGCCCGAGCACTACCGCGATGAGCCGCAGATCTGCGCCACCGTCACCTCGCTCGAGGCCGCCGAGGCCGCTCGCGCCGAGGGTGTAACGCGCATCTACATGACCACCGACGCGCTCGATGCGGCCGAGCTCTCCCCCGCCGATGCATTTGAGCAGGGCATCGTACCCGTGCTCGACGAGGTCTGCCGCGCCGTTGACCACGTACGCGTCGACCCGTGGGTTGTTGCCGGCGCCACGGTCGCTATTGGCAACATCTCTGAGCTTGCCCTGGCCGCCCAGGTTGGCGCCACGGCCGAGATTCGCTCTTGCCTGCCGGTGCACAACACGCCCTGCATGGAGGCGCTTGCCGGGCGCGGAGCCGGTGCGTTTTGGCTCTCGCCCGAGATCACGCTCGACGAGATTGTCTCGCTCGGCGCCGCCGCGCCCGCGGCTCTGGGCATCACCGTCTTTGGCCGCCCGCGCGTCATGACAAGCGAGCATTGCATTCTGCAGGTTGCCAACGGCTGCATCCACGATTGCGCCAACTGCCGCCTGCGTGCCCGCAAGCTCTCGCTCAAGAATATCGACGGAAAGGTCATGCCCGTGCGCACCGACATCCATGGCCGCTCTCGCTTGTACGATGCCTACCCCATCGACCTCACGCCGCAGGTTCCTCAGCTGCTCGATGCCGGCGTGCGTCGTCTTATGGTGGACGGAACGCTGCTCGAGACGGATGAGGTGGGCCGTGCCGTCGCCCGCGTCCGTCGTGCCGTCGAAGCAGCGCAGGCCGGCCGCAAGCCCGCCGCCCGCCTACGCGGGGCGACCTCGGGCTGCATGTTTGTGGGAATTAGCTAACCGAAAGGCTTACACGTGAACGAAGAACCTCAAGTCCTCTACTGCGACGCCTGGCTTATGGCCATCGACAAGCCCGCCGGCATGATCGTCCACGGCGACGGCACCGGCGAGCGCACGCTCACCGACTACGCCAGCGACCTGCTGCTGGCGATGGGCGACGGCTTTGCCGCGACCGACATGCAGCCGCTTAATCGCCTGGACCGTGACACCACCGGCGTGGTACTGTTCTCGCTCGACAAGCAGACGCAGCCCGCCTTTGACCAGATGGTCATCGACCACGCATTCGAAAAGCACTATCTGGCGCTCGCCGAGGGCAAAATCGACTGGAACGAAAAGCTCATCGACAAGCCCATCGCCCGCGACCGCCACGATAGCCGCAAGATGCGCGTTGGCGCCAGCGGCAAGCCGTCTCAGACGCGCGTGAAGGTGCTCAAGCGCCTTAAGAGCCGCCGAGGCCTGCCCACGCGCTCGTATATCGATGTCGAGTTGCTCACCGGCCGCAAGCACCAAATTCGCGTGCACCTGGCGAGCGAGCGTCATCCCCTAGTTGGCGACGACCTGTACGGAACGCCGCGCCCCTGTGGCCTGATGCTCCACGCCCACAGCGTGTCCTTCACGCATCCCGTAACCGGCGAGCACATCCACATCGAAGCCCCCTGCCCCTGGGAGCCCTAAAACCTGCCAAAAAGGGACAGGCACCTTTGTGGTGGCTTTGTCGCAATGGCTCAGCCGCGGTCCCAAAACGTCTCGATCTGTAACAGTTAGAACCCATTTTCCGGTCTATTTGTTATAGATCGAGACATTCGAATCCCCCTTAAGGGAAAATCTCAATCTGTAACAACAACTCGGCAAAATCGGCCCAAGATGTTACAGATTGAGATATTCGGATCCCACCGGAGAAATCATCTCGATCTGTAACATCTGGAGCCCGCATTTTGACCTTCCTGTTACAGATTGAGACGTTATGGGACCACCAGGAAAAATATCTCAGCTTGTAACATCTGGAACCCATATCCCTCTCTTCCTGTTACAGATCAAGACAAATCCCCAAACAGCAAAAGGCGGCAACGTCCCTGGTGGACGTTACCGCCTTTCCATTGGCAAGACCCTTCCGCTCCCGCTACTCGGTAGCCTTGTCGAGAGGCTTCTTAAGGAAGCTCAGAACCAAGCAGCCGACCACAGCGCCGATAGCAAGGGCCAACAGGTACTGCACCGGGTTCGTGATGACCGCGATAACCCAGGCGCCACCGTGCGGAGCGGGGCTCGCGCAACCAAAGAGCATCGACAGACCGCCTGCGGTCGCAGATCCCAGGATGCAGGCGGGCAACACGCGAAGCGGATCGGCCGCGGCAAAGGGAATAGCACCCTCGGTGATAAACGACAGACCCATGATGTAGTTCACCAGGCCTGCCTTGCGATCGGCCTCGGTCCAGCGGTTCTTAAAGAACGTCGTGGAGAGCGCGATGACCAGCGGCGGTACCATACCGCCCGCCATGACGGCAGCCATGATCATATTGCCCTGCAGCGTTTGCTCGGCAAGGGCCGCGGTGCCAAAGACATATGCGGCCTTGTTGATGGGACCACCCATGTCGGTCGCCTGCATGCCGGCGCAGATAATGCCCAAAAGAACGATGCTCGTGCCCGAAAGACCGTTGAGCGCGCCGCTAATGGCGGTGTTGATAACGCCCATAATCGGGTTAACGGCCATCATAAAGAGACTCGTAAAGAGAATGCCCAGCACGGGGTAGATGAGCATGGGCTTGATACCGTCGAGCGACTCGGGTAGCACGCTTGCAGCCTTCTTGAGCGCATTGACGATAATGCCGGCGGCAAAACCGACCAGCAGCGCGCCCAAAAAGCCAGCAGAGACAAGCTGAGCCTGGGCATCGGCATCCATTGCCGTGGTGAGATAGCCCAACGTAAAGCCCTGCTTTGCAATCCAGCCACCCACAAAGCCCGCGGCCAAGCCCGGACGGTCAGCAATGGACATGGCAATATAGCCCGCAAGGATGGGGAGCATAAAGTTGAACGCCTGGTTGCCCGCAAGGTTAAAGAAGGCCGCGACCGGAGTGCTGTGGCCGTATGCGCTCGTGCCCAGCCCCGCCTGGTCCAGCAAGAACGAAAGCGCCATGAGGATGCCGCCGCCAACAACAAAGGGGAGCATGTGCGAAACGCCGTTCATCAGGTCCTTATAGACCCTGCGGCCCAAACCCTCGGATTCGCCCTCGGCAGCCGCCTGTACCGCGGCGCCGCCGGACACATGATGAATAGGCGCATTGCCCGCAAGCGCAATATTGATAAGTTCCTCGGCGTCATTAATGCCACGCGTCACCGCACAGGAGTAAACCGACTTGCCATCGAAGCGATCGAGCTCGACATTTTTATCCGCCGCAATGATGACACCCTTGGCACCAGCGATGTCTGCCGCGGTCAGTACATTTTTAGCGCCGCCCGAACCCTGAGTCTCGACCTTAATGCTCACGCCCATCTTGGCTGCCTGGTCTTCCAACCCTTTGGCCGCCATAAATGTGTGAGCAATGCCCGTTGGACATGCCGTGATGGCAACGACATCGTAAGCGCCGCCCCCAACCTTCTCGTTTGCAGCTGACATGTTTCCTCCTTTTGCACAAGCAGGCCCAGCCCTCCCCTTCTGAGGGTCACAACCTGCGTATTACCTTGTGTTTGAGTGATTGATAGCGCCGAAGTGACGGCGCTTTTAAGCGATATCTATACGATGGCCCCGGCGGGCATGATCACGTCGTATGGAAACAGGGGTACTGGGAAATCATGCCCGACGGGGCCATCGGAACCACCACAATGGGGACAGGCACCTTTGTGGTGGTTTTGGCCTTACTTCGCCCCGTTGCTAAACCGTGATGACGTTTTCCATCGTCTGGTACTTGGCGGGCACCTCGCCCGCGGTGATAACCGTTGCGTCGCGGAAGTCCGCGAATTTTACGGGAGCCACCATGCCAAACTTACTGGCGTCCGAGATTACGAAGCGTTTGGCTGTATGGCGCATCGAGATACGCTTGACCTGCGCTTCCTCGATATCGGGCGTCGTAAAGCCCTGCTCGGCGGCAATGCCGTTAGAACCCCAAAAGCCGCAGTTAAAGTTGTAGCGGTCTAGGGTTGCCAGAGCATCGGGGCCAACGAGCGCCTCGGTCTCGGGTTTAAGCTCGCCGCCCAGCACCACGGTGCGCATGCCGCGCACAGCGAGATGCTGAGCATGGAGCACGGAATCAGTCACATAGGTGACCGATTCGAGATGCGGAAGATGCTCGATGAGTCTGAGCGTTGTCGAACCCGAATCGATGTACACAAAGCTCTCGGGCTCCACGAGCGCCGCGGCGCGGGCGCAGATACGCTCCTTGTCGTCGTTATGGAGATCACTGCGCTCACTGATCGTTAGGTCGCGCGTCACGTGCGCGCGCTCAAGACTTGTCGCGCCACCGTGCACCTTGGCGATGCGGTGCGCTCGGTCGAGCGTCTGTAGGTCGCGTCGAATGGTAGAGGCCGTCACGCCCAGGGCATCGGCAAGCTCGGGCACCGTTACCGAGCCAGCCTGCTGCACCATCGACACGATTGTATTGAGCCTATCTTCCGCAAGCATCGCTTACTCCTCCTCGGGGTAGACGACTCCCCAATCGGCGCGGAGCTTGGTCATGAGCTCCATCACATCAGAAGCATAATCCAGAAGCTCACGCTTGGAATCGTCGCCGGCGACGGCCTGCTCGAGGTCAGCCATCTCGTAGCACAGGGCATAAGCCTCGGTGCCCGCGGCGACCTCCTCGCGATGACCGTCCGCGGTCCACACAATCGTCGCGTGATCGGCGCGCGGATACTCGTTGACCTCGACATAGCAATTGTCAAAGCTGATAACCGAGCGCTTTGGCTGCTTGGAGTGGAGCGTAAGGCTCACGACGCCCAGCTGCTGCTCGGCATTGCGGCAGACGATGCCGCCTGCAACGTCCACGCCGGTCTCGCAGGTGTTACCCAGAGACACGACCTCGACGGGCTGGCTCGCCATAAACAGGCGCATGACGGACAGGGCGTATACGCCAATATCGAGCATGGCACCGCCGGCGAGGTTGCGATTGTAGAAACGGTTGGTCAGGTCGCCGTACTCCTTGTAGCTACCAAAGTTGAGCTGAGCGAGGTTCATGCGGCCAAACTCGCCAGCATCCATGCGGCGGCGTAGCTCTTGATACAAGGGCATGTGGAGCACCGTGGTAGCGTCCATAAGGACCACGTTGTGTTCGGCGGCAATGGCGCGGGCCTCATCGAGCTCGGCGGAGTTGAGCGTGATGGCCTTCTCGCAGAGAACGTGCTTGCCGGCCGACAGGGCGGCGCGCAGATAGGTGATATGGGTGTTGTGCGGGGTGGTGATGTAGACGGCGTCGATGTCAGGATCGGCGTAGAGATCCTCAACCGTGTCATAGACCTTCTCGACGCCGTACTGGTCGGCAAAAGTCTGAGCCTTGGTGAGCGTGCGGTTGGCAACGCCCGTAAGCTTGCGGCCGGCCAGGGCAAGGGACTGAGCCATCTGGTTGGCAATAACGCCGCAACCGATCACAGCCCAACGGAGCTCGGGAGCCGTAAAGATGTCGTTAGGGAACGGCTTGTCCTGGACCGAAGCAAATGCTGCTTTGGCGGCTGCCGCGGCGTCGAGTGGAGCCTGCTTGGAATCTGCCATTATGTGTCTCCTGTGTCATAGAACGTCTTGCATTTCTGACAGCTCTATATTCGCACAAACACGCGCGTCTGTGCGCGTTTTTGCGTATCTCACCGCTAAACGGTCATTATTGCCCCGTAAACGGCGCATATATACGCATAAGTGCGTAATTAAACGCAATCTAATGCGCATAAACGCGCACACAAGCAATTTATACAGCACGACCCGCTCATTTATGCTTAGGCTTATAGGACAAAATGTGTGTCCCGATAGAACACCCGTTTCCATCCATTAATCCAGCCAGAACGGGTACGGGTC
>NZ_JBCPDN010000035.1:0-23186 GCF_040915425.1 Collinsella aerofaciens | reverse complement strand
GATATACGCCGTGATGCGCGACCGGGTGCCCTACCGGGAGTAGCCCCGACGGTTGACAAAACTATAGGAACACCCAACGAGTGGTCATTTAAGTCTGTCCCCAATGAGTGGGTCGGTGCCCTTTGTGCGGAGGTCGCATTGTTGCTTTATACTGGTGCGGTTAGACAACCATCCTGCAATCGAGGAGATATCCATGGCATCAGACGTTCGCGTCCGCTTTGCACCCTCACCGACGGGCAAGCTGCACATCGGCGGCGCCCGCACCGCTATCTATAACTGGGCTTTCGCCCGCTCAAACGGCGGTACGTTCATCCTGCGCATCGACGACACCGACCCCACCCGCTCCACCGACGAGAACACGCAGATCATCCTGCGCGCCATGCGTTGGCTTGGCCTGGACTGGGACGAGGGTCCCGAGGTGGGCGGCGACTATGGCCCCTACGCCCAGACCGAGCGCCTGGACCTGTACAAGCAGGCCGCCCAGAAACTTTGGGACGAGGGCAAGGCCTATCCCTGCTTCTGCACCAAGGAGCAGCTCGACGCCGACCGTAAGGCCGCGCAGGAGCGCAAGGACCCCTTCCAGGGCTATCAGCGTCGCTGCCGCGATCTTGATCCCGAGGAGGCCCGTCGCCGCATCGAGGCCGGCGAGCCCTACGTCTTGCGCATCAAGGTGCCCGAGGACCGCGGCGACGTCGTCATCCACGACGCCGTCCACGGCGAGGTGACCTTCGATGCCAAGGAGCTCGACGACTTTGTTATCTTCCGCTCCGACGGCACGCCCACGTACAACTTCGCGACCGTCGTCGACGACGCCATGATGAAGATCACCCACGTCATTCGCGGCGACGATCACCTGTCCAACACCCCGCGCCAGGTCATGGTCTACGAGGCCCTCGGCGCGCCCGTGCCCACGTTCGCCCACATCTCCATGATTCTGGGCGCCGACGGCAAGAAGCTCTCCAAGCGTCACGGCGCCACCTCGGTGGAGGAGTACCGCGACGCCGGCTACCTGCCCGATGCCTTCGTCAACTACCTGGCGCTGCTGGGTTGGTCGCTCGATGGCGAGACCACGATCATCCCGCGCGACGTCCTGGCCAGCAAGTTCTCGCTCGACCGCATCTCCAAAAACCCCGCGACCTTCGACCCCAAGAAGCTCGACTGGGTCAATGCCGAGTACATCAACGGCATGTCCGATGCGCAGTTTGCCGACGAGATCATGGTCCCCGAGCTGCACGAGGCAGGCCTCATCGAGGGTAACGTCGAGTACGGCGAGGACTGGATCGACGCGCTCGCTGCCATCGTCAAGCCTCGCACCAAGATGCCGGCCGACGCCGTGACCGTCGCCGCCCCCATCTTTGCCACGGCCGAGACGCTCGAATATGACGAAAAATCCGTTAACAAGGGCCTGGCCAAGGAAGGCATGGGTGCCATTCTGGATGCCGCCAAGGCAGCGCTCGAGGGCGTTACCGAGTGGACAGCCGCGAACATCGACGCTGCGCTTGAGCCGCTGCCCGAGCAGATGGACCTCAAGAAGCGCGTGGTGTTCCAGGCCGTGCGCGTCGCCGTTTGCGGCAACATGGTGAGCCCTCCGCTGGGCGAGACCATGGCGCTCGTCGGCCGCGACGACTGCCTGGCGCGTATCGACCGCGCCCGCACGATGGCGCTGTAATCGCTGCGCAAACGTATGTATCCGAGCCCCGTTCACCCCGAGCGGGGCTCTTGTTTCTGTAGACGTATGGGATAGGAGGTGCTGGGGCCATGGCCGAGCAACTTTCGCTGTTTGGTTCGCCGGAATCGGAGGAGACTCCGGCGGCACCGGCATCCGCTGCCGCCCCGGCCAAGCCCGAGCCTGCACCTGAGCCCCTCGCCGCCTACGCGAGCGTGGTTCTCGACATCCCCACCCGTGCGCTGTCCGAACCGTTTGCTTACGGCATCCCCGAGTCCCTTGCCAACGAGGCCCAGGTCGGATCGACGGTCCTGGTCCACTTTGGCAACCGTGCCGCCGCTGGCTACATCGTTGATATTGCCCCCGAGCTGGGCGACCTGCAAGGCGACAACGCTCTCGACCCTTCGCGCATCAAGCCCGTCGAAGCCATCCTCAGCAAACCGCTCTTTACAGCCGAGGCTGCCCGCATCGCGCGCTGGATGAGCCGCGAGTACGTCGCGACGCTTTCCGAGTGCCTGCGCCTGTTTTTGCCTCCGGGCGGCAGCCCGCGCGTGGTCAAGGGCGATGACGGCGTGTGGACCGTTGAGCGTCCCGCCGTCAAGCCGATTCAAAACCGCTGGGTCATGCTCACGCCCGAGGGCTTCGACTATACGCCGCCCAAGACCGCCGTTCGCCAGCGCCAGCTCATCGAGGCGCTCCGGTGCGGCCCCGTCACGACGCGCGATCTCAATCTGCTCTACAACAGCATGTCGGCGACCATCAAGGCGCTCGAAAAACGCGGTGTCGTGGTGGTGGAGGAGCGCCGTGCCTGGCGCGGTTGCAGCGAGCAGACTACGCTGTCCTCCGCGAGCGGCAAAGCGCCGGTCGCACTTACGGACGGCCAGCAGCAGGCGCTCGCGCAGATTGAGCGCGCTCGCCTGGATGCACACGGTGACGTGGTGCTCGTGGACGGTGTTACGGGCTCCGGCAAAACCGAGGTCTACCTCTCCGCTATCGAGCGCGTGCTCGCGGCCGGTCGCTCGGCCTGCGTGCTCGTGCCCGAGATTTCGCTGACGGCTCAAACCGTCGGCCGCTTCCGCTCGCGCTTTGGCGAGACGGTTGCGGTCTTTCACTCGCGCCTTTCGGCCGGCGAGCGCCTGGACCAGTGGGATATGGTCGCCAGCGGTGCGGCCCGCGTGGTCGTCGGCGCCCGCTCGGCGCTCTTTTGTCCGCTCAGCGACCTTGGGCTCATTATCATCGACGAGGAACACGAGACCAGTTACAAGCAGGGTTCTAGTCCGCGCTACCATGCGCGCGAAGTGGCGGCCGAGATGGCGCGGCGCTACCGCTGCCCGCTCGTGTTGGGCTCCGCCACGCCCTCGGCCGAGGCCCTCGATCGCTGCCGCCGCGGCACGTATAACGGTGCCACCTGGACGCGCGTCGAGATGCCCGAACGTCCGGGGCACGCGGTCCTGCCTACGGTGCGTATTGCCGACCTGCGTCGCGAGTTCTCACACGGTAGCCGCTCAATGTTCTCAAAACCGCTGATGGAAGGCCTCGAGCGCGTGGTCGAGCGTCGCGAAAAGGCCGTGTTGCTGCACAACCGTCGCGGCTTTGCGCCGTTCCTAATGTGTCGCGAGTGCGGTTGCGTCCCTACCTGCAACCATTGCTCCACGGCGCTTACGTACCACGAACGCACCCATACGCTGCAGTGCCACACCTGTGGTTCGTCCTGGCGTGTGCAGCCGTATCCCGCGCCCACGAGTCGCTGCCCCAAGTGCGGTAGCCGCTACCTGGCAAAAATGGGCCTGGGCACGCAACAGATCGAGGACGCACTGCATCAGATGCTGCCCGACGACGTTGCCATCATTCGCATGGACGCCGATTCCACGCGCGGCAAGGACGCGCACAAAAAGCTGCTCGAGCAGTTCGATGCGGCCGATTGCGCGGTGCTGCTGGGTACCCAGATGATTGCCAAGGGTCTCGATTTTCCTGAAGTCACGCTCGTAGGCGTGGTCAATGCCGACTTTGCCCTCAAGCTTCCCGATTTTCGTGCGGGGGAGCGTGCCTACGATTTGCTGGAGCAGGTCGCCGGCCGTGCCGGTCGCGGCGATCGCCCCGGCGAGGTCATCATCCAGACCTATCTGCCCGAGGACCCGGTCATCCGCGCCGTCGCCGAGCACGATCGCTCGATCTTTACCGACTACGACCTGGACCAGCGCCGCGACGCACTGTATCCGCCGTTCGTGCGCCTGGTCAACATTTTGGTGTGGTCGGCAAACCGCGATGATGCGCAGGATTATATCGGGCGCATCGCAAAGCTCCTCAAGCGCCGCTGGCACTCCGCCGCGCCCGACTTTTTGCGGGCGGGGAGCGCCGTGCCGCAGGTGCTGGGCCCGGCTTCGTGTGTAATCGAGAGAGCCAAGGACCGTTACCGCTTCCATCTGCTTGTGAAGTCGCCGGTAGGGTACCATGTCTCTGATGATATCGACGTCTGCCTCAAAGAGGTGGGCTCTGTGCGCGGCGTGAGCGTGAGCGTTGACGTCGACGCCTATGATTTGATGTAACAAACCGAAAGGATGGCCATGGAAGCCAACGGAATCGTACTGTCGCCCGACCCTCGTCTGCGCCAGGAGTGTGCCGTCATCGAGGAAATCACCCCGGCGATCGAGGCGCTTGCCGAGAAGATGAAGAAGATGATGTTCGAGAACGGCGGTTGCGGCCTGGCTGCTCCGCAGATCGGCGAGCTCATTCAGCTTGTCACCATCGACTGCGACTACAGCGACAAGAACGACTACGATCCGTACGTGCTCATCAATCCCGTCATTGTTGAGCAAAGCGACCATCTGGTGCCGTTCAGCGAGGGCTGCCTGTCCATCCCCGGCATTAGCTGCGAGATCGAGCGCCCCGACCATGTCGTCGTCGAGGCGTATGACCTGGATGCCAACCTGATTCGCTACGAGGCCTCGGGCGACCTGTTCTGCGTGTGTCTGCAGCACGAGATCGATCACCTGCACGGCAACACTATGTTCGAGCGACTGAAGCCCATGCAGAGGATCAAGGCCGTCAAGGAGTACCAGGACGCCCTAGCCCGCGGCGCTCGACCGGGCGAGACGGAGTAGATCCCACCGTCCCCGGTGCTGAGCGCCCACATATCATCCCGTGCTCAAACATTCTCGCTGCGCTGCGAAACTGCGCGCGGGACGATATGTGGGCGCTCAGCACCGGGGACTGCGTTGTTCTGGCTCGGTTCGCCCGGGTGCCGTCGGGCCAGGGAGGGGCGTCTTCGCTGATAGTCTTTGTTGAGAGGGAGCTGCTTTTATTGCGGCTCTTTCTTTGGTTTTGGGTATATTTGTTCTTGTCGAATTGTTATTGCGGATGGGCTGGTGACTTGGCTTTCCGCTGTTATTTGTAGCCGTCTCGGCTTTGGTTGAGGGGAGACGTCCTTTATGCGTATTGTGTTTATGGGTACGCCTGATTTTGCTGTGCCTTCGTTGACTTCGCTCGTCGAGGCTGGGAATGAGATTGCGCTTGTTGTTACTCGTCCCGATGCTGTTCGCGGGCGTGGTAAGAAGCTTGTGCCTTCTCCTGTTAAGGCCAAGGCGCTTGAGCTGGGGTTGCCGGTTGTTGAGGCTAATCGTATGACGCCGGAGGTTATTGAGGCGCTCCGGGCTGTCCAGGCCGATATTTTCTGTGTGGCTGCCTATGGCTGCATTTTGCCCGATGAGGTGCTGCATATGGCGCCGCTTGGTATTGTGAATGTTCATGCGTCCTTGCTGCCTCGTTGGCGTGGGGCTGCTCCCATTCAGCGTGCGATTCTCGCTGGTGATGAGGTTGCTGGCGTTTCTATTATGCGTATTGGACATGGCGTTGATACCGGCGCTTATTGTGCCCAGGCTTCCACGTCGGTTGCCGGTAAGCATGCCGAGGCGCTGACCATGGAGCTTGCTGAGCTTGGCGGCAAACTGCTTGCCGATACGCTTCCTTCGCTTGCCGATGGCACCGCCGTGTGGACTGAACAGGATGAGTCGCTTGTTACCCATGCTGCCAAGATTTCTAAGCAGGAGATGCGTCTGGATCCTCAGATGGCAGCGCTTGATTGCGTGTGTCATGTGCTTGCCTCGTCCGACGCCGCTCCCGCTCGTTGCGTGATTGCCGGCAAGACCGTGCGCGTGCTCGATGCAGCGCCGGCAGTCTTGTCGCTTGGCGAGGGGCTCGTCGCCGTTCAGGCCAAGCGCGTCTACCTGGGCCTGTCCGACGGCGCGGTCGAACTGCTCGAGGTTAAGCCCGATGGCAAGCGTGCTATGGCCGCTTCTGCCTGGGCTGCCGGGCTGCAGGGTGCCGATCTTATCTGGGGTGTTCTGTCATGAGTAAGCTGTCTCCCGCGCGCAAGCTCGCGCTTGATGTTTTGATGGAGGCCGATCGTCGCGGCATGTACGCGCGCGACGTGCTTTCGTCCCGTGCCTCGGCCAGGGCCATTGATCAGCGCGATTCTGCTTTTGCCGCTCGTTTGGCACTTGGCGTTGCGGCCACCCAGGGCATTTTGGATGAGCTGCTCGACCAGTTTCTTGATAAGCCCAAAAAGGTCGCGCCTCGTGTGCGCATGGCGCTTCGCATCTCGGCCTTCGAGATGCTCTATCTGCATACGCCTGGTCGCGTTGCGGTGAGTCAGGGTGTTGAGCTGGTGCGCAGCGGTGTTAAGTCTGCCGCGGGCCTGGCTAACGCGGTGCTGCACAAGGTTGCGGACAACGTGGAGGATTTTGCCACGGCATCTGACGTGGATGACTCCGAGCGCCGTTTGGTTCGCCTTTCGCGTTTGATGGGTCTTCCTCGTTGGCTGTGCGCTCGTATTATGGCCTCGTTCGATACGCCCGAGGGCGCGCTCAACTTTGCCGGTAATCTGGCCCCCGCGCCGCTTGCACTGCACGAGAATGCGTTTGCGACCAAGGCCGACCCGTATATCTCGCAGCTCGTTGCGCCTGTCTTCCCGGGCTGCCATGCTCCGGTCGATGCGCAGGTCACGGTTGCATCGGGCGTGTTTGAGCGTGCTGCCGCGGTTGCCTCGGACCTCAACGCTCAGCTTATCGCTACTGCCGCTACACGTCCCGGTCGTTGCCTGGAGATTGGAGCCGGTCGCGGCACCAAGACCTATGTGATGATGTGCCAGGCCAAGCGTGCCGGGTACGAGCGTCAGCATACCGCGCTCGATCTGCACGATCGCAAGTGCGATCAGAATCTCGCACGCCTGCATAAGGCGGGTATAACGGGTGTTCGTACGGTGTCGGGCGATGCCTGCGAGCTCAATGAGGTGCTCACGTCCTTTGACGCGATGCTCGGCGAGCCCGCCCTGTTCGACACGGTGTTTATCGATGCGCCGTGCTCTGGCACCGGCACCATGCGCCGTCATCCCGAGATACCGTGGCGTCTGACCGAGAACGACGTTACGACTGAGCTGCCCAAGCTACAGCTGACGATGCTCAAGGAAGCAGCCGCGCGCGTTGCTGCCGGCGGTGAGCTTATCTATGCCACCTGCTCGGTTTTTGATGAAGAGAACACGCAGGTCGTGGATGCCTTCCTGGCCTCTTCCGAGGGCGCCGTCTTTATCGTGGCACCGCTCTCCGAAGCCCAGATTCTGCAGCTCCCCGAGTACGACCACGCCAAGAGCCTCGTCACTCTCCGCCAAAACCCTCGAGGCCTCTTCCAAAGTGTCCCCGTAAACGCCGACTCCTACGACGGTCACTTCTGCGCCCGCCTGGTCCACAAGTAACTACTAAGTTGCGGTGAAATAGGGATTGAATAGCGGCATCTACCCGCCAAATAGTCCTTATTTCACCGCAACTCATAAAGATGCCTGGGTAGCTAAAGAATCAGCCCCGCGATCGGTGTCGATCGCGGGGCTGTTTGGTTTCTAGTGGCTATGCGGGCAGTTGGCGCAGCAGCCGCTGGTGGCGCTGGTGCTGGAGCCGCCAGTGCGTTGGTCGGTGTTGTAGAAACCGCTGCCGTCGAACTTAATGCCGCTGGCCGAGAACGTCTTGGCCGCCGGGGCGCCGCAGTTGGGGCATACGACCTCGGGCGTCTCGGACATGGGGTGCTCAACCTCAAACACGTTGCCGCAGCTCGTGCACTTGTAATCGTAGCGCGCCATAATACTTCCTTTTCAGCACAAAGCGGGCAGATCGCTCTGCCCGCAAAAATTCAAACGTCTGTAACTGTACCCTATATCGGGGGTTTTATCACGCTTCGCCCCAGAATCTATGGGTGCTGCGCAGGAGCTTCGCAGTTTTCTCCTCGGCTGCCGCAACGTCGGCCTCCTCAGCCTGCCAGGTCCAGTTGCCCGTGGCCACGCCCGGCACGTTCATACGTGCATCGTCGCCCAGTCCTAGCACGTCCTGCAGCGGCATCATCACGAGCGGAGCATCGCTGGCCAGGGCGTTGCCCATGAGCTCGCTTGCCAGTTCAATGCCGCTCGGCTCGTCGCCGCCTGCAAAGGAGTGTGTGCACCATCCGGCAAGCGTCGAGGTGTCGTGCGTCGAGGTATACAGGATCTTGCCCGGTGTGGGATGAATTCCGCAACGAACGTCGTAGTCGCTAAACTCCAGCACGTCCATGCCGGGGAAACCGCAGGTCGATGCCATGGCGCGAACACCGGGCGTCAGATAGCCCAAGTCCTCAGCGATAAAGTTGAGCGGACCCAGCTCGTCGTAGGCGGTCTGGAACAGGTCCTTGCCCGGGCCTGCCAGCCAACGCCCGTCGGCGCATGCCTTACCCGCGGGAATGCTGAAATAGCTGTGGAAGCCCAGGAAGTGATCCAGGCGCACGCGGTCGTAGAGCGAAAACGCACGACGCAGGCGATCCATCCACCAGCTATAGCCGTTCTGCTTCATGTGGTCCCAGCGGAACGTTGGGTTGCCCCACACCTGGCCCTCGGGCGCAAAGTTGTCGGGCGGCGCACCGGAAATCTCAATCGCCTTGCCGGTATCGGACAGCCAGAAGTTCTCGGGTTCGCTCCACGCGTCTGCCGAATCGTCGGACACGTACATAGGAATATCCCCGATAACCTCGATGCCCTTCTTGTGCGCATAGTTCATGAGCTCGCACCAAGCGAGGTCAAAGCGGTACTGCATGTACGCCTGAAGCTCGGCCTCGTTGTGGAAGCGCTTGTCGTCGATCAGATGTTCGTTGTAGCGCGCGACATCTGCCGGCCAATCATGGCGCGACTCGCCCTCAAAGTACTTTTTAACGGCCATGTAGACGCAGTATTTCTCGAGCCAATCGGCATTGCGATGTTTAAACGCGGTGTACAGCGGATCGGCATCCTCGCCGCCGCGGGCCTTCCAGGTCTCAAAGTCGGCTGCCAGCTCTTCGTGGCTCTCGGGTAGCAGGTCGATATTGCCTGCAAAGGCCGAAGGACCGGCATAAGGGGAGCGGAAGAAGTCCGTGGGGTTGACGGGAAGAACCTGCCAGTAGCGCATGCCCATGGCGGCCAGATGGTCGATAAAGCGACGCGTGGGTGCGCCGATCGTACCGGGCTTGCCGTCGTCGGTCGGCACCGATGTGATATGGCACACAACACCCGCACCGTGATCGAGCGGCTCCTGCAGGCGCTGCTCGGCGTGGTGATAGATGATCGACGAGCCCAGCGGATACAGATCGAGCGTGACCGTACCGTTATGAATCTCACACTCGTGACCGCTGATCACGTCACTCGCACATTCGCCGAGCGCCGGAATCGTCACGCGATGCGAATTGCGCAGGCTGCGGTTGATGATGACGGTCGCGGACTCGCCGTCTTTACCGGTACGGTTGTAGGCCAGCACCTCGTCATTGAGCGCGAAAGCCTTGATTTCACCGTCGATCATAAACGGCAGCGCGCGGCGCACAGCAGATGCGTTCTTGACGATCGCGAACGTATCGAAGTCGTGCAGGTCTTCCTTGGTCGGCATGGTGCGGCGATTACCCGGATCGGTGAGTCCCTCCAAGCCGTACTCGTCACCGTAATAGATTGAGGGAACGCCCGGGAACGTCATCTGCATGAGCGTCGCCAGCCAAAAGCGGCTCTTGGCCAGGCCCATGGAGTTCTCGTCCAGGCGCCATTTGCTGCGCTCACTCTCGGGCAGCTGCGACTCGTCGGGGCCACCGCCGAGCACCGAGATAATGCGCGGGCGGTCGTGGCTCGACAGCAGATTGAGCGCGCAGGATAATGCCTCGCGCGGGTAGTTCTCGCGCAGGGTCTCGATATCCTCGGCAGCTTGGTAGGCGTTTTTGTAGCCCATCAAAAAGCCGATGACCATGTCGCGGAAGGGGTAATCCATAGCAGAGTCCAGCTCGGAGCCCTGCAGGTAGCGACGCAGATGGCCGTAGCTGATCTTGTTGGAGGCGTCTTCCCAGACCTCGCCGAGCAGCAGCGCGTCGGGCTTTTCGGCAAGTACGGCCTTTTTGATCTCGGTCAGGAAATCGTCCGAAAGCTCGTCGGCCACATCCAGGCGCCAGCCGTGAGCGCCGGCGCGCAGCCATTTACGAATGACGCCGTCCTTGCCCAGGAGCCGCTCGCGTACCAGTTCGGAGCTCTCATTGATGGCGGGCATATTGCCCACGCCCCACCAGCAGTCGTACGAGCCGTCCTCGTGGAAATAAAACGCATCGCGCCACGGCGAATCCTCGCTCTGCCACGCGCCCACGCCGGGGTAGTTGCCGTAGCGGTTGAAGTAGATCGAATCGTCGCCCGTGTGGTTGAACACACCGTCCAGAATGATGGAAATGCCCAGCTTCTCGGCCGCCTCGCACAGCTCGGTAAAGTCCTGCTCGGTGCCCAGAATCGGATCGATCTTGGTGTAATCTGCGGTGTCGTAGCGGTGGTTGCTCGCGGCTTCAAAAATGGGGTTGAGGTAGATGGCTGTAAAGCCCAGCTCAGCGATGCGGGGCAGGTCTTCCTGGATGCCCTTGAGCGAGCCGCCGTAGAAGTCCCAGGTCTTGATGGAGCCGTCCTCGGCGCGCTCGTATACGGGCGGCTCGTTCCAGTCCTCGACCATGCGGCGCTGGATTCCGTTGCGCGGCTTTTCGACTTCGGTCAGCGTGCGCTCGCGCCAGTGCTCGTCGCGGGCGTAGCGATCGGGGAAGATCTGGTAGACCATGCCGCGCTCGTACCACTCGGGTCGAACTTCGCGGTGCTTGTAGACGGTGACTTGGAATGACGGCACCTCGGCGTAGTCGTAGGTTACGCCCTCGCCGCCGGTGCGTCCCTGCGGTGCGCCCAAGCGGACCTCGGGCTGGCCCTCGATATTGCATATAAAGCTGTACCAGATAAGACAGGGCTCGGCGCACTCAAGCTCTACGGTAAAGATGCCGTCGCCTTCGTGCGTCATTGGATACCGAGACTCACCGATCTCATCGACCCAGGTCCGGAGCGTAAGCGTCGCCTGCACGGGATCGGCATCCTCCAGAATCACGGAGAGCGAAAGGGTAGTTCCTGTGGTCACAGCGCCAAACGGAGTGCGAAACTGCGGCAGACGGCTGTTGTGTATCAATCTCATAGTACGGTCCAGTTCAATAGAATCATGGCCTGCTGGCCATGGGCTTTACGCACAGGATGTAAGTATATCTGTTGTACACAGGCTGTATAAACAACATCCGTTTACCATCGGCGAACGGTTGTCCTAGAAAATCGTTTTACCAACTACCTACAGAGAAGGGGCGCCCGGTTGGAGCGCCCCTTACTTAGGGTTTGATGAGGTTTTGAATCGTCTGTGGGCTAGCGGCGCTTGCGGGTGGCCGTTGCCTTGCGGACGGACGTCTTCTTGGTCGGAGCCTTTTTCTCTGCCGGAGCGGCGGGGGAGACCGGAGTCTCCTTGGCGGGCTCGGGCTTGGCCTCTGCCTTCGGGGCGGCCTTGACCTCAGCCTTGACCTCAGCGGCCTTCGGCGCCGGCTTGGCTTTTACCTCGGCCTTGGGCTCCTCTTTGGTAGCAGCGGGCTTAATCTCTGCCTTGGGAGTTGTGGCCTTTGCCGTGGCCTTCTTGGCCGTCGTGGTGCGCTTGCGCGTGGCGGTCTTGGCAGCGGGCTTGGCCTCGACGGTTGCCTCCGCCTTGGACTCTGCAGGCGTCTCCTCGACCTTGGCTGCCGGCTTTGCGGCTGACTTGGTCGTGGCGGCCTTCGTGGTCGTCGACTTCGTTGCCGTGGTCTTCTTGGCTGCCGTTGCCTTCTTGGCGGTCGTGGTCGTCTTCTTAGCAGCGGTCTTTGCCGGAGCCTTGGCGGCCGGCTTAGTCTCGGCGGCCTCTGCCTTTACCTCGGGAGCAGCCTCGGCTTCTGCGGCCTTCTTGGCAGCAGCGGTCGTGCGCTTGCGCGTGGTCGTTGCCTTGGCAGCAGTCGTCTTTGCTGCGGCAGTCTTGGTGGCAGCAGCTTTGGTCGTCGTAGCCTTCTTGGCGGTCGTCTTGCGGGTCGTGGTCTTCTTAGCTGCGGGCTTTGCAGCGGGCTTGGCCTCGGCCTTTGCCTCAGGAACAACCTCAGCCTTCACCTCAGGATCGACCTTAACGGGCTCGGCTTCAGCCGGCTTCTCCTCGGCCTTGGGCTCCTCAGCGGCAGCGGGCTCATCGACAGCTGCAACCTCAGTCACAGCCGCCGGCCTCTCAATCTCAGGATGCATAAAGAAGTACAGGTCCAGATACTTATCGGCCGAGCGCGTCCAGCTAAAGTCCTGGCTCATAGCCTGCGTGACCAGCTGGTTCCAGGCCTCGCGGTTATCCCAGAACAGGCGTGCCGCGCGGAACACGGCGTCGCCCATCTCGTCGCCGTTAAAGTTGCTAAACGAGAATCCCGTGCCCTCACCGGTAAACTCGTTATACGGGATCACGGTGTCCTTCAGGCCGCCGGTCTCGCGCACGATGGGCAGGGTGCCGTAGCGCATGGCGATGATCTGCGACAGGCCGCAGGGCTCAAACTTCGAGGGCATCAGGAACATGTCGGCGGCAGCATACATGCGCTGCGACAGTGCCGGATCGAACTCGATGCGAGCCGCCATGGTGCCGGGGTACTTGTCCTGGAAGTAGCGCAGGCCGTCCTCGTAGTCGCGGTCGCCGGTGCCCAGCACCGCCACCTGCACGCCGCCGGCCAGGATGCGGTCGAGCGCGTACATGACAAGGTCTAGGCCCTTCTGGCGCGTCAGACGCGTGACCATCACCATGAGCGGACGGTCGTCGCGAACCTCGAGCCCCAGCTCTTCCTGCAGCTTGGCCTTGCACACGGCCTTGCCGGAACGGTCCTCCACGGTGTAATTGGCGGCAATGCGCTTATCGGTCGCCGGGTCAAAGCCCGCAACGTCAATGCCGTTCAAAATGCCCTGCAGCGCATAGGAACGCTCGCGCAGCACGCCGTCCAGGCCCTCGCCAAACTCGGGCGTCTGGATCTCGTTGGCATAGGTGGGGCTCACCGTGGTGATGGCATCGGCATAGTGCAGCGCGCCCAGCATGTAGTTGATGCTGCAGGCGTCGCAGCGCAGCTGCGTAGCTGCCGCGGGAATATGCGCCACACCTAGGATGTCCTCCATCACGGTGTCGCTAAACTGGCCCTGGAACGCCACGTTGTGGATCGAGAACACGGTCTTGACACGGTCGTACAGCGGCAGGCCCTGGTAGAACTCGCGCAGGAACACGGGCGCCAGTGCCGTCTGCCAGTCGTTGCAGTGCAGAATGTCGCACTCAAAGCCCTCGGGCAGGTGCTGCAGGCTCTCGGTGATGGCTTTGGAGAAGAACGCAAAGCGCTCGCCATCGTCAAAGAAGCCGTACGGATAGTCGCGCGCAAAGTAGCGCTCGTTGTCCACGAACATATAGGTGACGCCGTCGCGCTCGAGCTTCTCCAGCCCGCAGTACTCGTTGCGCCAGCCCAGGCTCACGTAAAAGTCGGAGAAGTGCTCCATCTGCGCCTTGTACTCGTCCTTGATGGTGGCGTACTTGGGCACCATCACGATGACTTCGGCGCCGGCGCGCACGAGTGCCGCAGGCAGCGAGCCCGCCACGTCACCCAGGCCACCGGTCTTAACAAACGGTGCGCACTCGGCCGAGGCAAACACGATCTGCATCTTTTTGCTGGAATCTGCCATATTGTCTCCCATGTTGCAATTCGAGAATAGCCGCCTGGCGCTAACCGGGCGGCTATTCTACATGTTACGAGCGATGTTTCGGTGCCAACGTTAACGTACGATGGTGGTGTCGGAAGTTAACGGAGCCTTGCCCAGCACCAGGATGTTCTCGGGCGTGCCGCGAAGCTCGGTGTTGGTGGGAACCACGTTGTTCTTGTCCAGAATGGCGTTCTCAACGCGTGCGCCGCTCTTGATGACACAGCTCTGGTTGATGATCGAGTTGGTCACCGAGGCGCCCTCCTCGACCACGACGCCGCGCGACAGGATCGAGTTGCGCACGGTGCCCTTGATGATACAGCCGGCCGAGATGATCGAGTTGCACGCGTGGCTGCCGGTCGCATAGCGCGAAGGCGGCACGTCGTGAGCCTTGGTCAGGATCGGGCGCTCGGGGTCAAAGAGCTGGTCGGCCACGGTTTGGTCAAGCAGGTCCATGCTGCGGCGATACAGCGACTTCTCACTAAACACGCCCACGACCTCGCCCTTGTACTCGTAGCTGCACACGTCGATGTTGCCAAAGTCGCCCTGGAGTGCCTCGAGCAGGTCCAGATAGTCGGCGGCCTGGTAGTGGTCGATAATCTCGAGCAGCGTCTCGCGGTTGACGATGCAGCAGTCCATAGAGGCGTTGTCGCCGTACGCGACGCCAGCGCTCACGCCCGTCAGGCGACCGTTCTCGTTAATCTCGAGTTTGGTCTCGTCATCGACGTTGCGCGTGGCCTTGCAGTACACCACGGTCATCTGGGCACCGGAGTTCTCGTGCGCGTCGATGATGGTGTTGAGATCCATGTTAAAGATGATGTTGGTGCCCATCATCACAACATAGGGCTTGTCCGAGCGCTGGAACAGCGTCTTGTTGGAGATGATGTCGCGCAGCAGGAAGCGCATGCCGCCCTTGGTGGTGCCATACGCGTTGCCGGGCACCATGAACAGGCCGCCCTTCTTGCGGTCCAGGCCCCAGTCCTTGCCCGAGCCAACGTGGTCGATCAGCGAGCGGTAGTTGCCCGGCATGACGACGCCGACGGTCTTAATGCCGGCATTCATCATGTTGGACAGCGGAAAGTCGATCAGGCGGTAGCGGCCCAAAAAGGGAACGGACGCGATGGGGCGGTCCTTGAGCAGGACGCTGCCGTAGCTCGAAGAGTAGTTAGCGGTGATATAACCGATGGCCTTGCGATTGATCATCGGATCATTCCCCCTTCCCGATAACGACGTCATTTCCAACGACGGCCGTATCCTTGGTGGTATCGACAGAGCCGAGCTTCACGCCCTCTTCGACCGTGGAGTTCTCGCCCAAAATAGCGCGGCAGATGTGCGCGCCGCTCTTAACGTGCGCACCCGGCAGCAGCACGGAGTCATCGACCACGGCGCGCTCCTCGATGATGACATCGGTCGAAAGGATCGAGTGGCGAGCGGTGCCGTAGATCTTGCAGCCGTTGGAGACCAGGCAGTCGTCCAGGCGGCCGTCCGGGCCAATGTAGTGCGGCGGACGCGTGGTGATGTTGGACATGATGGGGAAGTGCTTGTCGAACAGATCGAACTCGGGGTTGTTGCCCAGCAGGTCCATCGAGGTCTCGTGGAAGCTGGCGATGGTGCCGACGTCCTTCCAAAAGCCGTGGAACTCGTAGCTGTACAGGCGCTTGCCCTCGCCGAGCAGCTTGGGGATGATGTCCTTGCCAAAGTCGTGGCTCGAGCGCTGGTCCAGAGCGTCCTCTTCGAGCGCCTCGATCAGCACGTCGGCCGAGAAGATGTAGATGCCCATGGACGCGAGATTCGAATCGGGCTTATCGGGCTTCTCGGTGAACTTGATGATGCGGCCGTCCTCGGGGTCGGTGGTCAGGATGCCAAAGCGGCTGGCCTCCTCCCAAGGCACGGGCATAACGCTCACCGTGAGGTCGGCGTTGTTCTCAATGTGCGTCTTGAGCATCTTGCGGTAGTCCATGCGATACAGGTGATCGCCCGAAAGAATCAGGACGTACTTGGGGTCGTTGGCCTTGATGTAGTCCAGGTTCTGCGTAATGGCGTCGGCCGTGCCCGCATACCATGCGCCGCCGGTCTGCGTCTCGTACGGCGGCAGGATCGAAACGCCGCCGTCGCGGCTGTCCAGATCCCAAGCCTCGCCGGAGCCCACGTAGGCATGCAGCAGGTAGGGGCGATACTGCGTCAGAACGCCCACCGTGTCGATGCCCGAGTTGGAGCAGTTGGAGAGCGAAAAGTCGATAATGCGGAACTTGCCACCAAAGCTAACCGCCGGCTTAGCGATCTTTTGGGTGAGTGCCCCCAATCGGCTGCCCTGTCCTCCTGCGAGGAGCATCGCGATGCATTCTTTCTTACTCATCGATTTCTCCTTCTGTCATCGATGTTCCTAAACCCATTAGCGACGGGCGCGGCGCAACGTCACGCCCGTCGAGTAATGCCGTGCTGGCATAGGGGAGCTCGCGGCCTTTACGCGTGCCAGATTTCGTCGCGGTACTCGCGAATGGTGCGGTCGCTCGAGAACCAGCCGCTCGAGGCGGTGTTGAGCAGCGCCTTGCGGTTCCAGGTCTCCTGGTCGCCATAGCTGCCGGTGAGCTTCTCCCATGCATCCACGTAGCTGCGGAAGTCTGCCATGACCAGGTCGGGGTCGTTGTTGTTCATGAGCTCGTTGTAGATGCTCTCAAAGTTGCCCGAAAGACCCGCGAAGGTGTTGTCCTTAAGCTCGTCCATCACGCGGCCCAGGCGCTCTCGATCGCCGTTGAGGGTATCCCACGCAAAGTAGCTGTTCGATGCCCAGAGCTGCTCGACCTCGGGAGCGGTCAGGCCAAAGATGGCCTCGTTCTCGCGGCCGGCCAGGTCGGCGATCTCGATGTTGGCGCCGTCGAGGGTGCCCAGCGTAATGGCGCCGTTCATCATGAGCTTCATGTTGGACGTGCCCGAGGCCTCCTTGCCGGCCGTGGAGATCTGCTCCGAGATCTCGGCGGCGGGGTAGATGAGCTGGGCGTTGCTCACGCGGAAGTTGGGGATAAAGCAGACCTTCATGACCTCGTTCACGCGCGGGTCATTGTTGATGACCTCGGCCACGGAGTTAATGAGGCGGATGGTCTCCTTGGCAAAGGTGTAGCTGGAGGCAGCCTTGCCGCTAAAGATGAAGGTCGTCGGCGTCACGTGGAAGTTGGGATCGGCGATGCGACGGTTGTAGATGTCCATCACCTTCATGATGTTCATGAGCTGGCGCTTGTAGGCGTGGAAGCGCTTTACCTGAACATCGAAGACGGTGTTGGGGTCAATGACCAGACCGGTCTCGGCCTTAACGTAGGCGGCCAGGCGCTCCTTGTTGGCGCGCTTGGAGGCACCCACGGCCTTCAGGAACTCGGTGTCGTTCTGGAACTCTTTGAGCTTCTCAAGCTCAAAGGCGTCCTTGAGCCAGCCATCGCCAATGGCCTCGGTCACGAGCTTGGCATAGGTGGGGTTGGCCTCGGCAAAGAAGCGACGGTGCGAGATGCCGTTGGTCTTGTTGTTGAACTTTTCGGGCGTCAGGGCATAGAAGTCCTTGAGCACGATGTTCTTGATGATGTCGGAGTGGATCTTGGCCACGCCGTTGACGCTGTGGCTACAGATCACGGACAGGTTGGCCATGCGAATCTCGCCGTCCCACAGGATGGCGGTCTGGCGCAGACGCTCCTGCCAGCCCTCCTGCGTGGTGTCGAACGACTCGTGCCAACGACGGCTGATCTCGTCGATGATCTGGTACACACGGGGGAGGAGCTTGGAGAACATGCCGATGGGCCACTTCTCCAGGGCCTCGGGCAGGATAGTGTGGTTGGTGTAGCTCACGACCTGCGTCACGATGCTCCAAGCGTCATCCCACTCGAGCTTTTTCTCGTCGATGAGGATACGCATGAGCTCGGGACCGCACATGGCGGGGTGCGTGTCGTTGGTGTGGATGGCCACAAACTGCGGCAGCAGCTCCCAGTTCTCGCCGTGCTCCTTCTCAAAGGTGTCGAGCAGGCTGTAGATGCCGGCCGAGACAAACAGGTACTCCTGCTTCAGGCGCAGCAGACGGCCGTGCTCGCCGGCGTCGTTGGGGTAGAGGATGGCGCTGATGGCCTCGGCCTCGGCGCGCTCGGCGTCGGCCAGGGCATAGTCACCGCGGTTGAAGGCCTCAAGGTCAAAGTGCTCCTCGACCGGCTCGGCAGCCCAGACGCGCAGCTTGTTGACAGTCTCGCCGGCATAGCCCACGACGGGGATGTCATAAGGGACGGCCAGGATGTCCTGCGTGTCCACCGTGCGGTAGAACGTGCGGCCGTTCTCCTCAAAGCCCTCAACATGGCCACCAAACTTAATAGTCACGGCCTTGTCCTGACGGCGGACCTCCCAGGGATAGCCGTGGGTAAGCCACTCGTCGGTGGCCTCGACCTGGCTGCCGTTGACGATCTCCTGCTTAAACAGGCCGTAGCGGTAGCGCATGCCGTTGCCGTAGCCGGCAATGCCCTCGGCTGCCATGGAATCCAGGAAGCATGCGGCAAGACGGCCCAGACCGCCGTTGCCCAGAGCCGGATCGGGCTCCTGGTTCTCGATGACGGACAGGTCGAAGCCCATGTCGTCGAGCGCCTCGGCGACCATGTCGCGCACGCCAAAGTTGAGTAGATAGTTGTCAAGCAGGCGGCCGATCAAAAACTCGATCGAGAAGTAGTACACGCGCTTTTTGCCCTCGGCGGTGGCGCGGGCGTCACTCTTGGTGGCAACGGTTCGCGCCTTCTCGGCCACGAGCTTTGCCAGGGCGTTAAAGCGGTCGAGGTCGCTGGCGGCCTCGACGCTCTTGCCGCTGATGCTCATGACGGCATCGCGATAGAGCTCGGTAAACTCCTGCTTGTTGTCGAAGATCTTATTCATACGTTCCTTCCCCCGGGGATGTTTCTCCCGGAACGGTTATGACTTGTATCCTACGCCCCCGCGGGGCGGGTAATTACAGTGGTAACGCCTTTGTTACGCTTTCTTGGCAGGAGCCTTAACAGCAGCTGCCTTGGCCTTGGGAGCAGCCTTTTTGGTGGCTGCCTTTTTGGCCGTGGTTGACTTGACCGTGGCCTTGGCGGTGGGCTTTGCAGCCTTCGCCTTAGTCGGAGCCTTCTTAGCGGCTGCGGGCTTGGGCTTTACCGAGGACGAGCGCTTGCGCGTCGCCTTCTTGGGCTCCTCAACCACCGGCGGCTTATAGCTGCTGGGACCGCGGCGCTTAAGCACCACGCCAGCCAGGCCGGGCACCTTGATCTCGATGGAGTCCATCTGCCCGTTCCAGGGATAAGGCTCGCTCGAGCAGGTGTAGGGCTCCTCACCGGCGTATCCGCTGCCGCCAAATTCGGGACGGTCGGAATCGAAGATGACCTCCCAGTCACCCTCGCGCGGCACGCCCACGCGGAAGCTCTCGTAGCTCGCCGGGTCAAAGTTGATCAGGATCACCAGGTCATCGTCTACGTCCTCGCCCTGGCGTACAAAACTCACGATGGACTGCTTGGAGTTGTCCGCGTCAATCCAGGTAAAGCCGTCGTCGGTGTAGCCGCGCTCGTACAGGGCGGGCTCGGCAGTGTACAGGTGGTTAAGCGCCTTGATAAACGCCTGATGATGACGGTGGGTCTCGTACTCTTCGGTCAGGAACCACTGAATGGACTCGTAGTAGCGCCACTCAATAAACTGGCCGATCTCGTTGCCCATAAAGTTGAGCTTGGCACCGGGGTGAGTCATCTGGTAGAAGGCGAGCGTGCGCAGGCCGGCAAACTGGCGCCACCAGTCGCCCGGCATGCGGCCGATGAGCGAGCACTTGCCGTGCACAACCTCGTCGTGGCTCAGCGGGCAAATGAAGTTCTCGGTAAAGGCGTACATGATGGAGAACGTGAGCAGGCCGTGGTTGCCGGGGCGCCACGGAAAATCGGTCTGCATGTAGTGCAGGGTGTCATTCATCCAGCCCATGTCCCACTTGTAGTGGAAGCCCAGGCCGCCGTCCTGCGGCGGGTAGGTCACGAGCGGCCACGCGGTGGACTCCTCGGCCATCATCATCACGTCGGGGTAGTGGGCCTCCACGGCGCAGTTGACCTGGCGGATAAACGCGCTGGCGTCAAGGTCCTCCTCGGTACCGTACTTGTTGAACTTCTTTTGGCCGGGATCGTCGATGCCAAAGTTGAGGTACAGCATGCTGGACACGCCGTCCATACGAATGCCGTCAACGTGGAAGTTCTCGAGCCAATACAGCACGTTGGAGACCAGGAAGGAGCGGACCTCGCCGCGGGCGAAGTCAAACTTGTGCGTGCCCCAGTTGGGGTGAATCTCGTGCTCAAACAGCATGTGTCCGTTAAAGGTGGCAAGGCCGTGGGAGTCGGCGCAAAAACCGCCGGGCACCCAGTCCATGATCACGCCGATGCCCGCCTCGTGGCACGCATCGATAAAGTGCATGAGCTGCTGCGGGTTGCCGTAGCGAGAGGTGGCGGCGTAATAGCCGGTCGTCTGGTAGCCCCAGGAGCCATCAAAGGGATGCTCCATAAGCGGCATGACCTCGATATGCGTGTAGCCCATATCGCGCACGTAGTCCACGAGCTCCACCGACAGGTCGTCGTAGGTGTAGAACTCGCCGCGCTGCGCGGGGAAGGGGTCCATGGGGCCGGGGTAGTTGCCGTACTCGTCGGGCTCGCCTTGCGGCGCGTCGCCGTGGCGCTTCCACGAGCCAATATGCACCTCGTAGATGTTAAGCGGCTGCGACATGTGGTTGTGGCCGGCGCGGCGCTTGAGCCATGCGGCGTCGTTCCACTTGTAGCCATCGAGGGTCCACAGCACGCTCGCCGTTCCCGGAGGGCACTCGGCCTTAAAAGCATACGGATCGGCCTTGTAGAGCTTTTCGCCCTCGTTGGTCTCGATGAGATACTTATAAAGCTGGCCCTGCTCGGCGCCAGGAATAAAGCCTTCCCAAATAGCGCTCGTATGAACGGGCACCAGCGGGTTGGCTTCCTCATCCCAGTCGTTAAATTCGCCAATGACATGGACACTCTTTACGTCGGGCGCCCAAACGCAAAAGCGCCAGCCGCGCGTGCGCTGCTGCGTGTCGGGATGCGCGCCCATCTTTTCCCAGCTGCGCTCCCACATTCCAATGCCAAACAGGTAGACATCGTCCTTGGAGAGCTCCGGTGCGTGCGGAGCGGCTTTACGGGTTGCGGGCTTTTTAGCCGTTGGCTTTAGCTTTGTATCGCTCACGTTTGATCCCATCATGACGCGGCAGCGTGTTGCCTTGGTGACTAGATGCGAAAGGTCCAAGGCTGCACGAATCGAAGGGACGGCGAAGTTTCTGTGATTCGTTCCACCTCGCGTGCTCGGTGGAACTTTCGGCAGAAACTACGATAACACCTGTGCGTTAGTTTTATGGACGAAAGCGGATTTGCGGGGGCGTTTAATCGGTAAGCGACATGTTTATACCACTGGCAGAATTGCCGTGGTAAAACTCTTGGCAGTTTTACCAATTAGGGTTTCAAAATTGTTAGGCTGACGTTTGGTAAAACGTTTTTAGCAGGTTGTTTACCATTTGACATCGAAAGGTTCGTTTATGTCCCATACCGCCGCTCCCAAGGTTGCTTTTATTTTCGATTGCGACGGCACACTGGTTAATAGCACCCCCGTTTGGGCCTATGCCCAGCCCGAGTTATTGCACCGTCACGGGATTGACGTGACGGTCGACGATTTTGCCCAGTTTGAGCATTTGTCGCTCGAGGACGAGTGCCAGGCCTACCACGATACGTGGGGCATTGGTGCGAATGGCGAGGAGCTCTACCGCGAGCTGAGCGATATTTTGATTGATGGGTACTCCAAGGTGCCGCCACGCGAGGGGCTCCTGGCATTTTTGGAGCAGGCAAAGGAGGCCGGTATTGCCATGTGCGTTGCTACGTCCACACCGGCCGAGCTGGTTAAATCTGCGCTTGCGGGTGCTGGCCTTGATCGCTACATGGAGTTTGTGACCACCACAGGTGAGGCCGGGCGCTCCAAGCAGTTCCCCGATGTGTACGAGCTGGCGCTGCGCCGTCTGGAGGAGCGCCATGGGCACCAGTTTGAGCGCGCCTGGGTGTTTGAAGACGCCGTCTTTGGCCTTAAGAGCTCTGGCACTGCCGGCTTTATGCGCCTGGGTATTTATGACCCGCACGGCCGCATGAAGCGCGACGACGTACGCGCCAACTGCGATATCTTTATCGACAGCTACGAGGAGCTTGACCTGGCCCGCGTGCTTTCGTTTGAGGGATAGGCGAGAGCTGTGGGTTGCAAGGTATTAGTGGTCTGCGGCTCGCCCGTGGTGGCGAGCGCGGATCTGTTGCGTAGGCTAGCAGGGGAGTGCGGCCACGTTGTCGCCGTGGACCGCGGACTCGACGCGCTGCTGGGCGCGGGACTGGGCTGCGATGTTTATGTGGGGGATGCCGACACGGTGAGCGACGCGGGCCGCGCGCTGGTCGAAGTCGCCACCGACTTTGAAGTTGAGCGCCACGACCCGTACAAGGACTATACCGATCTGGCGCTTGCGCTCGATTCCGTCCGTCGTCGCTGGCCGGGTGCCGAAGTGGTCGCGACCTGCGCAACGGGCGGCCGTCCGGACATGGCGCTTTCCGTACTGGGCCTACTCGCGGGCTACGAGGACGCCCCAGTCTGGATTGCCGAGGACAAGGTGGTCGCCCGCATCCTTCACGCAGGCGAATCATGGACCATCGAAGGCACCGAGGGCAAGACGTTCTCCGTCATCGCTATAGCTCCTGGGACGGTAGTAAGCGAACACGGTCTAGAGTGGGAGCTAGACCACAGCCCCCTGGACCTGTTGGCCGACACCGGCATTAGCAACGTCGTCAGGTCAACAGCCACGATCCAAGTCCACACCGGCACCGCTATCGCTTACCTATATCAATAGGTATTTAGAATCTGACCCCAAAAAAGTCCTTGCACGCCGTGCCAACTTCCCCTATAGTATCTCCTCGTCACGGGGGCGTAGCTCAGCTGGGAGAGCGCTTGACTGGCAGTCAAGAGGTCAGGGGTTCGATCCCCCTCGTCTCCACCATCGTGAATGCAAAGGCCTTCGGTATTCCGAAGGCCTTTTTTCATGCCAAAATACCTTGCGCCGCAAACCCCTCCTACGCCAACAAAAAGTTGCACAATTTATTTCACATGTCTGTACATAGTTTGTTAGACAAACGCGATTAACAGTGCATCTCTCTGCTCCGTCTGGGCTTCAGGAACGCCCCCAATCACCGCCAGTACCTCAATAACCTGCATCAATGTGAACAACATCCCAAAACAACCCCGTTGAACACACTAAATGAACGAAATGTTGTCCGCGATTAGCCAAATCAGCTTTGGGCTTATAGGACAAAATGTGTGTCTACTTTAGGGGTATCGGCGCAGTTCGATGCCCCTTTTTCAGCCGTTTAAATT
>NZ_JBCPDN010000034.1:0-23411 GCF_040915425.1 Collinsella aerofaciens | reverse complement strand
CCTCCCCCCTCTCGGTTGGGCCGGCGACTTCGGGTGCAGACGACTCGGGTGGTGTGACGGGCGGTGTGTACAAGGCCCGGGAACGCATTCACCGCGGCATGCTGATCCGCGATTACTAGCAACTCCGACTTCATGGGGGCGGGTTGCAGCCCCCAATCCGAACTGGGGCCGGCTTTCCGGGATCCGCTCCCCCTCGCGGGGTGGCATCCCTCTGTACCGGCCATTGTAGCACGTGTGCAGCCCAGGGCATAAGGGGCATGATGACTTGACGTCGTCCCCGCCCTCCTCCGCCTTGACGGCGGCGGTCCCGCGTGGGTTCCCGGCATCACCCGATGGCAACACGCGGCGGGGGTTGCGCTCGTTGCGGGACTTAACCCAACATCTCACGACACGAGCTGACGACAGCCATGCACCACCTGTATGGGCTCCTCTCGGCCACGGGGTCTCCCCCGCTTCACCCATATGTCAAGCCCTGGTAAGGTTCTTCGCGTTGCTTCGAATTAAGCCACATGCTCCGCTGCTTGTGCGGGCCCCCGTCAATTCCTTTGAGTTTTAGCCTTGCGGCCGTACTCCCCAGGCGGGACGCTTAATGCGTTGGCTGCGGCACGGGGGGATCGTCCCCCCACACCTAGCGTCCATCGTTTACGGCTGGGACTACCAGGGTATCTAATCCTGTTCGCTCCCCCAGCTTTCGCGCCTCAGCGTCGGTCTCGGCCCAGAGGGCCGCCTTCGCCACCGGTGTTCCACCCGATATCTGCGCATTCCACCGCTACACCGGGTGTTCCACCCTCCCCTACCGGACCCAAGCCGCGGAGGTTCCGGGGGCTTCGGGGGGTTGAGCCCCCCGCTTCGACCCCCGGCCTGCCGGGCCGCCTACGCGCGCTTTACGCCCAATGAATCCGGATAACGCTCGCCCCCTACGTATTACCGCGGCTGCTGGCACGTAGTTAGCCGGGGCTTCTTCTGCAGGTACAGTCTTGACTCTTCCCTGCTGAAAGCGGTTTACGACCCGAAGGCCTCCGTCCCGCACGCGGCGTCGCTGCGTCAGGGTTCCCCCCATTGCGCAAGATTCCCCACTGCTGCCTCCCGTAGGAGTCTGGGCCGTGTCTCAGTCCCAATCTGGCCGGTCGGTCTCTCAACCCGGCTACCCGTTGTCGGCACGGTGGGCCGTCACCCCGCCGTCTACCTGATGGGCCGCGGAGCCATCCCCTCCCGTCGGGGCTTTAGCCCGGGCGCCATGCGGCGCCCGGGGGTATCCGGTATTACCCGTCCTTTCGGGCGGCTATCCCGGGGGAGGGGGCAGGTTCTCCACGTGTTACTCAGCCGTTCGCCACTCGCTTCTATCCGAAGATAGGTGCCGTTCGACTTGCATGTGTTAGGCGCGCCGCCAGCGTTCATCCTGAGCCAGGATCGAACTCTCCGTCCAAAATATATGGGCTTCGAGCCCGTCCGGTCCTCACAACTATTAGCTGATCGGTTCCGTTCGATTCATATGGTTTTAGTATAGGAAAAGGAATTTCTCGGGGCCGCCTCTCGGCGGCCTTGCGAAAAACAAATCCAAGTTAGACCATTTCAAATGGTTCGATGTCTGCCCGGATGCGACACAGCTTGTGTGTCCATCCTCGCAGTATCCGGTTCTCAAGGTGCACGCCCCGCGGCCGATCCGGTTCCACCGGGCCGCGCGGCAAGGAGATATATTGCCAGACCGGAGGGGCCCGGGGGGCGGGAATCTGTGCGTACACATTTCCTACACATCATGGGATTCGACTAACGTTTGCCAGCCGTTACCTACCGCTCGCCGAGCATCTCTTTATATAAGGCAGTCTCATGGTTAAAGCGGATACGTCCCCCTAGCTAAAGCACAGCCAGCATCGAGCAACTCATCGCGTTCTTCCACCGAGAACCCCTCGGCGTAGACGCGCACCACTGGTTCGGTCCCACTAGGACGGACCAGCAGCCACGTGTCATCCTCGAATGCCAAACGCAAGCCATCCATATGACTAACGTTTTGCGGCACCTTGCCACAAATCGACTTGGGGTTTACGCCCGGCAGCAGGGTTCGTAACGTTTCGGCATCTTCGGCCTCAAGGCGTAAATCGCGTCGACCGTAACTCGTCTTACCAAAACTGTCCTCGAGTTGGTCGACCAGAACGCCCAAAGGCGCGTCCGTCTTTGCCATAAGCTCACACAGAATCAGACAGGCGAGGATTCCATCGCGCTCGGGCATATGTGCGGCGATGCCGATACCACCGGCTTCTTCGCCGCCTATGAGGACGCCGCCCTTCTTCATCTCCGCCGCTATATATTTGAAACCGACTGGTTTGACGGTCACGCGGCAGCCAAGCGCCTCGGCAATGCGACGCACGAGCGTCGAGCATGAAAGATTGACGACGACGCGCCCCTCCAAATTACGAAATTGAACCAAGTCGCCCAAAACGAGCGCCATGATCTGATGCGGATGTATATATCTGCCGCGCTCGTCAACCGCACCGATACGGTCGGCGTCGCCGTCGGTCACCAGGCCAGCGCAAGCTCCGTCCTCGATAACCGTGTGCTCGCAAGCGTCCACCCAAGGCTCAACGGGGTCGGGGCAGATATCTTCTTGGTCAGACGCCCGCCCGGCGTGAATCTCGTGCACCTCAACGCCAAGCTCGCGCAGCAAGTCGGCTAGATAGCCCTGGGCTGCGCCGCCCATGGGATCGACAACCACGCGCAAGTGCGCGGCACGGATGGCTTCGGCATCGACAAACGATGCCACCGCCTGCATATAGTCTGGAATGATATCTGCGGTGCGATATTGCCCCTCGATCTCCATTGGCTCGGGAGCCATGGTCTCTTCGAGCTCTTCGATGACATCCTGGTTGGCGGTCGAGCCGTCACCCATGCGAATCTTGAGGCACAGATAACCCTGCGGATGATGGGACCCCGTCACCATGAGCGCGCCGCACGCCTCACCGTCATAAGCCGCCGCCCACGTAAGGGCAGGGGTCGGAACAGGTCGCGAAGCGAGCACGGCGTCCAGCCCGTGCGCTGCTAGCACGCCCGCCGCAAGCTCAGCGAACTCGCTCGCCAGGGGCCGGGTGTCGAACCCTATATATACCGTTTTGCCCGGATTGGTCTTTTGCCACAACTCGCCGACGGCATCGGCGATACGGGCAACGTTATCGGCAGTGAAGTCCTCATCGACGCGAGCGCGCCAACCGTCAGTTCCAAAATGAATTATCGCGCACACGCGCAGACACCTCACAGTGTTTGGATCATGGTACGCATGGGGTATACCCGCAACATGCACTCGGCAACCTGCCGGCACCAGCATTCACCATTTGGGCAAATGCTGCCGAGGACATGCAAGCAATAAAAAAACCGCCCCGTATGGAGCGGTTTGCCCTTTATATATCGAGCGCCTCGGCCATCGCGGCCGTAGTGATTGCCGTGGTTCCACAGCAACTGCCCACCATTGCGGCACCGGCATGTCTCCATTCGATGCATGCGCGCGCGAAAGCTTCGGGGTTCTCGTGCCATACGGGGCCATCCTGAGTCTGGACCGGATCGCCTACGTTGGGACGCACCGTGACGGGAGTAGTCGCCGATGCAACCATCCTGGGCACCGCCGCGTTCGCGGCCGCAAGCGAACAGCAATTAACACCAACCGAATTTGCGCCGTGTTTTTCGGCGTACAAAACGGCTGCCTCGATGTTGAGGCCATCGCCCAGCAGGTCGCCTTTATCGTCAACGACAAAACTCACCAGAACAGGCATGCCGTCGGCGGCATCTCGGGCGCCGGCAAGCATGGGCTGCAGATTACGGATAGACGTCACCGTCTCGATCAGCAGACCGTCAACACCAGCATTGAGCAAGGCGTGCGCCTGTTCGCGCGCAATGCCGCGGATTTCACGATACTCGACAGAGTCCTCGGCAAACCACTCAATACCGATCGGGCCCATTGAGCCCAGCAGTAGCTGAGGGTGCGCCTGGCGGGCATCGTCGACGGCCCCGCGATTGACCTCCGCCACGGACGGCGCAATCTGGTCGTGCTTGAGGGCATAGCTCGATGCCTGAAAGGTATTGGTAATGAGCACCTGCGCGCCGGCGGCGACATACAAGCGATGGATACGAGAAACGGTCTGCGGCTCTGCCAGATTCCAAAACGCCGGTGGAATGTCGGCAGCATCGTACTCACTCAACAGAACACTGCCCATGGGGCCCTGCGCCAACAAGGTCTCGCTCGACAAGCGGCGCGTAAGTTCCTCGGCACCAAAGCGGTTGTAATAACTCGTATCCATATATATCCCGCTATTCCTCGACGCTGATTCCCTGCTTTTCGAGATAGGCGAGCCAGCGGCTCATCGTGTCCTCGGATAGCGCATGCTCCATCATGCAGGCCTCGGAATCGGCTCGCTCAAATTCGACACCGAGCTCCTGAACCAAAAACGTGCGGATGAGGCGATGACGGTACCAGATAGCCGTGCCAACCTCGCGGCCGCGATCGGTCAGGATCACCTTGCCGTAGTGCGATTGCTCGACAAGCTCGGATGCCTTGAGCGCCGAAACCGCTTTATTGACCGATGCCTTGGAGACGCCAAGGCGCTGCGCGATGTCGACCGATCGCACGCCGTTGGTTTCCCCCTCTTCGCTTTCAATGCGAACCATGCACTCCAAGTAGTCTTCGTTCGCCACCGTCAGATGTAGTTCGCGCGAGCTATTTGTCGTATCCATGATCTTCCGTCCCTTCTGCATTCAATGGCTGATTCTACCCCATCCAAGCGTCGTGGTATGCCGTGGCATACCGTGCTAGAGTTCTTGTTGCACACGACGACCAAGATTGGAGCGGTCTTTATGGAAAACACCACCACGAGCCCCGATGTCCTCGAACGCTTTTTGCGCTACGTCCAGATCAACACGCAGTCCGAGGATGCAAACTGCGACCAGGTACCCTCGAGCGCCGTTCAGTTTGACCTTGCCAACGTGCTGGCTGAAGAGCTGCGCGAGCTTGGTGCGGAAGATGCCCACGTGACCGAGCACGCCTATGTCTGCGCGCATATCCCCGCAAGTGCGGGCGCTGAGGACAAGCCCGCCCTGGGCCTGATCGCCCATCTCGACACCACCGAAGTTGCACCGGGCGCCGGCGTGAAGCCGCACATCGTACACTACGAAGGCGGCGACCTGGTCTGCGGCACGGTTGACGGTAAGCCCGTTGCCATGGGTACCGCCAAGCTTCCCGCCCTGAATGACCTCGCGGGTGAGGACCTGGTCTGCAGCGATGGCACCACGCTGCTGGGCGCGGACGACAAGGCGGGCGTCGCCGAGATCATGTCGCTTGTCGCGCGTATCGCTCAGGACCCTTCTCTGCCCCATCCCGCACTCGGCATTTGCTTCTGCCCTGACGAGGAGATCGGCCACGGAGCCGAGCTGTTGGATATCGATACCTTTGGCTGCAAGTACGCCTACACGGTCGACGGCGGCCCCATCGGCGAGCTGGAGTGGGAGTGCTTTAACGCCGCCGAGGCGACCGTCCGCTTTGAGGGCCAGTCCATCCACCCGGGCGACGCTAAGGGCCGTATGGTCAACGCAGGCAATCTGTTCTGCGACTTCAACGCGTTGCTCCCCTACGTGCAGCGCCCGGAGTATACGGAAGGCTACGAGGGCTTTTATCACCTTGAGGGTGTATCTGCGACCGTCGATCACGCCACAGCGCGCTATATCGTCCGCGACCATGACGCCGCCAAGTTCCAGCAGAAACTCGACCTTATTGATGCCGCCGCCTCGATACTCAACCAGCGTCTGGGTGAGGAGCGCGTGACGGTCGAGATTAAGCAACAGTATCGAAATATGGCCGAGATCGTTCGTGACTATCCCGAGCTTATTGATGTTGCCAAGGAAGCCTACCTTGCCTGCGGCGTTGAGCCCCAAGTGCTGCCGATTCGTGGCGGCACCGACGGCGCCCAGCTGTCGTTCCGCGGTCTGCCCTGCCCCAACCTTTCCACCGGCGGCTATTGCTACCACGGCGTCAACGAGTTCGTCCCGGTCAGCTCGCTCGTCAAGATGACCGACGTGCTCCAGGAGCTCGTCGCCCGCTTTGCATAAGCCTGGCTGCATAAGCCCAAAAGACGAATCGCCCCGTCCTCAACCGAGAACGGGGCGATTTTTTTGCTGCAACGAGAACAGGTTGACGCACGCCAGCCTCTTAACGCAAGGAGTGTCCCAAACTGCCGGCACATAAGGAACGTCCCCAAGTGCCAAGTGGACTACCCAACTGCAAGTGACGACATCGCTGGTTGAATCAACGTCAGCGAGCGACGTCCAGAGCGAACAAGTTGGCATGAAAAAGGCAGGGCATTGACCTTCTGGTCATGCCCTGCCTTTTGAATGACAAATTGTCGCTCTGGGCGGCGCGCAGCGTCAAGCGGTTACGCGGTTTGGTAAAACCGCGTAACTTAGTAGTTGGCTTCGTAGCCGTTGCCGTCGCCGGTGGGCTCTTCGTAGTAGTCCGAATCGCTTGAATCGCTTGAGTCATCGGAATCGTCAGAGCTGACCGATGAGGTTGCGGTACCGTTTGCGTAATCGTCAGACGTGTTGTTGTTCAGGTCGCCGATCGTAGGGCTGGAACCGTCGGAAAGACCCATGGTGTTGGGACCCTTGGGATCCTTGCCGGCATCGACGCGCTCCATCATTTCCTTGAGCTCGTCCTCGTAGACAAAGACGTAGCTCACACCGTCGATCATGGTGCTGTCGTCGGCGTACGAGGGCAGGTTGGCCGAGTAGATACCGTCGACATCCATACCGCGCATGGCGTTGACCGTAGCCACGATATCCTGAACGCTCATATCAGTTACGAGCATATCGGACAGCGAATTAACCAGGCCAAAGATCTTCGTGGCATCGAAGTTATTGAGAATCTGGTTGGCAAGGGCGCCAAGCACCTGACGCTGGTGGCGCATGCGCGTGTAATCGCCGTCGGCATAGGTGTAGCGGCAGCGGGCATAGGTAAGGGCGGTGGCACCGTCCATATGCTGCTGGCCAGCGGTAATCTTAATATCCAGGTGCTCGGGGTCGTCAACATCATCGGTTGCGTTAATGTCGATACCGCCAACCGAATCAATCAGCGCCTGCATACCGTCGAAGCTGACCTCGGCATAGTGGGAAATCTGAACACCGCACAGCTCGTTGACCGCCTCGACCATGGCCTCGGCGCCGCCAACGGTATGGCAGGCGTTGATCTTCATGGTCTCGCCCTTGTACTCGACCTTGGTGTCGCGCGGAACGGAAATGAGCGTCGCCTGTTTTTGCGTGGGGTCGATGCGTGCCAGGATAATCGAGTCGGCACGATACGTATCCTCGCCCGGACGGCCGTCGGTGCCAAGAAGCAGCACGTAGAACGGATCCTTTGCCTCATCGGTGTCAACCAGAACCCGACACAGATTGTCGGTAATGACATTAGAATCGCCGAGCTTGCCCATAATGGTGGCAAACCACAGGCCGGCAGCGGTAGTGGCACTCAGCAGCACACCAAGCACGACAATGAGCGCGACGTGACGAATCGTGTGGCTACGACGACGTTGACGAGCGCGCTCGGAATAGCGAGCCACGTTATCGCGACTGTAGATCTTGGCCTGCGCACCAGTTGAGGGTCTTCGGGCGGCGGTATCCGCGAGGGGCTTTTTATTAAACATAGGCAACCTGTATTAGTAGATGACGGGATCGGGGACGGAAGCATGCTCGACATGCGCGCCGAGCGCCTGCAGCTTTTCGACAAACTGCTCGTAGCCGCGCTTGATGTGATGGATGGCCGAAACCTCGGTCGTCCCGTCGGCGATCAAGCCCGCTACGACGAGGGCCGCTCCGCCACGCAGATCGGGCGAGGTAACCTGTGCACCCGAGAAGCCCTTAACGCCATGAATCATGGCATGATGGCTCTCGATACGAATGTCGGCACCCATGCGCACCAGCTCAGAGGCAAACATAAAGCGATTCTCGAAGATGTTCTCGGTAATAACGGAACTGCCGTCGGCAAGGGCGGAGAGCACCATAATCTGCGCCTGCATGTCCGTCGGGAAGCCGGGGAACGGAAGCGTCTGGATGTCGACCGGCTTGATACGCTCGGCACGGTTTACATGGACGCCATCCTCGATGCGCTCGCAGTCGATACCCATGAGCTCCATCTTCTTGAGCACCATGCCCAAGTGAATGGGGCAAAAGCCCGTGACATCGACACCGCGATCGTCGGCCATCAACGCACCGGCAACGATAAAGGTACCGGCCTCGATGCGGTCGCCCACTACGCGATGGGTAACAGGATGCAGCTCTTCCACGCCCTCGATGGTCACGACGGGCGTACCCGCGCCGACAATCTTGGCGCCCATCTCGTTGAGCATGTTGGCGAGATCGACGATCTCGGGCTCGCGGGCGGCATTGTCGATAACCGTGGTGCCCTGCGCGCGCACGGATGCCATGATGAGGTTCTCGGTCGCACCGACGCTGGCGAACTCGAGCGTGACGGTGGTACCGCGCAGACCTTGGGGCGCATTAGCGTTGATGTAGCCGTGGGCGGTATCGAACTCAACGCCCAGGGCCTCAAGACCAAGAATGTGCATATCGATCTTGCGAGCACCCAGGTTGCAGCCGCCCGGCATGGCGATCTTGGCGCGATGGAAGCGACCCAGCAGGGGTCCCATCACGGCTGTGGAAGCACGCATCTTGGCAACGAGCTCGTAGGGGGCCTCCCAAGAATCGACCTGAGAGGTATCAATCTCGAGCGTATGCTCGTCAAGGACATCGATTGTGGCGCCCATACCCTTGAGCACCTTGCCCATCACGTGGACATCGGAAATATCGGGCACGTTCTGCAGCGTCGTCTTGCCCGGCGCCAGAAGCGTTGCCGCCATGAGTTTGAGCGCGGAGTTCTTGGCGCCCGAAACGGGCACGGAGCCTCCGATGGCGTGGCCACCCTCAACGCGGATAATATCCAAGGTCTACCCTTTCAAAAAGCATGCCCGGGATGGCTGGGCCATCCCGGGCATGATGTGTTCGCAAATGGTCGAACGCTAAATCGTTTGACTATTGGGCAAGCTTGAGCTTACACCATGCGATTTCATTATAGAGGTAGGCGCGGCGTGCATCATCCTCCGACAAATTACCCAGCTTCTCTTCAAAACCTTGAATATCAGCTTTAAGCTTGTCGGCATCGACGGTCGCCAAATCGCAAGCGCGCTCGGCGAGAACGGTCACGACATCGTCCGCAACCTGGGCATAGCCGCCGGCCACGGCAAACGTGTGGTCGACAGTGCCCATGGCCTTATCGGAAACGCGAACGTAACCGCGGTCGATCGTGCAGATCTCGCTGGAGTGAGCAGGCAGAACGCCAAACTCGCCATCCGTGGACGGAATCGACACAAACGCAGCGTCGCCCTCATAGGCGCAGCTCACGGGGCACACGATGCGGATACGCATAACCTACTTCTCCCCCATCTTGCGGGCGCGCTCGCGCACGTCCTCAATCGTGGAAGCATAGCGGAAAGCCTGCTCGGGCAGGTCATCGGCCTTGCCGTCGACAATCTCGGCGAAGGAGCGGACGGTATCCTCGACGCGGACGTAGACACCGGGGTTGCCGGTGAACTTCTCGGCGACGTGGAAGGACTGCGAGAGGAACTGCTGAATCTTACGGGCACGGTTGACCGTAAGGCGCTGCTCCTCGGACAGCTCGTCCATACCCAGAATGGCGATGATGTCCTGAAGGTCGGAGTACTCCTGCAGGAGCTCCTGGACCTTGACGGCGACACGGTAGTGCTCCTCGCCGACGATCGAGGGATCGAGAGCGTCGGAGGAAGATGCGAGCGGGTCGATAGCCGGGAACAGGCCGAGCGACGAAATGCTACGCGAAAGAACCGTGGTGGCGTCGAGGTGCGTAAACGTTGTGGCAGGCGCCGGGTCGGTCAGGTCGTCTGCGGGGACGTAGACAGCCTGGACGGAGGTAATGGAGCCCGTCTTGGTCGAGGTAATGCGCTCCTGGAGGTCGCCCATCTCGGTTGCCAGCGTGGGCTGGTAACCAACGGCGGACGGCATACGGCCCAGCAGTGCGGAAACCTCGGAACCTGCCTGGGAGAAGCGGAAGATGTTGTCGATGAACAGCAGAACGTCCTGGCCACGATCACGGAAATACTCAGCGGTAGTAAGGCCGGCCAGACCGATGCGCAGACGCGCTCCGGGCGGCTCGTTCATCTGACCATAGACCAAGCAGGTCTTGTCGATAACGCCAGACTCGCTCATCTCGAGGAACAGGTCGGTGCCCTCGCGGGTACGCTCGCCGACGCCGGTGAACACCGAGGTGCCGCCGTGCTCCTGGGCGAGGTTGTTGATGAGCTCCTGAATCAGAACGGTCTTGCCGACGCCGGCGCCGCCGAACAGGCCCGTCTTGCCGCCACGGATGTAGGGCTCGAGCAGGTCGACGGCCTTGATGCCGGTCTCGAAGATCTCGGTCTTGGTGGTGAGCTCGTCGAAACGGGGCGCTGCATGGTGGATGGGGTAGAACTCCTCCACCTCGGGCATGGGCTTGCCGTCGACGGGCTTGCCCATGACGTTCCAAATGCGGCCGAGCGTCTTGGGACCAACGGGCATCTTCATGGGCTCACCGGTATCGGTGGCGATGAGGCCGCGCTGCAGGCCGTCGGTCGAGGACATGGCGACCGTGCGGACGACGCCGCCCGGAAGCTGGCTCTCGACCTCGAGGATCGTGCTCAGGTGACCGATCGGGGTCTCGGCCTCGACCGTGAGCGCGTTGTAGATCGGGGGCACCGCGCCGTCAAACTTGACGTCGACGACAGGGCCGATGATTCGCACGATGCGACCATCACCGGCAGTCGTCTTCTTGGTGGCTTCCTCGACCGCAAGCTTTACGGTGTTATTAGCCATTACTGTTCCTCCAATGCTGAGGCTCCGCCGACGATCTCGTTAATCTCGGTCGTGATCGAAGCCTGGCGCACGCGACTATACGTGCGGGTAAGGGTCGAGATGATCGCGGTGGCGTTTTCCGTCGCGGAGTGCATGGCCTTGCGGCGTGCACCCTGCTCGGCAGCCGCCGAATCGATCAGGGCCTGGTAGATGACCGTCAGGATATAAGACGGCACAAGCTTGCCGAGAACATGCTCGGGAGAGGGCACGAACTCGAACGTGGACGAGATGCGCTTAGGGGCGTCGGTCTCGTTCTTACGCGGACCGTGGGCCATAGCGATCATCTCGGGGTCGAGCGGCAACAGATGCTCGACGCGAAGCTCCTGATCCACGCGGTTCTTGGCGTGGTGGTAGACAAGCTCGACACGGTCAAGCTCACCGGCACGATACGCATCGCAGATATGAGAGGAGATCATGCGGGCCTGATTGAAATCGGGCTCAGAGGAGTTGCCCTCAAAGTGCATGACGACGTTTTCGCGGTCACGGAAATACGTGGCCGGTTTGCGCCCACACGCGATGATCTCGCACTCGATGCCGTCGTTCGCCCAAGAAGCGGCGAGCTTTTCGGCCGTGCGCTCCACCGTCGTATTGAAACCGCCGGCAAGGCCGCGGTCCGAGGCAATAACGACAATCAGGCCATGCTTGACGCTCTCATGCTTCTGCAGCATGGGATCGGTGCCCGAACAGGAGGCGTCGCCGGCGACCGTCAACATGACGTCGGTCAGCGCCTCCTTATAGGGCTCGGCCTGCTTGGAGCGATCGAGAGCACGACGGATCTTGGCCGTAGAGACCATCTCCATCGTGCGCGTGATCTGCTTGGTCGTGGTAACCGAGGAGATTCGCTTCTTAATGTCGCGAAGGTTGGCCATGGGGCTTAGTTCTCCTCTGATCCAGAAACATCCGAATGGTGCTTGGCCATGAACTGCTGCTTGAAGTCGCCGATGACGCGCAAGAGCTCAGCCTTGGTGTCATCATCGATCTTCTTGGCGCGAACCTTGTCGAGCAGCGAGCCAAAGCCATTGTCCATGTACTCGATAAGCTCGGCACGGAAAGGCAGCACGTCGGCGATCTCCAGGTCATCCAGGAAGCCCTCGTTGCCAGCGAACAGCGTAACGATCTGCTCGCCAACCTCAAACGGCTTGTAACGCGGCTGCTTAAGGAGCTCAGTCATGCGAGCGCCGTGGGTAAGCTGCTTTTGCGTGGCCTCGTCGAGGTCGGAGCCGAACTGCGTGAAGCCGGCGAGCTCCTGGTACGAAGCAAGGTCCAGACGGAGGTTGCCGGCGACCTGCTTCATGGCCTTGGTCTGCGCGTCGCCACCGACGCGGGACACGGAAATGCCCACGTCGACTGCCGGGCGCTGGCCCTGGAAGAAGAGCTCGGACTGCAGGTAGATCTGACCATCGGTAATGGAAATGACGTTGGTCGGAATGTAGGCCGAGACGTCGCCGTCCTGGGTCTCGATGATCGGAAGAGCCGTCATGGAGCCATAACCGTTCTTCTTGGACATCTTGACTGCACGCTCGAGCAGACGAGAGTGCAGGTAGAAGATGTCGCCAGGATAGGCCTCGCGTCCGGGCGGACGATGCAGCGTCAGAGACATCTGACGGTAAGCCACAGCCTGCTTGGACAGGTCGTCGTAGATGACGAGCACGTGGCCGCCGGGGTTGGTCTCGCTGGCGGGCTTGCCGTCCTCGCCGTTGTACATGAAGAACTCGCCAATAGCGGCACCGGCCATAGGCGCGATGTACTGCATAGGGGCGGAATCGGCAGCAGTGGCCGAAACGATGATGGTGTAGTCGAGCGCACCGTGCTGAGCGAGGGTCTCACGGATGTTGGCAACCGTGGAGGCCTTCTGGCCGATGGCGACATAGATGCAGACCATGCCCTTGCCGCGCTGGTTGAGGATAGCGTCGATGGCGATGGCGGTCTTACCGGTCTTACGGTCGCCGATGATGAGCTCACGCTGACCGCGGCCAATAGGCACCATGGAGTCGATAGCGAGCAGACCGGTCTGAACCGGCTCGCACACCGGGGTACGATCGATGACGCCGGGAGCCTTGAACTCGATGGGGCGACGGTGCGTAGCGACGATGTCGCCCAGGCCGTCGATGGGCTGGCCGAGCGGATTGACGACGCGGCCGAGCATGGCACGGCTCACGGGGATATCCATAACGCGGCCAGTGGTGCGGCACTCGTCGCCTTCCTTGATGGAGTCGACGGCACCGAACAGAACGGCGCCGACCTCGTCACGGTCAAGGTTCTGGGCAAGGCCGAAGACGGTCTCACCGGTATCGGAGCTCTTGAACTCCAGAAGCTCGCCTGCCATGGCGCTCTTAAGGCCGGAGACGCGCGCGATGCCGTCGCCTACCTCGTCGACCGTTGAAACCTCATGCGTATCGACCGTCGCGGAGAGGCTCGTGAGCTGCTCCTGCAGTTTCTTGGCGATATCCTGGGCATTGAGGGTTTCGGACATTAGGCTTCACCTCCGTACGAATTAGCAGAGTTTGCGAGGGTCTCCTGCGCGATGCGCAGCTGCGTCTTGACGGAAATGTCACGACGCTCGCCGCGGGCCTCGAGCACCAGGCCGCCCACGATAGACGGGTCGACCTGCTCGATAAGGAATACCTTGCGGCCGAAGTCCTGCTCGCATTTCTTAGTGATGGTTTGACGCAGCTCGTCGTCGAGCGGGATCGCCGTGGTGACGGTCACGCCCACTACATCCTCGTCTTCCTCGGCAACATACTTAAAGGCAGCTGCCACCTTGGGAAGAAGGTCGAGCTGGTCGCGCTTGGACATGGTGTCGAGCACGGCGATGATCTCGGGGCTGGCAGAAGCCAAGCGCTCGATCATCTCGAGGTCCTCGAACACATGGTTCTCGGCCTTGGCGGCTTCCAAAAGGGAACGCGCGTAGGTCTCGAGCACCTTGTCCTGATAGCGGCTAGTCGGCATTCAGGCTACCTGCTTCCTGGATGTAGCGCTCGATGAGCTTCTTCTGCTCGGCATCGTCCTCGAGTGCCTCGCCCACGATCTTGGTGGCGACGGCAACGGACAGGTCGGCGATGGAGCTCGCGGCACCGGCGTAGATGGTCTTGCGCTCGTCCTCGACGGTCGTATGGGCCTTGGCGATGATCTCCTCGGCCTCCTTGTGAGCAGCCTCGATGATACGGGCACGCTCGGACTCGGCGTCCTTACGGGCCTCGAGAACGATGTCGGCAGCCTGACGACGGGCGTCGGTGACGATCGAGTCGGACTCAGCGCGCTTGGCGATAGCCTCCTGCTTGGTCTTCTCGGCCTCGTCGAGGCTCTCCTCGATCTTCTTGCCGCGCTCCTCCATGGTTTTCATGATGCCCGGCAGGGCGACCTTGGCCAGCACGATCCAGATAATCAGGAAGGCGATAAGCGCCGGGATGAACTCCGCCATCTTAGGGATGAGGATGTCCGCACCGGCGGCGCCGTCCTCGGCGAACGCGGAAACCGGCATGAGCAGCGCGGCCGCGGACGCGGAGAGTGCGATCGCGCTCTTCTGGGATGAAAGATTCATACTTGACGCTCCGTGCTATTTAACGATCAGCGCGACAACGAAGCCGATCAGAGCCAGAGCCTCGCCGAAAGCGGAGCCCATGATGAAGACGGTGAACACGCGGCCCTGGACCTCAGGCTGACGGGCCATAGCACCCGTAGCACCCAGAGCAGACAGGCCGATAGCAAGACCAGCGCCGATAACACCGAGACCGTAACCGATAACTCCCACGATTCCTCCTTTGTCGTGCGTGTCTTATTTCACGCAGGATAACCTTTTTATAACTGCCGGGCTCCATGGGTACGGGCACCGGCGGTTTAACGAATTGCCTTACCTTTAAGGCGCGAACGGAAGACTACTCCTCCTCCGCGACCTCCTCTGCCTCGGAGACATACACGGCGGTAAGGACCGTGAAGACGTAAGCCTGGATGGCGCCGACCACAAGCTCGATCGCATAGATCAGGATGAGAATGGCAAGCCAGGCCAGCGAAGGCAGGGCGCCGACGGCGTGGGCCGCGGAAACCTGCTGAAGCAGCGGCTGCATGAACATGCTCGCCATGATGGCGAACGAGCCCATGACCACGTGTCCTGCGAACATGTTGCAGAACAGACGGACGGCGAGCGTGATGAGGCGCAGGAAGGTCGAGAAAAGCTCGACGACCCACACGAGCACGTTCATCGGGAAGCTCACGCCCTGCGGAGCGAGGCTCTTGATGTAGCCGATCACGCCGTGAGCCTTGCATCCGTAGTAGATGAAGTACACGAAGGCGAAGATGGCGAGCGCGGCGGTGGAGCCGATTGCACCGGTGCCGGGCTTCATTCCCGGGATCAGGCCGATCATGTTATTGATCAGGATGAACAGGAAAAGCGAGCACAGGAACGGGAAGTGCTTCTTCCAGTTCTCACCCACGACGCCCTTGCCGATATCGTTCTCGACGTACTCGATGATGTACTCGAAACCGTTGACGAAGAAGCCCTTGGGGACCAGGGTCTGCTTCTTCTTGAACACGGCCAGGACGATCAGGAGCACGATCGTGGAGACGATCAGCCAAAACGAGTACTGCGTGATGCCGCAGCTCAGATCGCCCACGACAGGGGTGGAGCTGAACTCGCTGACCAGATGATTAATCTCATCAGGCAGCTTTTCAAAAATTTCCACGACTTACCTTTCGACCTCATGAGGATCTCGTAGCGCCTTGGCGACGCGAACCGCGCAGGCGGCCATAAAAGCCACGAAGCCGATCGCCTCGCCCAGGAGGAACATGCGAAATGCCTCTCCGAACAACACAAACACAACCAAGGTAAAGACGAGCAGAGCGATTGCCGAGACCGCCAGACTCACCATACCCTTGAGCATGTCCGCATTCTGCTTATCGTCAAGAACCGGCTTGAGCGTAAAGACAAAGGGAAGGAAGGCAATCGCGCCCGCGATGGCACCTGCAACGATAGCGAGCAGATCGGCTATCTGAAACACTGGCGTCCTCACTTTCCTTTTTTATCGCCTCACAGGACAGTTCCCGCCAAACATTGGTGACTATTGTACGAGCCAATCGCTAAAGTACAACCGTAAAACAAACGGTTAATACGCACCTGTACGTTTTCTTAAGGCCTTCTTTATGCCGCAGGTACGGTAATACGTTTTTTCGAACCCCTCAGCGCAAAACGTCCGTTAACAGGAGTGCGCGCGGTCGCCTTTTGTTCGACCGCGCGCACCGTTTCTTCGTATTTGCAGCCGCGGCCGTCTTAGCCCAGCGACTAGAGCGTGCCGTAGATGCGGTCGCCGGCGTCGCCCAGGCCGGGAACGATGTAGGCGGCCTCGTTGAGATGGTCGTCGATGGCGCACGTATAAATATGTACGTCGGGGTCCTTTTCGGTCAGTGACTTGAGGCCCTCGGGCGCGGCGACGATGCACAGCATGCGGATATCCTTGACACCGCGCTCGCGCAGGTAGCTGATGGCCATCTCAGCCGAACCGCCCGTGGCGAGCATGGGGTCGACAACCAGGCAGATGCGCTGGTCGATATCCTTAGGCATCTTGCAGTAATACTCATGCGGCTCGTGGGTGACCTCGTCGCGTTCCATACCGATGTGGCCCACGCGAGCGGAGGGCACCAGGTCGAGGATGCCGTCGACCATGCCAAGGCCCGCACGCAGGATGGGCACGATGGCGAGTTTCTTGCCGGCAAGCTGCTTAAACGTTGCGGTGGTGATGGGGGTCTCGACTTCGACGTCTTCCATGGGCAGGTCGCGCATGGCCTCGTAGCCGTCAAAAAGTGCGAGCTCGCGCACAAGCTGGCGGAACTGGTTGGTGCCGGTGTTTTTGTCGCGCAGGATCGACAGCTTGTGCTGGACGAGCGGATGATCGACAAGCGTCACACGGGACGCATCGTAGGTGACGGTCATGGGTTGATTGCCCCTTTCGTTGCGGCCGCAAAACGGCCTTGCTGACAAGGCGCGCAGCAATGTTGCCGCCGCACGCCATGCATAAGTTTAGCGGTTTGTTGTATCGAGCAGCCCATCGCAGCCCTACTGTGCAGCACTGAGCGAGCGCTTGACTGCATCACGCCAGCCCGCAAGGTTTTGCTCGCGACGCTCGGCGGACATATGGGGAAGGAAGGTCCTAACGATCTGGGCATTTTGCTCCAGCTCTTCAAGGTCTTCCCAATAGCCGACGGCAAGACCCGCCAAGTACGCGGCACCGATTGCCGTGGTCTCCACCGTCTCGCATTGCAGCACGGGGATATCCAGCAGGTCGGCCTGGAATTGCATGATGAACTCGTTGCGTGAGGCGCCGCCATCGACGGACAGGCGCTCAATCGAAAGTCCCACGTCCTGCTCCATGGCGCGCAGCACGTCATAACTCTGGTAGGCCATGGACTCGCAGGCCGCACGCACAATGGTCGCGCGACTCGAAGCACCGGTCAGGCCGCACACGATACCGCGGGCATGCGGATCCCACCAGGGAGCGCCCAGGCCAGCGAAGGCGGGGACGAAGTAGCAGCCCTCGTTGTCGTTGATCGAAGCGGCGAGTTGCGCGGACTCGCTCACACTCGAGATGATGCCCATGTTGTTGCGCAGCCAGTTCATGGTTGAGCCGGCGGCAAAGATAGAACCCTCGAGCGCATAGCTGATCTTGCCGTCCGCGGCGATACCGATCGTGGAGACCAGACCGTTCTTGGATTCGACGACCTCGTCGCCGGTGTTCATGAGCATAAAGCAACCCGTGCCATAGGTGTTTTTGGTCTGGCCGGGATGGAAGCAGCAGTGGCCGAACAGCGACGCCTGCTGATCGCCCGCCACGCCCATGATGGGCGGCATGTTGGTCATGATGTCGCTCGCGACGCGGCCGTAGTCGCCCGAGCTCCAACGAACCTCGGGCATCATGGAACGCGGAACGTCAAAGAGCGCCAGCAGGTCGTCGTCCCAATCGAGCGTATGGATATTAAAGAGCGCCGTGCGGCTGGCATTGGTGTAGTCGGTGGCAAAGACCTGACTGCCGGTGAGGTTGTAGATGAGCCAGGTGTCGATGGTGCCGAACATGAGGTCGCCCGCCGCCGCGCTCTCACGCGCACCGTCGACGTTGTCGAGGATCCACTGCACCTTGGAAGCCGAGAAATACGGATCGAGCGTGAGTCCCGTGCGGGAGCGCACCAGCTCTTCTGCGCCCCGCTCGACCAGCTCGTCGATCAGAGGTGCGGTGCGACGGCATTGCCACACGATGGCGTTATAGATGGGTTGGCCGCTTATGCGGTCCCACACCACCGTGGTCTCGCGCTGGTTGGAGATACCGATGGCGGCGATGCGGTCAGAATGGATGCCGCTCTTAAACTGGACCTCCATCATCACGCCGATCTGGCTGGCAAGCACCTCCATGGGGTCTTGCTCTATCCAACCGGGACGCGGGAAGCTGGTTTTGACGCTACGACGTGCCTGCGCGACGATGCAGCCGTACTCGTCGACGATGGTCGCAAGTACCGAGGTGGTGCCGCAGTCGAGCGCCATGATGTAGGAACCGCCAAAGTTAAACGAGGCATCTTCCATGCCCAGGCTGCCCAGATTCAACGACATCGCTTACACCTTTCTATTGCATCGGGTCGGACAGGACCCGTTCGATCTCTGATGCGGGAAGTGCACCTTGGCGCAGGATCTGGAGCCCGCCGTGCTGGAACGACACGATGGTCGAGGCGTCGCGACACGGGGTCTCGCCGGCGTCGACGGCAACATCGACCCCCTCCAGGATGCGACCTTCGACGGCGGCAAAGCTTGCCGGCGAGGGCGCGCCGTGTGTGTTGGCGCTCGTGCAGGCAAGGGGACTGCCGCAGGCGCGGATGAGCGCTTGGACCACGGGAGAGGCCGAAGCGCGCAGGGCCACGGTGTCGTCGGCAGCACGCATAAAGGTCGGCACGCAGGGAGCCGCCTTGACCACGATAGTCAGGGCGCCCGGCCAGCATCGTCGCGCAAGTACGCGGGCATCTTCCGGGATATCCACGCCATAGCAGTCGAGCGCCTCGACACCATCGACCAGCCAAGCGACGGTTTGCGTGAGTTCACGTTGCTTGAGAGTGAAGATACGGCGGTAGCCGGTACCGAGCGCAGGGACCGCGGCGCCATTGACGGCAGCCTGCGGATCGCGCGGCCACGATGGGAATTCGCCTGTATCTTGGGGCACGGCGTCCGAGAAGGCGTTGACCGCCACGGCGACACCGTAAACCGTCTCGGTCGGGATCAGCGCCAGGCCGCCGCGGCCGAGCACCTCGGCCGCGCGCTCGACGGCAAGCCGATGCGGCTCGCGCGTTCCCTCATATACCCGATAGACCGTCTGCATGTGTATGCCAGCCCCTTACGCTCTGGTGCAAGTTTGTTTACTGTGGGGCATTCTCGCACGAAACGTTCAACCTATTTGCCCAGAGCGCATGTTGGTTTGGTGAGCGGCTCTAGTAGTCGGTGAAAGTGAGGGGGTTATTGGACTGCGACGAACTTCTTTGGCCTGCCGGCGTGGCGTTCTTGGGCGGCGTAGCGCTCGATGCTGTCTATCGTTATCATCCGACGGCCGTCGACAAGTTCAACATCGAGCTTTCCGGCTTTGACCAGCGCGGTAATCCGCGGAGCGGAGACTTTGAGGTCCAGCGCTGCGTCTTTAAATGTTCGGCACGCCGCTTCCCGAGCGTCCTCGTGGTCGATTTCGACTGAAAGGGCCACGACCTCGGCCGAGCGTTCGTACCCTGCCGGAGTCAAACCGTTGTTGAGGTCGTCGGCCAAAAACGCCATCAGTGCCTCGGTGGCATGGGCAATCGCTTCTTCGCGCGTATCGCCATCGGCAAAGGCGCCGGGAATCTGCGGGAAACTGGCGCAGTAACCGTCGTCTTCTTTTATGAGAACGCAGTCATAGGTAAATCGCTGCCTCATTTTGCCTCCAACTACCATTCAGCTTGGCGACGAATACTTGCCCACGTGCCCTTCTTTGGTCGATCACCACCAGAGCCGTTCACGGTGACAACACGGTCACCAGAAACATACTTAGCATGACTACCGACTTGCGCGACCTTCACGAATCCATCGTGCTTGAGTAGGGCAATGATTTCCCGAAAGGTAGGAGGTTGCATGGGCCGACCTCTTTCAGCCGTCCTAATTATAAACTACTTTATAATTTTTGCTAACCAGTTAATAAATATTACTGGCGCTGTTTGGGCTCGGTGACGATGGCTCGGACGATGCGGGGGCGATCGGTGAGGTCATGGACGATACGCACGTCCGAAAGGCCTGCCTGGCGACAGAGCTCGGCCGCGGCATCGAGGGCACCCTCGTAGAGCTCGCAGGCAAACAGGCCGCCGGCGCGCAGCATGTAAGGCGCCGCATTGAGCAGGCGGCGGAAGATATCGAGGCCGTCGGCGCCGCCCTCGAGCGCCAGGTCGGGCTCAAAATCCTTGACCTCGTGCGGCAGCGAGCGCATAACGTCGGTCGGAATGTAAGGCGGGTTGGAGACGAGCACGTCAAAGGTGCCCCACTCCTCGCGGGGGATGGAGCTCACCAGGTTCGTGAGGCTGAAGGCGACCTCGTCGGACGTGAGGCCAAGCGCATCGCGGTTTTTGGCAGCAAGGTCGATGGCGCGCGGCTCGATATCGGTAGCAGTGCAGGTAACGTGCCCGCGGCGCTCCCAGGCAAGGGAGAGCGAAATGCAGCCCGTGCCGCAGCCGACCTCGAGAACGCGGGCAGTGCGGGGCTCGGCTGGGGCAGATACGTTGGCCTCGGCGGCATCTTGCGCGGGAGTCGCCTGTTGGTCGTTGTCCTCAATGGCGATGCCGTATTCGTCGAGCTCGGGCTCGGGGGTTTCCATGGCCTCTGCTTCTGCCGCTTCGGCTTCTGCTGCCTGCGCGGCGGCTTCCTCGGCCTCGCGGTCGGCCAGTTCCTCGGCATAGGCGCGGCTGCCGAGCACGTCGCTACCCAGCGCAGCCTCATCGGCGGCCGTCAGGTTGGCGGCACGGCGCTCGGCGGCCGCGCGTTCGTCTGCCAGCGCGGCCTCAGCCTTGCGTGCCTCCTCGACCTCATCGTTCCAAGGCAGCTCAACACGCTGACGGGCAGCAGCCTCGGGGCTCAGCACCTCGGCATCCAGATAATTGAGGACTTCCTCGACGAGCATCTCGGTCTCGGGACGCGGAATGAGCACGCCGGGGGCGCACGTGACGTCGATCATGCGAAACTGCGTGCTGCCGGTGATGTACTGCAGCGGTTCACCTTTAGCGCGACGAACAACGGCCGCGTGCATGGTCTCGAGCTGAGCCGCGTTAAGCGTCTCGTCCATGCGCATATATAAGTCGATGCGTGCCAAACCCGTGGCAGCGCAGAGCAGCCACTCGGCAGAAAGACGGGGGTGCTCCTCGCCGCGCTCGGCCAGGTACTCCTTGGTCCACTCGAGACAACGCTTGATGGTCCAAATCTCGTTTGCCATGGGGCCCTCCCCTCTTAAGCGCCGGACGGCGCGCGAATGTCGGAGCAGATTGTACGCGAGGGCGGCACGCGGCAAGGGACGATTGGAAGCGATTATCGAGAATCAGCCCAGAATTTTGCTTGAATCGCAATCGAAGTGTTCATTCGTCGACGTCTAAATCTGCATCCGTCAAGCTTTTGGCAAGGTTGCCCCAAAACTGACCAATATCTAACCAAGAACTTGCCACATCGCTTGACGCGCGACCCATCAAAAATCGCCCCGCGACTTCTTGAACGATTTTTCGAGCAATATTTTCAATATCAGATGAAGACTGTTAATTACTTTGAGCAGGTAGACAGCTTAATTTCTAACAAAGCAGATTAAATAAACTCGAAAAGTATTTTACTCAACCCAGTCATTTAAGAACGTCCCCAATGACTACATCTAAGGCGCCACAGGTTGAGCATACCGCATCCGGAGCAAGGCAACGCCGCAGGCAGAGGACGGACAGCGAGCGACGTCCAGAGCGAACAAGTTGGCATGAAAAAGGCAAGGCATAGACCTTCTGGTCATGCCTTGCCTTTTGAATGACAAATTGTCGCTCTGGGCGGCGCGCAGCGTCAAGCCGTTACGCGGTTTGGCAAAACCGCGTAACCCACTACACAGCCTGCGCCAGCTTCTCGGCTCGCTCGGCGGCGGCGAGTGCCTCGATCACGGTGCCGAGCTGATCGCCCAGAAGGACGCCGTTGTAGGTGGAGTTGAAGCCGATGCGGTGATCGGTCACGCGGTCCTGGGGCTGGTTGTAGGTACGGATCTTCTCGGAACGGTTGCCATGGCCGATCTGGCTCTGGCGCTCGGCACCGAGCTCGGCCTGCTGCTTCTCGAGCTCCATCTCGTACAGACGGGCACGCAGCATCTGCATGCAGACCTCGCGGTTCTGGATCTGGGAGCGCTGCTCCTGCGACTGCACCACGGTGTTGGTGGGCAGGTGGGTGATGCGGACGGCGGAATAAGTGGTGTTAACGCACTGACCGCCAGGGCCGGAGGCGCAGTAGGTGTCGATGCGCAGGTCGGACTGGTTGATCTGGACGTCGATCTCCTCGGCCTCGGGAAGCACGGCGACAGTTGCCGTGGAGGTCTGGATACGGCCCTGGGACTCGGTCTTGGGGACGCGCTGGACACGGTGCACGCCGGACTCGTACTTCATGACGGAGTAGACGCGGTCGCCCTCGACCTTGAACTCAATGGACTTAAAGCCGCCGGCCTCGCTGGGGCTGGAATCGAGCACGGTGGTCTTCCAGCCGCGCGACTCGCAAAAGCGCTGATACATCTTGTACAGGTCGCCGGCGAAGATGGCCGCCTCGTCGCCACCGGCGGCGGAGCGAATCTCGACGATGGTGTTCTTGTCGTCGTTGGGGTCGCTCGGGATGAGCATGTACTTGATGTCTTCCTCGAGCTGGGGAAGCTTGGCCTCGTTCTCGGAGATGTCCATCTGGAGCATCTCCTTCTCATCGGCATCGGTGGTATCGTGCAGCATTTCCTTGGCAGCCTCGATGTCATCGAGCGCGCCGATGTACTCGCGCGAGGCGGCGATGAGGTCGGACTGGTGCGCGTACTCCTTGTTGAGACGCGTGAACTCCTTGATATCGGAGGCGACGGCCGGGTCGGAAAGCTTCTTCTCGAGCTCCTCGTAGGCCTTGATAATCTTTTCGAGCTTGTCGCGCATGGCGGGACTCCTTTATATGCGTGAAGGTGAAAATCGGCAGAGTTGATGGGGCGCGCGGCGCCACTGCGGGGGTAAGCCCGGCTAGAACATGTCGATCTTCAGATACATGCGCATCCCTTCGCGTATGGGGTACATAGTTGCGGTCTAACCCAAACATGATAGCGTGCCCAGGCAAACCTGCATATAACCCGCACGGAATGATTGGTGCAAACAAACCTGACCTTGATTATCGACTTTATCCGAACACCTCCCACATTCATCCGTACATGTACGGATGAATGTGGGAACCCGATACC
>NZ_JBCPDN010000033.1:0-23622 GCF_040915425.1 Collinsella aerofaciens | reverse complement strand
TGTTGGCTAAAATGGGTCGGCCGGGATTGGTCAATCTCGGCCGACTATATTTGGCTAAAATAATCCGACGCTAACAGTCTCCACATTTGCGAGCGGATCACATGGGGAATTCAATGAAAATACGCATGAGTTTTATACAAAACATGCAATGGCGTCAGCAAAAAGGGTGCGAAAAAAATGACGCCTTATACGACTACGATTCGTTTTGGAATCACCCTTGGTGTCAAAAAGAAAAAGGCCAGAGGCTTAACACCTCTGACCTGTGCTTTAGATGGTGGGCGATACAAGATTCGAACTTGTGACCCCATCCGTGTGAAGGATATGCTCTACCCCTGAGCCAATCGCCCGTCGCCTTTCGGCAAAAGAGATACTAACATAGCCGCGCGCGGTTTACCAAGAACTTTTTGCCATCGATTTTAAATTCGTGGGTGCTAGCCAGGCCAAAACAACCAAAGCAATCGGCAAAAGCGCAGCTTAATCACCCTTTATCGTTTAATCCAGGAAGTCTCGGGGCGGCAGATAAGTCGCGCGTTGTTGTAGGCCATGTCAAGCGTGAGACAGGTGCGCGCGGCATAGAAGCCGTCCTCGCGCTGGATGGTCAGCGCCAGCTCGGGCTTGTCGCCGGTTAGGCACAGCGGCAGCAGCAGTTGGATCCGGCCGCCGTAGAACTGCGGCACGGCGAGCGTGTAGTTGGCGGCGGCGCGACGGGCGGCTTCGACGACGGCGCCCTCAAAGGCACGGCGCAGCAGCAGTGAGTTTCCCTCCCCCATCAGGCTGGCGGGAATACGCGTCAGGTTCTCCTCATCGCCCAGAATGTGGTCGATGTTGGAGCGGATGGGTAGTCGATAGTCAAAGACCAGCTCGGAGGGGTCCTCGGCAAAACGCACGCGGCACGGCAGGTACTCAAATGAGACCAGCATGGGGTCGCTCTCCTTAAAGAAGCCCTTCAAAAACCAGCGCTGGCGCGCGTCGGGCTTGGTGTTGGGCTCAAACAGGCCGTAGATGGTCTCGTAGCGGCGCGTGTACAGGCCGGTGTTGAATAGGCAGCGGTCGTCATCGAACACCAGCGGCAAGTTGGACGGGGCGGTCTGGTCCACGTCACGCTCGGTCAAGAACACCGCGCGGCTAAACGAAAACGACAGGTAGTTTTTGAGGATGCGGTTGCTGGGACCCCAGTCCTCGGGGTCGGCGAGATCGACCAAGCGGTCGTAGCAGGGCTCGGGGCAAAACGCAAAGTCGTATACATTGCTGCACAGGGTGCCGGGGATTTCCATGTGGTGTCCAATCCATCTCATAACTGGCGTGCGGATGGTTTGATTCTATACGGGTGACGGGTCGCCCGCGCCCACAATGCAACCGCGGCGCAACTCTTCGGCGAGTTCTGCTCGCGTGCGGTTTCCGGAAACAAGGTCCTGGATCCAGACGTAGTGCTGGTTGTCTTTGGGTTCCGGGCTATCGGAAAGTACGACTGGAGCACCAGCGGCGTAACGGGAAGGACCCGCCCGTCGACATCGGCAATCATGAGTTGACAAGCGTAATCATGGTTCAATTGCGGTTTAGCAATAGAATGTCAGGGAATCATCACCAAAGGTTTCGCGCCACTTGTCACAAATGTACCGATGGTTCATGGTGATTAGTTTTGAAAGATCCCTGAGATCCTTAGCCGGAATCTTGCTCTCGTTGTTCGCAAGTGTGCATCCGCCATTTTTAGTGAGCCAAAACTTAGTCGAGTTAGCAGCCGCCCTCTTTACCCCTACATGGATGTGAACGGGTTCTCCGTTTTCCGCGATCCAAAAGAACAGAACATACTGTCCAAAAACAAGAATTCGAGGCATTATGCCACCGCCGGTCCGGCCTTTTGCCGTTCTGCAAGCTCAAAGATAAACGGAGCGTTTGATCTAACAAATTCTGTCAAGAAATTGAGGTCATCAGCAGTAAATCCTTCGACGTTGAACCATTTGACCGCTGGCAAGAAGCATTCCGCATGGTCAAAGCCAAAGTCAACAGTTCGTTCGACGGCTACGCGAACGGTTCCGTCGTCTCGTGTTTCTGAGTAGGCAAACTGAGTGCCGTCATCTAGCTGAACATAGCTCCAAAGCATTGCTGCCTCCTTAGTGTTTATATCCAAGTATAAACAGCCGCTTAGATGCAACGTGATGCGAATTGAATTATTCCCATAAGACCTGAACTGCTGATTATTTGTATTACTGAGATTTGAACCACCTCACACTTCAGTGTCTTTTTGGCATGGAAAACCGTCATTGTGCGATGGTCGGACTTTATGTCAAGGATCGTATTCAGATTCAAGCGCTCGCATGCTTAACTACTTGCAGGCGCTTGAATCCTATAGATTACCCAAATGCTGCTCAACAGCCTCCATGCCAACCTCCGCATATTTTAGGAGGCCTTGTATATCGTTGTAGTTCTTGGGCAATCGATCTTTTTCAATACCAGTAATTTTGGCGAATAATTCGATTGTTAGATCGAGTGCGAAGTCGATTAGTTTTTGAATTTCGCTGAAAGTTAAAGGAAGTCGCCTAACAAGCTCATCATAATTCAGTGCTTCTATGTCGCTATGGGCGAATACTTTATTTCGCTGATCGCGAAGCATGTCAGTTAGTTTACTGAGACCGTTGAGTCGTTTTTTCCACAAATTGGAAAGGTCATGAGTGGTTATACACACGGTAACCATTTCGTAATGATCTCCGAACAGTTTTTCATATGAGCGTTGAGACTCAACTTCTTTGGGGTAAAAACGCTCCTCGTCCTCTGCCAATGGGTGAACGATTGGATTAAGCCTGTCAAAGTTTGGTCGATCACTGAATATAGAGATTGCAAGTGCGTCGATTTCAGCAGAATGAGACGAGACTTCTTCTATCAAGTTCCCAATACTGATGTCGCTTTTGGCATCAAATAACCGCGCGCAATTCATGAAACAGGATTCGGTTAATGCAAGTTGTGTAAAGCTGAAGAAGCAGCCAGCGCAAATTACTTCATTCTCATAGCCAGAAGATGCTTTAGACAGTTCGCGAAGGATTGCTAGTTCCGTGTTGGCATAAAATGCCTCGTTGTACAGATAGCTGCAACGCTCGAACAGCTCAAGAAGGTCGGCGTTTAATTCTTTCTTGGCAGCGTCAACTGTATGATCCGATTCGTGGTTCATGTTAGATAAATCCTGAGCAATTGTCGTTATAAACTATTCTACTAATGCGTCGTTACGAATATGGTCCTCTACATTGCTTATCGAAATGGGTGCTTCAGCAGCGACATGCGGCAGCTAGAAGCACTGTACCAAGCAGGAAAAGCGTCACGGAAGCGGTGATCCAGTTGCTGTCGCCGGTCTTGGGGAGCGTGGCGGTTGTCGTGGTAGCGGTCTTGGGCTTAGTGGTCTTGGCGACCGTGGTCTTGGTTACTGTCGTTGATGTCTTGGTTGTTGTGGCCGCGGGTTTCAGCGCCGGATTTGCCGTGGGCCCTGTGGTGAGCTCTCCGGCAGCGGGGTTAGCATCGGCAGGAGACTTGCTCGAGCTATCGCCAGGCACGTTGTCTCCATCGGTCTCCCCCGCCGGAGGCGTGGCGACATCGGGCTCAATCACCACATGCGGTGCTACCGCACCGGAGGCATCCACCACGCCACTAGCACCAAAGGTTCCGCCAGCAGGCGCCACAAAGCGCGCAGACACAAGTGACCCGCCCGTGCACGCAACGCCGCCGTCGGCACCGGCCGCATCAAGCCACGAGGCATCGACGGAAAGCCGACAGCTGGCCGCGCCATTGCCAAGGCCTAAGTCCTGCAGATACACGCCGTAGGCGCGCACGCCCGCTCCGGACCCGGCGCCCGCGGCAACGACGCGCCCGCCGCCGCGCACGGCCATGTCGCCGGCAATCACGCCGGCGACCGCCTCGTTTGTAATATCGGCCCCGTCTGCCCGCGCATCGACGGTGCAGCCGTCAACCACGAGCGCCTGCGACACGTGGATCCCGCACTGCGAGCCCGTCGCCGTCAGGGTCCCGGTGCCGCGAAGCGTCAGGTTGCCCCACACCTCCATGCCGCACAGCGTGATGTCCGCATCGGGCGCATGCGACTCCGTCACGGAGTTCTGCCCGGCAAGCGTCAGCACCAGGTCGCCCTCGGCGCCGATGGCCTCGCCCGCGTAGCCATTAAGCTCCAGGTGGTCGGCATCGGTCCAGACCCAGCCGGGGCCCGACACGCCCGGCTCGTAGTACGTCGCGCCCGCGATGATGAGGCTCTCCGCGCCAGCGGCATAAGAAGGCCCGCCCAGCAAAACGCATAGGCAGGCCATGGCAACAATCGGAATGTAATGACGGCTGGTGTGGGACTTGGCAGCAAACATACCTGCTCCGATCTTCGCAGGAGCCAATAGAATGTGCACCAGAAAATGCCCTGGTAGCAGCAATTAATAGTTTAGCGAGATCAATGCGGGAGCAAAGAGAAATCGTGTGGGCAATGTCCACAATTAGGTGTAAATCGTTTTGCCAGTCGGTGAAAGGAGGGATCAACGGATTAGATATCCATCTTATTAAAGTCGATGGAATATCCCATGGACTTGAGTTCTTTCAAGAGGCCGAACTCCCAACTGTCTGTTCCGGTATAAACGACGCCCTGTAGATCGGAGGGAATCTCGATACCTTTGTCAACAAGAATTGCAACGTTTTCCCTGCCAAGCCGACCAATAAAGTATCCGGCTTCAAATACAACATTTTGTCTAGCCCTGGGCTTTTCCGACTGTTCTGCCTGGGCTCTTCCTTCGTCGTCCGCCGTAAAAAGGCATACCGCTCCTGCTGCATCGCCTTCAATTTCCAGCTTTTCGATGATTGTCTTGCCCTGATTTGACTGCTCGTTTAGGACAACCGCCGTCAGGCCCTGCCTTTCGATGATTCTCGCGACCCTTTCTCTAAGCTCTCCGTTGTGACCATGAACGATAAATACCTTCGAATAATCTCCAACATTTGCAGTCGATCCGGTTTCCCCTTCGTCTGAAAACTCATCAAGGTATGTCTCCAGCACAGCTTTTGCACTGCGCAGGCCGTCCGCACAGGCTTCAACGAAAGCCGAGTCGGGCGTACCGGAGGTGAAGAAAGACAACGAGTAGCTGATTTTGTTAAAGCTTTTAAATTCGTAGCTGTCTTTTCCAAATCGCCTAATTAAAAGCCTGTCCGCCCTTGGCTTAACAGTGATAAGGAACTAATTTACTTATCAACTGTTAGCTGACGGTTTCCGGGGTGCATACGGACAAATCCCGTCTGATTTCTAACAGGAAGTCAGACGGGATTTTCGCTTTATATTACGAATTATGGAGGACATACCATGAAAACCTTAATATCTTGTGCCTACAATATGGATAATTGCTGTGTGGAAGTGAAATTCAGCGACGGCAGTATGATTGCGATTGACACTATCGTCGTTGAGAACGAGATTGCTGACAATATGTATCAGCGGTCAGAGCTGGATTATTTGATCTACAACGCTCCTTTGGAGTATGCAGACCTTATCTTGAACGGCGATCCCGAAACCTATTTGAAAACTGTAACAGAATACAAGCCTTGGGATAGCTGACAACACGCTGCCCGCAGGAGAAAATCCTGCGGGCGTTTTTCTGTTTATATTATTTCCCTCCGTTGGATCTCAATTTAGGAAAGAAGATGACAATCTTGAAGCTCTTTCCCCACTGGGAAGCTGCTTCCAGATGAAGATTTAGATCGTCGGCCATCTTCTTAACCAGGTAAAGTCCCATACCGGTAGCCTTCTTTCTGCTGTCAGTAGAATCCCCGGTAAAGCCCTTTTGAAAAATGTACGGCAGATTATATTTTTTTACGCCAATGCCGTTATCTTCAACAGAAAGGATATCTGCAGTCTCCGAATGTATCACGGAAATTGTAAGCATGGGACTATCGCTGCTATATTTGATGGCATTGCTAACGATTTGTCCCAACATAAACTGAAGTCCTCTACGGTCTGTATAGACTGTTTCAGATTGCAGTTTGTTGAGAATGACAAAATGCTTCTCTTCAAGAAGTGGGGCATAGTCCTCCAGAACTTCACCCAAGCAGTCATTCAAATTGACATCCTCAAATCGGTAATCCTTTGTACTGCTCTTCAACCGGGCATAGTACAGCATCTGCGTGACATCCTCCTGAAGCTGACTGCGGACATAATCCAGCTTTGCTTGCAGGGAAGGAGAGATTTCATCGTTCCGGTTATCCAAGAGCATGGTCAGCAACGATAGGGGCGTTTTCGCTTCATGTGCCCAGCCCTCCACGTATTCTTCATAGTCCCGTAGGGCATCCGCCATATTGTTACTCTCGTTTTTGTATTCCCGTAAAACCGAAGCCAAAAATCGGACAGATTCTCCTTCTTTCTGACTAATGGCACTGAGCAGCCGTTCTTCATTGCAGATGGTAGGATCACTGAGGAAATCTCGGAACAGTTCCATGTGGGTGTTCTCCCTCTTGTTTAGTACAAACAGAATCGCTGAAAACAAAAGGATGCTCGTCAGAACTACTAACCCGATCAAGGTTTGAAATACCTGAATGTCAGAAATCCAAAGAATGACAGCGCAAAAGCAATCCACGCCCAGCAGCAACAGAAGCCAGGGGTAGTACCGTTCTATCATGTGCCAAAGCTGCTTCATAGAGACACCTCCGCTTCCAAACGGTAGCCCATTCCTCGAACTGCAACGATTCGCTGCTTCATTTCAAGGGCGGACATCGTTTTTTTCAGCCGGGTTAGGTTAACCTGCAAGGCATTTTCATCTATGTATTCCGTGGTTCCCCATAGTGCCATGCAAAGCTGCTCCGTCGTGACCAGAGCATCGCCGCCGGACAAAAGAGCGACCAACAGTTTTCCCTGATTTTTTGGAAGCACCACAGAGGTATTATGAATATAAAGCGTGTAGGTCTGCTGGTCTAACAGGAAATCTGGTCCCTCTATGAGATTGGTACGGCCTTCATACCTTTTGAGAATATTGGATACCCTGGCAAGAAGTCGATCTTTTCTGCACGGCTTCGTCAAATATTCATCGGCACCCAACTGGAACGCTTGCAGTTCATCCTTTACCTGATCTCTGGAAGTCAGCACCAGGACGGGGATAGCAGTTTTATTCTTTAGCTCCTGGCAGATTTGAAAGCCACTGATCTCCGGCAAGTTCAGGTCTAAGATCACAAGGTCAGGGCGGAGGGCTGCCAAGAGCCGAGCGGCATCTTCAAACTCGGTAATTGCCTCCACAAGATAGCCGTCCTTTTGGAGCATATCGCAGAGTTCTTCCCGCATATAGACTTCATCTTCCACAACAGCAATTCTTTTCATGACAGCACCTCCTTCCAAATTATTCTTCTCTCTGCGGCTGCATCAGTGTCAGCAAATACCGATCACTGGAGCGCTTGACCACTCTCATATAAATATATTCTATCACGCAAAGTAGTAAAATCATAGCAGCAGATACAAGCAGCATTTCAGACACTGTCCCACGGGTTCGGGACGAGAGTATCCCTGTAAATAACGCCCTGACTCCAAACAGACTGCTGACAGCCGCAACCAATACAGGAAGTCCCATAAACCAGGTAATTTGCTTTCCAGCAGACTGGCAAAGGGTTTCGTAAGTAGCTCCCAGGCGGATCAGGGTCTGGTATCTGCGCCCGGTTTTCTGCTGACTCATCAGGAACTGAACACCCACGATGGTGTTGGCAACTACCAGGAAAACAATCGCAAGATAGAGGGTAATATAACTGGATGCTATGGTGTAGAAAAGCTGACGACCTATATTCTGAAGATAGCTTTCATATTCAATGCCAGTTTCGTCCAGCTTCTCGTTCAAATCCAAATATGCAGTCATAAGGCTATTTCCATCCAGAGCCTGCTCACTGAGCACCGCATTGACATAGGTATCATACATTCCCTGGCTATAATATAGGAATGCTTCATCCGGAAGAATCAATGCAAAGGACAAGGTTATAGAACGGTCCGTGACCAAATTCACAGACTGAACCTCTCCTGTAAGATGAATCGGACTACCATCCAGTTCCACCTTGGGCTGTCCGGCCAATACTTGGTTCAGCATTGCGGTACGACTTACCGTAGTAAACTCTGTATCAATATAGACAGCGGCCTCCTTTTCGCCTAATTGGAGAGCCGGTTTGCCGGACAATTCCAACAAACGATTATAGTCCGATAAACAAATCAAATATGGGTATGTGGCATAACCAAGATTGTTCAGAAGGACATCCCGGTCTTCCGACTGGGGCAGGCTCCGAAGAGAGTCCATAACAGCGTCCATGCTGTAGGCATTATCATAATCTTCTGTGGTGCGAATACGCCCAACCCTCATTTCAAAAAGCTCTGAAAATTGATTTTCCAAACCGTTTTCTTTCAGGGCTGCCTTTATATTCGGAAGAACCTGCGATGAATCTTCTGCAGTATGATCTTCAAAAGTATAGTCGATTACATGGCCAGAAGACAGGCTATTCGTTCCTGCAATTCCTACGCCCGCACCAAAACAACACAGCGCCGCCAGAATCAGCAGGGAGCTGATGGCCATGGAGGTTGACTGATGAATAACATTCTCCTGAATCTGCCGGAAGGTAAATACATGAAGCTGCTTATTTCCTTTTCCTTTCTTAACAATCAAAGCAATCAGCGCACGCATCCCATAGAAAAGCAGCATCGTACCAACTATGCCCAACAGCAAAGTCAGTCCCATCATACTTACCTTTGTCCATGCAATTCCCTGAATCGCCATGTAGTAAGCCACTGCCAACATCACACTTCCGCATATAGCAGCCAGTCCATAGATAACAGATGGCATTTGCTTTTTGGGGCGGTTCGTTGGCTGGGATAGCAAAGTACCGATCTCCTGGCGGCTGATTCGTCCACTCAAAATCAGAAGTGCCGTCAGCTTAATTGCCAGAAATCCTGCCAGCGTCCATTCAATTGCAGACCAGGATAAAGAAAACTGATGACCGATGATCCCCATGCCTACCAGCTTGGCGGTGACAAGACTGACAATTTCTGAAAGCACCACAGCCACAGGTAAGCCTATGAGCATGGCAAGAATACTGGTCAGGAAATCTTCCGCCAGAAGCATACCAAACAGTTTACTTCTACGCATCCCCAACATTAGATAAACACCAAACTCATGCCGTCTGCGCTCGAACTGATACTTGCAGGCAAAATAGATCAAAAAGAACAGAATACCGAGGGTCATCCCATAAAACGCAGGAATCAGAAGCAGGAGTTTGTCAACTGCGTCACTCTCCATTTTCTGCAAAAAGAGCATCACATCTTGAGTGGAGATGGAAAGAATCATGTAAAAGGCAACAATAGAAATCACCAGGGAGCTGAAAAACAGACCGTTTTCCTTTCGGCTGCGGTGGCTGTTCCGAAGAATGAGATTAGAGAACATTTGCGCTGCCCCCTCCCAGTTGCGCCATCACCTTCAGGATGCGCCCGTAGAACTCCTGCTGGCTTTCGTCTCCACGCCGAAGCTCATGAAAGATCACGCCGTCCTGGATGAACAGAATGCGCTTGCAAAAGCTGGCGGCATTGGAATCATGGGTTACCATCAGGATCGTAGCTTGTTCGTCACGATTCAGGCCGGACAGCTTCTCCATAAGACTTCTTGCGTTCTTAGAATCCAGCGCACCCGTCGGTTCATCGGCAAGGATCATTTGGGGATGTAAGATCAGAGCCCTTGCTGCCGCAACACGCTGACGCTGGCCGCCGGACATCTTGGACGGAAACTTATCCAGAACATCAGTGATTTCCAGATAGTCAGCCAACTGCTTCAGCCGCTGGCTGCTTTCTGCTTCGGATACCCCATGCAAGGAAGTCGGGAGCAGGATGTTTTCCCTGCCAGTCAGGTTGTCCAGCAATTCAAAGTTCTGGAATAGATAACCAACTTTTTTGCCACGGTACTCTGCAAGAGCCTTTCCCTTGAGGGATTGCAGAGTATCGCCTTCCACCTGAATGCTTCCACCTGTGGGTTGAATCACAGTCGCAATACAATTGAGCAGTGTGGATTTACCGGAACCGCTGCTTCCCATAATGCCGAGAAACTCTCCCGGCATCACCTGGAAGGTGATCCCATTCAGTGCCTTTGTTTGACTTGGCACATTGCCATAGATTTTTGTTAAATTTTCAATATTCAAAATGGGTTTCATGTGAATACCTCCTATCATTTGTAATAAAATGATAGCATGGGAACACAGCAAATACCACTTACAGTGGTTGTAAGGATTCAAGATATAAGTGGCGGCTCAAGGGGGACGAGCATATATTTTGTAAGAGCATCAGGCAACAATGATAAAATATACCGGATCGCCTCCTTGGCAAACCAGTTCGTTTTAATTGTATCCCAATCAGCAAGTCGGATAATCTCTGCTGTGCCGTTCTCAAAATCAACTGAAATTTCGCCCCATTCGCCGTCGCAGTCTGCTTGATATTCGTAGATTGCGGCGGCGATTTTCTTTTTGCGCTTGGTTTTGGTTTTCTGTTTCAGCCGGACAGCATGGAGCGCACCTTCGGCAACCAGCAGTTCTGTCAGTTTGTCCACCGCTTTCCGGTAGGCTCGCTCTGCACCGCTGGCTGTGCTGCCCTCAAACATAATCGCCAATTCTTCAAAAGTGGGGCGGTTCTTCCATGAGCCAACTCGCCCGCAGGTCATACAGATTGCTAACCGTTTTTCGAGCAAGGTCTGTTCCCGGTAATTCAGCTTCTCAAATGCCCGCTGTACCTTTTCTGCTTGTATGCCGTTCCAGAGGATGTCGGTATAGTTCCAGCTATCGTCAAGGGCTATATCCTCGCCTGTTTCCTCGCCGTCCTCGTCCGTTATATAGAACGGCTGCTGGTTGCGGATTCCACGGACAACTTTCAGATATTCTTCCGCAAGAGCAAGGTCGCAGTTATACTTCTTGGAAAACTGGTTGACCGCATCTTTGGTGTTATGGTACAGCCACGCCATTGATCGCACCATTTTGTAATTGGTCAGAGAGGATACCGACCATTTTTCTTCGCCCATGCGGAAACGGAGCATAGAATCCCAGATGAACGGATAGATGTATGTAGCATACTCCGCACCCTTGGCAGGATCATAGTCCATCAGCTTTTGGAGCATTTGCTCCCGGCAGGAGATCTTTATATCGATAAATCGGTCTGTGTCGTACAGATTGCCGCCGTCCACACTGAGAAAGCCTTTGATGCGCTTGTTGAGCTGCGTTTCGTAGTGGTGCAGAAAGAACGAAAAATATAGCAAATTCTTTTCCCGCAAAGCAGACAGGATATATTCATTCAGACTGTCCACCGCTGGCGGTTCCGGTTCCAGTTGGAAGATGCGCTCTGCCACATAGGGGATGATGCCGTCACCGTGTGGATTAACTTGGTGCTTCGGTATGTATCCGGTCATGTTCCACGAAAAATCATTTAGCATAGCGCACCTCCCTTCTAAGTAATCCGCGGGAATAATTAACCATAATTCCAAGTTTGTCTTGCAGCATTTATATTATCCAGAAGAACAGATGCAGGATTTGCCTCGTAATAGTACGTGCTCATATCCAAAATGCCTTCTTCCATTTCACCCCACTCTGCTGTGCGAGAAACAAAGATTCTATTATATACACACCAATCGCATGTGGTGGTGAAAGCAGCAATATCTGCAAAGTCTTTTGGAAATACAATTCTTCTTCCATTTGATGTTGGCTTAAGATAGTTCTCCATTATTTCTTTGAAATTCTTCAGATCATAATCCGTAGCGTTTTCCAAAGCTTTACAGACAATCAATTCTTCGTGCGTGAATTCTGTAAGTGTTTCTAAATGGTTTGCAAGAATTAGACCATAAATAACGCAAACCTTTGGGCATTCTGCATTTACGGTTTGTTTGAACAGATTGGCTACGATAATAGCCTTTTCCGGGCTGGAGTTTACATAGTTGTAAAGCTCGTTCAATCTTCTTTCGAGATTAAAGCCAGATGCAAGACCGTTCAGTAGATGGCCGAGTTTGAAGGTATTGTATTCAGATAGAAGATCATTTCCTATTCCGCCTACAATTCCCGCAACTGGGTTTACTACGCCCAACACACCAATAGAGCCAGAACGGATTATTTTGGTCATAGGATTGTCCATAACCCGGCTAAGCGCATTCCCAATATCAGTTAAATCATATTTCTGTGCCATTACATATTCCTCATTTCGTCCGTAATTTTGCTTCCTTTTTCAAAGCCGCCTGGTCCATTTCTTTTTCATAAGCTCCCTTGGCATAGGCTACATTGCTCAATGCCCGGAGCATCTTATCTTTTGCCAGCTTTTTCATAACCTCTGCAAGATCAGCGTCCAGAGTACCACGCTTCACATAGCGGTTTATGGTGTTCAGTCGTTTCTCATAAATCTGTTTCACCGGATGATCGTCCGCAAGCTCCCGTTGTTCTCTGCCTTTCAGGTTGCCGATCTGCCGACAGGTGCGGTGCAGCTTGTCCCCCGGTGCATAGCCGCCACAGTATTTGGTGTGCCGTGCGTTGGTGGTCAGAAACCACTTGCCGCAGATTTTGCATTTCTTTGGTGCATGACCAACACACAGGCCCTCAAAGAGATCAGACCGGAACATCCCTACAAAGGATACATAGTGCATCCGCTTGACCAGCTTCGCAACTTTTTCGCCGGGACGGATGACGGATACATACTGAACGGAATTGTTCAGGGTAGACATCCAGGCATTGCCTTCCGTGATGGAAAACTCCGGCGGGAAATAGCTGCCGAACATTTTTGCAAAACCCTCTGCGGTGCGGTCTGCTTCGTTGCCGTCTGTTTTTTCTGCAAAATCAAGCATGGCCGTTTGGTATTCCCCAAGGGAGTATGCCAGATGCCCGAAAACTGCGGTATAGCGTTGGAGCATCATCGCATCGGTAAAGTTCTGGATTTCTTCAAATTGCAAAGAATTGGTTGCGGCTTTTATGGCAAACTCCACATATTTCAGCGCATTGTCCACAGTAAAGACTTTTTCAATCCGTTCTCTGTGCTTTGAGATATTCATATAGGAGAACGGCGGTGTTTGACTGAGAATATCGAGCATCGTCAGAGCAGCTTCCTTTGCAATAGGACAGAGTGCAGAAGCATCCTGTCCGGCGTTTAATATTCCAAGCAGCAGATTGATTTTCTCGCATTGCTCGTTTATTTTTGCAATGGTATTCACAGGAACATTCAGTGCATCACAGGCAAGCGTACCGACAGGAAATGTTTTGCTCTCATATATGACCGTATCCTGCCAGAAATCCAATGTCATCAATTCTTGATTCATGCTTGCCCTCCTGTCCTGTTTTTTCATTTTTCTAATTATATCATGTAAATGTGAAGAAATCTACGTCCTCAGATAAGTTGTCCTGTTTTTTGAAACAGGATTGTCCTGTCATTAGCCTGTTTTTTGAAAAATCCGTCATAACCATAATAGAAGGAGCGAAGCACCTGCCAATCACGGCGGGTGCTTCGTGCTTTCCAGAATATTATGAACGGAGGGTTTTCTATGACAATCTATGAAACCATCAAGGCGGCAATCAGCGTCAAGCAAGCCGCCGAACACTACGGGCTGAAAGTGAGCCACAACGGCATGGCTTGCTGCCCGTTCCACAACGACAGGCATCCGAGCTTGAAGCTGAATGAGGACTATTTTTTCTGCTTCGGCTGCGGAGCCAAAGGGGATGTGATCGACCTTGTGGCAAGGCTGTTCAATCTGAGCAGTTATGAAGCAGCGCAAAAGCTGGCTTTGGACTTCGGGCTTGACCCGAAACCGCCCACTGCCGCAGCTATGGTCAAGCCGAAGCGTCCCTATATCCGTCAGTTCCGGGAGGATGAAATGCTGTGCTTCCGGGTGCTGACGGATTATTTGCATCTGTTGGAAGATTGGAAAGTGCGCTATGCTCCCAAGACACCGGAAGATGCTCTGGATGACCGTTTTGTGGAAGCCTGCCAGATGCACTGCCATATCGAATATATGGCAGATGTGCTGACGGTGGGTGATCTGGAAGAACGGGTGGCATTGGTGGACAAGCTGATGCAGGACGGCAAAATTGCTTTTCTGCAAGAGTATACCGCACAAAAGAAAAAGAAGGTGGCGCACCATGGCGAAGAACCGGAAAACGCCTGATATGAACTTGCCCATGTGGTTTGACGGGCAGAACATCAACGAAGCTCTGTTTTGTGAAGAATTTCTGCAAGAGCGCAGGATCATCTTCGCAAACGGAGCTTTTTTCACGCCCGATGGTCGAGTGACGGACGATCTTCCTCTGCGTGGGGAGATTTACGACAAGCTGAAATTCTGTGCCGTAAACAATATCCCCCGGAAGATCACCAACATTCTGGAAGTGCTGAAACTGGAAGCGCAAGTGCCGGACTTTCCACCGGAGCAGGATCGGATTCATTTGTCCAACGGTACGCTGCTATTGAACGGCACATTTACCGAGGGCAGACCGGCTATCGTGCGGAGCCGTTTGCCGGTTGCTTACAATCCCGATGCTACTGCGCCGGTGATCTGGCTGAACTTTCTGGATGGGTTGCTTTACGCCGAGGACATTCCAACTTTGCAGGAGTTTATCGGCTATTGCCTGATTCCCTCCAACAAGGGGCAGCGCATGATGGTGATTAAAGGCAACGGCGGCGAGGGTAAATCTCAAATCGGTGCGGTACTGTCTACCATCTTCGGCACGAATATGAAAGACGGCAGCATCGGCAAGATTTCTGAAAACCGCTTCGCCCGTGCCGATTTGGAACACATTCTCCTGTGCGTGGATGATGATATGCGGATGGAAGCTCTGCGCCAGACCAACTATGTAAAATCCATCGTGACAGCACAAGGCAAGATGGATTTGGAACGTAAAGGCAAGCAGAGTTATCAGGGCTGGATGTTCGCCCGATTGCTGGCATTCAGCAACGGTGATCTGCAAGCCTTGTATGACCGCAGCGACGGATTTTATCGCAGACAGCTTGTGCTGACCACCAAGGAAAAGCAGGTGGACAGAGCTGACGATCCTGATCTTGCAGAGAAGATGAAAGCTGAAGCCGAGGGTATCTTCCTGTGGGCATTTGAAGGCTTGCAGCGGCTTGTTGCCAACAACTTTAAGTTTACGGAGAGTGACCGCATCCGTGAAAATCGGGAAGCGGTCAAGCGTGACAACAACAATATCTTTGATTTCATGGAATCAGAGGGATATATCCGGCGCAAAGCGGATGCGTCCATCAGCTCCAAGGATTTCTATGAAATCTACCGGATGTGGTGCGAGGAAAACTCCCTTGCACCGCTGAAAGCCCGCAGCTTCAGCGACGCCATGATTGCCAATGCCAGAAAATTCAATCTGGAGCATTGCAACAACATCACCAACTCTGCCGGACGGCGGGTTTGGGGATTCATGGGAGTGGAAGCCATTGCACGACCTCATATAAATGGGTTTTACGGAGATTCGCCGTGTACGTACGTACCGGAGGACATTCCGGAGGAATGGCGGCAGGTCGAGTAAATCCCATTGCTGGTACGTATGTACGCAGCAAAAGAGCGTGAAACGCTTGTTATAGAAACAGCACACATCCTCTCGTTCGGGCTGTTTCTATGTCCACAGGCTTTTGAAAAAGTGTCTGTGGACACCGGCTGCAAGAGGAAGTTGACACAGAACAGCTTCATGCAGACGGGCTGACCATGGGAAAAGGCGCAGACATTTTCGCCTTGGTCAGCAGAGGTCACCGCAGTGACCGCATTCCCCCTCGGGAGAGCCCTCGGAGAGCCCACGGCACTTTGCAGCCAGTATGGATGAAAGTGTCATAGTGGGTTATTACACTTTGAAAAAGTGCCGTTCTCCAGCCTTCCGCTGTTGCAAATCTCAAAGAAAGGAAAAATCCAATGGCAAGAAATGATGGAATAGACCGTACCGTAGCCAGAAATCAGGACTTGGAAACTCCGGATGATGTGACAAAAGTACAGGAACACAATGAGCGTGAAAAAGACCGTTATTCCAATGTGGACATCGTGCCGGAACGTACTGCGCTGAATGTTCACTTCAAGTCTCCCACTGACGATTATGTAAAAATGTTTGAGCAGATGGAGCAGGACAAGATCATCTCCACCAGAGGGCTGAAACCGGATGCCGTCAAATATGGCGAGTTGGTTTTCGATGTGAACTCCACTTATTTCTACAACCACGGCGGCTATGAGTTTGCAAAACAGTTTTATGCCGATGCCTATAAAGCCGCCGTGGAGATCGTGGGCAGTGAGCAGTATATCCTCTCCGCTGTAATGCATGCCGACGAGCGCAACCGGGCAATGTCGGAAGCTCTGGGTGAGGATGTGTACCACTATCACCTTCATGTGGTTTATATCCCGGTGGTGGAGAAACAAATCCTGTGGTCGAAGCGATGCAAGGATGAATCCCTCCGGGGAACGGTAAAGGAAACGATCACACAGGTCAGCCGCAGTAAGAAGTGGGAATCCAAACCCGTTCTTGATGAAAACGGAAATCCTATGTTGAACGCAAAAGGGAAAAAGATTTTGAAGTCGTCCTACAGTGTGCTGCAGGATGACTTTTTCAATTTCATGCGAAACGCTGGTTATACCGATGTAGAGCGTGGAGAATGTGGCAGCACCGAAGAACATCTGACGGTGACACAGTTCAAGGTACAGGCCGAACAGCAGCGTTTGGAAGCTGTGACCGGACAGGTGGCACAGGCCGAGCAGAGCTTAGCGGATGCCAAAGCTGCCACGGAGAAGCAGAAAAAGAAACTGGAAGCTCTGAAAAAGGAAACTCAGGCTGCTAAGTCTGTTGCTATGACTGCACATGAGATTGAGTCGATGGGCAAGAAAAATCCCATTACGGGAAATGTTACCATGACGGCGGATGAGTGCCGCACGCTAAAGGATTATGCGGTCAGCAGCTTTGCGGAAAAGTCTGAGAAGCTGAAATACAAGCAGAAATTCGAGCAGGCAGATAAAAACGCAAAGATATGGAAAGACCGTTTTGAAAAACTGAACAAAGACTATGAGGAGCTGAAACAAAAAGCCCAGCCTTTCCTGGATGCGATTGAGATTGCATCTGAAAAGGTCTGGGCTTTTATCAATGCCATCCTCGCCAGGGGAAAGGAACTGTATGAACACAAACACCCTGCCCGCAATCGTGGACAGGACATGGAAATTTAAGAAAGGAACTATTTGCCTATGAAGAAAACCGTAGATGAAATTAACAAGATGATTATGGAAGATGCCCCGATGGAAGAAATCAACGATGCCATCGGCTATATTGATATTTGCTCCTGCTTCGATCCGATTTTTGAGCCGCCTATTGATTTTCTGGAAGAATGCCGCAAGCGTTGGGAAGCGGCACAGTCCTCTTTCTGCAAAACCATTGAGTGCAAGATCGGAAACACATGGTATGTGATTGAAACGGAGTGTGATGGAAATGAGCCACTTACCGACAAGGTAAAACGGCTCATTTTTTCTGACAAGGGGGTGATTTGTTAATGACTGCGACACAAAAGCATGATATAATTCCAATATGCACAACGGTACTGTCGGCTGACCAACCACCGAAGGAGGATATTATGTTGGATCAGCAGAAAATTACCATTCTCTATTGCCGTCTGAGCAACGAGGATGCCCAGGAAGGCGAGAGTAACAGTATCGCAAATCAGAGAGAGTATTTAACCCGATATGCCCGTGACCACGGGTATACAAACCTGAAAATTCTGGTGGATGACGGTTATACGGGGACGAACTTCAATCGTCCCGGTGTGCAGGAAGGCTTTGAGCTTGTCAAGCAGGGGCTTGTGGGCTGCTGGCTGGTCAAAGACCTCAGCCGCTTTGGTCGTGACTATCTGACTGTTGGACAATATACGGATATTATCTTTCCGAGTTATGATGTCCGCTTTATCGCTATAAATGATGGCGTAGACAGCAACCGGGGAGACAGCGAGGGCTTCGCCGCAATTCGTAATCTGTTCAACGAGTGGTATCCCCGTGATACCAGCAAGAAAGTCCGTGTCAGTTTGCGGCAGAGAGGAACCAGTGGGAAGCACATGGGCAAACCGCCCTACGGATACCGCTGTGACCCGGAGGACAAGGATCACTGGATTCTGGATGAAGAAGCGGCTCCGGTAGTCAAGCTCATCTTCGACCTTTGCATTGACGGCAAAGGCCCGGAGCAGATTGCAAGGATTCTGGAAGAAAAGCAGATTATGACCGCAAAGGCACTCTATGCCAAGCGAAAGAAAAAGCCGATGCCGGAAAGACCGTACCACTGGGGCAACCAGTCCATTGCAGGGATTTTGGAACGGCAGGAGTACACAGGCTGTACCTGCAACTTCAAGACTTATTCCAAGTCCTACAAGCTGAAAAAGCGGATTCCCAATGAGCCGGAGAATATGTTTTATCTGCCGGACACACAGGAAGCGATTGTATCTCAGGCACAGTTTGACAGGGTGCAGGAACTGAGGAAAAACAAACGCCGCCCCGCAAAAGCGGAACGGCAGGGATTGTTCTCCGGGCTTCTGTTTTGTGCCGATTGCGGCGGCAAGCTCCACTTTGCCACAAGCAAAAGCTTTGAGGGCAAGCAGGATCACTACGTCTGCAACAACTACAAGAGCAACCGTGGTACTTGTACTGCCCACTATATCCGGGAAGATGTGCTTCGTGAAATCGTTCTGGAACGCATCCGGGCAGTCAATGAGTATATCCGAAGCGATGTGGACGGTTTTCAGGAGGAATGGCTGCAATGCCGCAGGACTGACCAGGAGCGCAGCATCCGGGATGACAAAAAGAAGCTGGAACAGGCAAAGAAACGCCTTGCCGATCTGGATGTCATCATCGCCCGGCTGTACGAGGACTATGTTCTTGGAAATCTCAATCAGGACAGATACAGAAAGATGTCTGCGGACTATGAAGCGGAGCAGGAACGGTTAAAGCTCGAAATTGAAGTTATCGAAGAATGGGTGGAACAGCGGGAAGAAATGAACGACGGTCTGGATGCCTTTATCGCCCTGACACAGAAATATGTGGATGTGGAGGAGCTGACACAGACCATCGTGAACGAGTATATCAAGAAAATCATCGTCTATGCCCCGGACAAATCCAGCGGCAAGCGCAAGCAGAAAGTGAAGATTTTCTTCAACTTCGTGGACGATGTAGATATTCCCGTTATTTCCGAGCCTATCATCACGCAAACAACCTATGAACACAGAAAAACGGCGTGACCTTCGGGTCACACCGTTCTCTGCGACAAAATAGTTACTTGTCACTATTAAGCCTTGTCTTCCATGCTTTAAAGTCAGGCGAACTAGAGCTGATGTATTTCTTTGAAAGTTCGTCTGCTGTTTCGCACAACTGCTGCAAAATTTCAAAATCAGACATTAAGCCTTCTTTCTATAACCAATAACGGAGCTAAGAAGCATCTTATTCCAATGAGCGGCCAAATCTCTTTACTGTTTCCTCGGTGCCCCTATCGGAGATGGACTTGCCCAGTGCGAACTCAATAGCGTCCAGCAAAGCCATGACGCGAGCTTTGAAATAGGCATCAAAGTCATCATTAATGAACGCATCCCAGTCAATGAGATTCGATTCGATGACGGAGTTCACAGTGTTCGATGTCAGCTTTCTTAACGAATTTCGCTGAGTAGACGCTGGGGGCCGCGCCTCCAATTTCTGTGCCCGAATAGGAGTACGAGCACGTCGGTCAAGATGCATTCGGTGGTCAACATGGCGGGATCTATCTGCGAGCGGAAAACAAGCGGCGCTGCTAATGGTAGCGCCGCTCGCATCATCAAAGAAGAATCGTTATCGATTGTCTCTGGGACTTTTCGTTCAAAACCAGAGCATGTCGACTACTGCTTATCGAAGTACATCCACCCTACAGGCTGCATTAGATCGTAATAATCGACGGGCGTTTTGAAGCGAATCCTGCCCAAATAACCACGCTTTTCAGCAACCAACTGCATCTGTCTGCGTCACGGCAAACTCTTTGAATTGGCGTTGCGGCAAGTTTGTCTTAAGAAAATAAGGCTGTTAAGACAAACCCATTTTGACGTTTACGTAACGTCGACCATCGATCAAGCCGTATTATTCGGAGTTAGAATTATCGCCCCACGACGCTGAGCCGGTGACCATCCAATGATTTTTGGCATCGATATAGACATCGCCAATCTGATTGTCCAAGCATTCATCGGATTCTTTACCTTGGGGACCTTGATTGCCGCATTGCGGCAAAGCAGCCAGAACAAAAGGAACAGGGAGGACGACATCAAGCGGTATCAGCCATCCCGCATATCGGCATGGTACGAAGGGGGTCGAAACCGAACCGATCAGCCCAAGGACAATCGATTCGTCTGGCAGTTAGTCGTGCTTCGAAACGAAAGCGAGTCCCCCGTCTACGACGTAATCGTCACCTGTGTCGGGATTAGCGGAGCCGGCCCCTCTTTCAAAGGAGAGGACAACCGTCCCGCTTTTCCCGACCGCGTCTGCGTCGGCACGCTTCCTCCTGGAGCATGGTACACATGGCTCCCGACGGAAGGGCACGGAATGGGAGTACGCACGGCACCCGAAACGGCTTTCACCGACGCAAACGGAACTTCGTGGGTTCGGCGAGGCAACGGAAGTCTCGAGGAGATCCCTATGGAGCCGACCTCGTTCTACAGGCTGCCCCTCCCCTTGACCTGGTACGGATGCAAGAAGCTGACCGAGTAGCCCCTTGGCATCGTCGCTTTAAGCATTGGGTTTTCCGGACTGAGACGCGAACTTTCCCGGCCGTTCCGGATAACGGGAAAGTCAGAATCATTCGGGTTTGCGGGGCGGGAACGCGAGAGCGACTCCGCCCTTATTTTTCGATACACCCATAAATTGAAGCGAGATCGGCATCATCATCTCGAAGCACTTATCACAGATCCATATGGTAAAGGTAGCAATTCACTACCTTTTATGCATAAATTACAGGTATCTTAATTAAGCTGTTAAAAAATAATCAACAGCTGTTCTGATTAACCGGCTAATACAACCATGATTCCAACCACTGGTTTTACAAACGATAAAGACCAGCTTCCAACCACTTATTTACCATTCTCGACAAGATAATCGAAGTCAATCAGCTGAAGCTGCTCTACGAACTTCTCCAAATACGAGACAACTTCCTCGTCATTCACGAATAGCGGCCTGTCCTGCGTCAGTCTGCCTGATTTGTCCTGCGGATAGCGGAGACTGATGCCGTTGTCATCGATTTCGGCAATGGCTTTTACAAAAGCACCCATGTTCTTGATGGTTGTATTGTCTTCACGGCACTTTTGCCCCGGAAACCTCGAGAGCAAGGAGTTCCACAGGTTTGTAAGGCTGTGGTCTTTCTTAGGCTTAGCCCCACATCTTTTTATCGCCCTCTTGATTGAAAGCTCAATACAGTGCCTTGTGAGGAACATCACCGGAATCGCGTAGGAATGTTCCAGCATCACATACATGCCCGGCCTGTCGGTTGCTCTCCTCCCGGCGGCCGCAAGCTCCTTGGCGGCATTGAGGAAGGATCTAATGAACTCATCGTCGAACCTGTCGGCTTTAAGCTCGTCTTTCACCAGGGCAGACGAGTCCAACAGCATGAAATTCCTCAAAGTGGGGTCATTGAAGCCATGCATCTGAGGCTTCATGACCTGTTGATCCTTGTATTTAGGGAACACATGGTCATTGAACACGCTATCCATCAGAGAATCCCTCCTGTCTTCGCGTCTATCCTCGCCACCGACTTCGAGTCGATGAACTCGTCCACAGCCTCGCCATAATAGACCAATAGATAGTACATCTGAGCTGATGCGGTGTCCACAGCGATGCCAGAAACTCAGACGCCCATGAATGGCGGGGAAACGTTACGAGATGGATAACGCTCCAGAGCGCATAAGGTCCGGCTACTTTGCTCGACCGGCGACGAAGCCCCATTACAGTCAGAAACGAGCTATTCGATACCCCGTTGATGCATTTCCCGGTGTCGCATACGATGCAAGCAAGCCCGTCTGGGCCGCCGATCGGGCGCCCGCGTACGGCCGTCTTTCCCTGCCCCGAAGAGGTCCGGGGGGTATTGTCGACGCAGGCGTCGCCGTTTCAGACGACTGATAGGAAACTGCCGGACCTCAGGGAAGATTGCCACGGCCAGGTAATGTGGGTGTCGCGGGAAACGGCTTCCGATCGACCGACGATTGGAGGATACCATGGCCAACAACGCAGCGCCCGCGAGGAGGGCCGTCCTCTAGCTCGATGTCGGGAAGTCCTTCCACTGGGCCTGCATGCTCACCCGGGACGGGCAGGTCGCCGTCAACCGCCCCGTCGCGAACTCCTAGCATGAGCTCGACAGGCTGTTCTCGCTTGGTGACCACCGCCGCACTTACCGGCACAGAGCTATACGCCAGGCACAAGAAAAGCCGCCGTTAAAGAACGGCGGCTTTGATTCTCGCATATTTATTAAGAGCGACTAGAGCGTCTTGAGGTACTCCCCCAGCTCTTCCTCCCAGTCGGGCATGTGGAAGCCTGCGGACTCCAGCTTGGACAGGTCGAGCGCGGAGTGGACCGGGCGCGGTGCGATGGGGCCGGCGGCGCTGGCGTAGTAGTCGGCGGTCGATACCGGCACGACCCTGTCCCCGTTGCCGTTGGCGGCCTCGAAGACGGCGCGGGCGATATCGGCCCAGGACTTGACGGTGCCGGAGCCGGTGCAGTCGTAGGTGCCGTAGGGGGCGTGCGTCCCCAGCACGTGGAAGATGGCCTCGGCCATGTCGCGCGTGAAGGTCAGGCGGCCCAGCTGGTCGTCAACGACCGTGACCTGCTCGAGCCCGTCCTCGGGGTCGGCGACGCGGTCGGACAGGCCCTTCATCGTCTTGACGAAGTTGCGGCCCTCGCCGATGACCCAGCTGGAGCGCATGATGTAGTGGCGCGGGCACCCGGCCACGGCGATGTCGCCGGCGGCCTTGGTCTGGCCGTAGACGGACAGCGGGCTGAGGGGCTCGTCCTCGTCATGCACCTCGGCGGTGCCGTCGAAGACGTAGTCGCTGGACACGTGGACGAGCGTGATGCCGTGCTCGGAGCATGTGCGGGCGAGGAGGGCGGGGCCGGTCGCGTTGGCCTTCCAGGCGGTCGCGCGGCCCTCGGCGGTCTCCGCCCTATCCACGGCGGTGTAGGCGCCGCAGTTGATCACGGTGCCGTAGAGCGACCAGTCGTACTGTGTGTAGGCGTCCGGGTCTGACATATCGAAGGTGTCGATGTCGCAGAAGTCGAAGTCCTTGGCGACGCCGCGCTCCTCCGCCAGCCTGCGCACAGCATGGCCCAGCTGGCCGTTGCAGCCGGTGACGAGCGTCCTCTTGGGCGCCATTGGGACGACGTCCCTGAGCATCGGGTGGTTGAGGTCGGCCTCGGAGACGGTGGCCTCGTCGAGCGGGATCGGCCACTCGATGGCGAGCTCGGGGTCGGCGAGGTTCACGAAGGTGTAGGTCTTCTTGAGCTCGAGGGACCAGTGGGCGTCCACCAGGTAGGTGTAGGCGGTGCCGTCCTCCAGGGCCTGGAAGGAGTTGCCCACGCCGCGCGGGACGTAGATGGCCTTGGACGGGTCGAGCGTGCAGGTGAACACCTTCCCGTAGGT